>DASXOV010000025.1:0-15937 GCA_036494005.1 Pseudonocardiaceae bacterium | reverse complement strand
ACGACCGACGAGCGGCTCGCGTCGACCGCGGCGGCGAGCCGTGGCTTCCTCTACGCCAGCTCGGTCATGGGCGTCACCGGAGCCCGCGACTCGGTGAGCGGCGCCGCGTCACAACTGGTCGGCCGGGCACGTCCGTTTGCGGTGGACCTGCCCGTGGGGGTGGGGCTCGGCGTGCGCAACGGTGCCCAGGCCGCCGAGGTGGCCGCCTTCGCCGACGCGGTGATCGTCGGTTCCGCCTTCGTGACCGCAGCCCAGGACGGCGAGTCCGGCATGCACGCCCTGGCTGCCGATCTCGCCGGTGGAGTACGCCGCCCCGCCCCCCAACCGGCCTGATTTCCCGGACGGCCGGCCTTGCGCAAGGCGATCGACGATCTCTGAAGCTGTCTCGGACGTTGGATTACTACAGCAGACTTTTAGTTTCATGCATGACCTCCACATGAAACTAAAACTCCGTCAGGTTTGCGCCACTTCGATGATTGTGACCTGCGCCAACGGCACGCCCCTTTCCCCGTCTTGTCTTGCTCTTGGTGCGCCGTCGTGGCAACTCGGGGGTCCTTTCACTCAGAACACTGGCCGTGGTCGAAGTAGGTTCCTTGCAATATCGCGATGCGGCACTCGGAAACCCGACGTAGCGCGATCTGTTCCCGTACCTCGCTCAGGGACATGACCACCACCGGGTGCAGGGTCGGCACCACACTTTGGCCGGTGCTGTCAAGCTCGCCGGGAGGACGCGAGCACCACATACCGCCGGGTAGATCCCACCCCGAAAGCCGGCCGTCATCGCCTCGTCGGTCACGAAGTGGGCCGCATCCGTACCGGCCTCCGTCACCGTGACGACGCGGGGCCGCGCAGCCGCAGCAGGACTGCTCATCCGTCGTCCCCTGCTTCGCCGTCGCGCCCGATGGCGACCGTAGGGACCGCCCGGCTACCGGATTTGAGGTCCCGACACCGCTGGACCCAAGCTGACACCACCACCGAAACCATGACTATCGCGAACCCACTCGCCAACCACGGGATCATTTCTAAGGCGCGGTCGGCGAGGACGCCATGGGCGGCCTGATGAGCAGGCTCGGGACGACTGATCAGCGTTACCAGATTGATGATCACCCCATCGAGGGTGACGGGGAATCGGCCGCTGATTATTCACTGTGCGTGAATGGACTCGATAATTGGTGTTCGATCAGGCCCCCACTCCGGTCCCTTCCGCGCTGAACAGCGCAGCAACGAGTTGCCCCCCGGTTCACAACTTGTGAACCAGCGATGTCGGTGCACTGACACCGTCGACATCATGATCATCCGCGGCTGTCCGGTCCGTCGGCGCCTACAGACCCGTACCGTGTCCGATGAGGGGGTGCTCGGTGGAGGCTGAGGAGGTGCGGCGGATGATGGGCCGTCGGCTGCGCCGGATCCGCCGGGCGCGGGGTAAGTCCCTCGATGTGGTCGCTGGGTTGGCCGGGATCAGCAAGAGCTACCTGTCCATGCTGGAGACTGCGGACCGTCCGCTGGACAGCCTGAAGCTGATCGCAGCCTTGGCCAATGCGCTGGAGATCGCCCCCTCGGAGCTGATCCGGATCCCGTTGGCGGCTCCGGGCGACGGGAACACCGACTCGGCCATCGAGGCGGTGCGCCGCACTCTCGACGGGATAGACGTCGGGCATCCCGCTGGGCAGGTGCTTCCGGTTGGCGTGCTGCGCGAGCGGGTGGCCCGGATTGAGCAACAGAACCGTGAGTGCCAATTCGCTGACGTCGCCCGGGAACTGCCAGGTCTGATCGCAGACCTGCATACGACCCTGGACCAAGGCAGCGATCACGCAGAGCTGATCGCCCTCGCGGTTTACCTGCATGTACATATCACCCGCATGTGGCTTGTCAGTGCGGGTGCGCCAGCCGACCTGCACCGTCGAGTTGTGTTTCTGGCGCGGACCCTGGCACGCCAGGATGGCCGGCCGACGACCCTCGGTATGGCCGCGCACGGTGTAGTCGGTGTGCTTCTCCGCGGTGGGGCATTCGAGCCAGCCCAGGCCGAATTGGACTCGCTAAGCCCACCCCTGGTCACCCGGGACACCGCAGGTCTTCAGTGCAGTCTCCTGGCGAGCCGCGCACTGGCTGCCTTGTTACTGGGGCGGCCGGATGACGCCGATGCTCCCCTGGAGGAGGCTGCGGGTTTGGCTTCGCGGTTCGGGGAGTACCCCGCCGACCCTCTGGGGTTCGCGTTCGGACCTACCAGTGTGGAGTTCCGACGGATGGAACTAGCGCTGGAGCGCGCAGAGCCAGACGAGGTGGTGCGAATCGCCGAGGACGTCGACCCTCGGCTCAGTCCGTTCCCCTCACGCAGGGTCTACTACTGGACTCGCTACGGGGGCGCGCTGTCGCAGTTGCGGGGCCGGGGTGAGGATGCGGTGCGGGCACTGCGTACCGCGGAGACCATCTTCCCCACCCGGATGTATCGGGACCCGATGGCCCGCGACGTGCTCACCACCCTGGTCGAGAAACCCCCGGCCGGACGCGCCGGGCAGGAACTACGGGGCCTGGCCCACCGCGCAGGCCTGTCCGTCTAGTTCAGTACGCGAGCAATCCGGCTCGTCAGCTGCGGCGAGCGCGGGCGCGGCGCTTGCCCTCGTGCATCGCCTGCACCCGGGCGACCGGGATGGCGCGGCCCTCCTCGATCAGATCGGAGCCCAGCCGCTGCGGCTCGGGCATCCGGTCGGCCCACGGGTCACTCTCGGCGATCAGCCGCGCTGCGGTGCGGACGGTGAAGTCAGCCGGCGCAACGCGGTCGAGCTCGTCCCAGGCGACCGGGAACGACACCGGTGTTCCAGGCCGGACGCGCGGGCTGTACGCCGCCGCCACGGTGGCCCCGCCGGCCCGGGTCGAATCGAGGAACACCTTGCCGCCGCGGTCGTCCCGGATGTACGCCGTGGTGGCGAGTGCGGGATCAAGGCGCTCGGCCCGCGCGGCGAGTGCGCGGGTGGCCGCGGCCACCTCCTCGGCCGTCGCTGCCGCCTCGACCGGCACGAACACGTGTACACCCTTCGCGCCGCTGGTCTTCACCACTCCCGCCAGGCCGGCGTCGGCCAACGCCTGGCGGATCAGGTGGGCGGCCCGGACGGCCAGCTCGAACGCATCCGCGGCCGGCGGGTCGATATCGAGGATGAGGTGGGTGGGGTGGTTCCAGCGATCGACCCGGATCAGGGTCGGGTGGTATTCCACCGCACGCTGGTTGGCGAACCACAGCAGTGTGCGCCGGTCGTTGCACAGCGCGTAGGACACCTCACGTTTCGAGGCTTCCGCCCACAGCGGCACCGTCGGCACCCACGGCGGGGTGTACTTGGGAACGTTCTTCTGCATGAACGGCGCCTGGCCGCGCAGCACCCGGATCACCGACAGCGGCCGGTCCCGCAACACCGGAAGAACGCGGTCCCGAACCGCATCCAGATAGTCCACCAGATCCCGCTTGGTGGCATCCGCTCCCTCGAACAGCGGCTGATCGAGATTGGTCAGTGACACTCCATCTCGCACCTCATCGCTGCTCATCGAGTTACCTTCCCCAGCCCAGAGTCCGCGGTCAACTCCACGCGCTGGCCCAGGTGCGCGGACTGACCATCGCAGTGGGAGATACCGTGTCGCCCGTGAGCGTCGGGATGCTGCTGGCCACGATTCCCAGTCCGGACCGCGGTGTCTGGCAGCTGGGACCGATACCCATCCGGGCATATGCGTTGTGCATCATCGCCGGGATCGCGGTGGCGATCGGGTGGGGGGAGCGCCGCTGGCGGGCCCGGGGCGGCGCGCCGGGGACGGTCACCGACGTGGCGCTGTTCGCGGTGCCGTTCGGCCTGGTGGGTGGACGGCTCTATCACGTGGCCACCGACTGGCCGAAGTACTTCGGGCCCGGCGGTGATCCGTGGGATGCGCTGAAGGTCTGGCAGGGCGGGCTGGGTATCTGGGGCGCGGTGGCGCTCGGCGGGCTGGGGGCGTTGATCGCCTGCCGGCGCCGGGGCATCCCGCTGCCCGCACTGGCCGATGCGGTCGCGCCGGGCATCGTGACGGCTCAGGCGATCGGCCGGCTGGGGAACTGGTTCAACCAGGAGCTCTACGGTGGCCCGACGACGCTGCCCTGGGGGCTGGAGATCCGGGAGCGGGTGAATCCGCAGACCGGCCTGCTCGATCCGCTCGGAGGGGTCGCGCAGGGTCCGGTGGTCGCCGTCGTGCACCCGACGTTCCTCTATGAACTTTTGTGGAACATCGGTGTCGCGCTGCTCGTGGTGTGGGCGGACCGCCGCTTCCGGCTCGGCCACGGCCGGGCGTTCGCGCTGTACGTCGCGGGCTACACGGCGGGCCGGTTCTGGATCGAACTGATGCGATCCGACCCGGCCACCATGGTCTTCGGGCTCCGGATCAACGTGATCACCTCGGTCGTGGTGTTCCTCGCCGCCGGGCTCTACCTGCTGCTCGCCCCCCGTGGCCGGGAGGATCCGGACACCGTGGCGGGCCACCCTCCTGGTCGCACTCCCGTCGCAGCCACTCCCTGACCGGCGTGTCCTGCGCTGGTGCTCGTCGTGTCCTGCGCTGGTGCCCGCCGGGTAAAGAGCGCCCCTACTCGAAGCGGGCAACGGTTGTCCCCGCACGGGCGACTTCGGCCCATCCCGGCTACCGGATCGGTCCAGATACCCCGCTACGCTGGAGCCCGTGAGCCGCCGCGCGAAGATCGTTTGCACCCTCGGGCCAGCCACCGCGAGCCCGGAGAAGATCCGGGAGCTGGTGATGGCGGGCATGGACGTGGCTCGTCTCAACTTCAGCCACGGAACGCATGCCGACCATGCCCAGATCTTCCGGACGATCCGGGAGGCCAGCGAGGAATGCGGCAAGGCGGTCGGGATTCTCGGCGATCTGCAGGGACCCAAGATCCGTCTCGGCCGTTTCGCCGGAGGCCCGGTGGAATGGCGCGAGGGCGACATGGTGCGGGTGACCGTCGAGGACGTCGTCGGCACCCACGACCGGGTTTCCACCACCTACGAAGGTCTGGCCGAGGATGCCCGCGAAGGTGACCGCCTGCTGATCGACGACGGCAAGGTCGCCCTGGTGGTGCGCAAGGTCGAGGACTACGACGTGGTGTGCGAGGTCGTCGAGGGTGGCACCGTCAGCGACCACAAGGGTCTCTCGCTGCCCGGCATGAACGTCTCGGTGCCCGCGATGTCGGAGAAGGACATCAAGGACCTGGAGTTCGCGCTGAAGCTGCGGGTGGACGTGATCGCGCTGTCTTTCGTCCGCTCGCCCGCCGACATCGACAAGGTGCACCGCACCATGGACGGGATACCGGGTGGCCGGCTGCCGGTGATCGCCAAACTGGAGAAGCCCGAGGCCGTCGACAACCTCGAGGCCATCGTGCTGGCCTTCGACGGCGTCATGGTGGCCCGGGGCGACCTGGGTATCGAACTGCCGCTGGAGCATGTGCCGCTGGTGCAGAAGCGGGCCATCCAGATCGCCAGGGAGAACGCCAAGCCGGTGATCGTGGCCACCCAGATGCTCGACTCCATGATCGGCAGCTCCCGGCCGACCCGGGCAGAGGCCTCGGACGTGGCCAACGCGGTGCTCGACGGCGCCGACGCGGTGATGCTCTCCGGCGAGACCAGTGTCGGCCGTTACCCGATCGAGTCCGTCGAGACGATGAGCCGGATCGTGGAGGCCGTCGAGGCGGGCTCGCCGATCGTCCCACCGCTCAACCACGTGCCGAGGACCAAGCGGGGTGTGCTGTCCTACGCGGCCCGCGACATCGGCGAGAACCTGTCGGCCACGGCTCTGGTGGCCTTCACCCAATCCGGCGACACCGTCCGCAGGCTGGCCCGGCTGCACACCCGGCTCCCGCTGCTGGCGTTCACCCCGGAGCCCTCGGTGCGCAACCAGCTCGCGCTGACCTGGGGTACGGAGACGTTCCTGGTGCCCGCAGTGGACTCCACCGACGCCATGGTGCGGCAGGTGGACCAGGCGATGTTGTCGATCGGGCGCTATCAGCCCGGAGACCTGATGGTGGTCGTGGCCGGATCGCCGCCCTCCACAGTGGGATCCACCAACCTGATCCGGGTGCACCGGCTGGGCGAGGACGATCATGGCTGACCTATCCTGCGAGGTATGACCAAGGCAGCACCAGCTGCGCAAGCGTCCGATGGGGTGCCGCGTGGCCAGGCCGTGGTCGATCGGCTGGTCGCCCTGCTGGACCTCGAGCGCATCGAGGAGGACATCTTCCGGGGCGTGAGCCCCGCGGAGTCGCCGGGGCGGGTCTTCGGTGGTCAGGTGGCCGGGCAGGCCCTGGTCGCCGCCGGTCGCACCGTGTCACCCGAGCGTGGTGTGCATTCGCTGCACTCCTACTTCATCCGCCCCGGTGACCCCCAGGTGCCGATCGTCTACGAGGTGGACCGGATCCGGGACGGGAGATCGTTCACCACCCGCCGGGTCGTGGCGATCCAGCACGGCAAGGCGATCTTCGCGTTGTCGGCATCCTTTCAGCTCCCCGAGGTAGGCCTGGAACACGCCGATGAGATGCCCGAGGTCCCGCCACCGGATCAGCTCGACGACCTGGCGGCCTGGGCCCGCAGATCCGACGGTCCGCAACCCGCGATCGCGCGGATCCCGCGGCCGTTCGACCTGCGCTACGTCATCGCGCCGGTCTGGGCAGGTGGCGGCGAGCGGTCCCGGACCGAACAGCGGAACCAGCTGTGGATGCGCATCGACGGGTCGCTGCCCGACGACCCGCTGGTGCATGTCTGCGTGCTCGCCTACGCCTCCGACCTGACCCTGCTGGGGTCGGTCACCGCTCGCCACGGCCGCGCGCTGGACCACCGGGTGCAGGCCGCGAGCCTGGACCACGCCATGTGGTTCCATCGGCCGTTCCGAGTCGACGAGTGGGTGCTCTACGACTGCATCTCACCGTCGGCATCGGGTGGCCGCGGCCTGGCTGTCGGACGGTTCTTCAGCCAGGACGGCAGGCTGATCGCATCCGTCGTGCAGGAGGGCCTGGTCCGGATCCGCGACTGAGACCGTCAGGGTGGGCGACGTGCCACCGGGATGCTGGGATAGCAGGATGCGGGCACGTCCGATCACCCCGGCCGCCGCTGTCGAGGAGTTCGCGGAGCGGATCGTGGCCACGGCCGGACCGGGGTCCTGGACTCGGGTGCTGGTCGACGGTGCAGGCCCGGCTGATCCGGCCGGCTGGGCCGACGCGGTGCAGGCGCAGGTGCGACTGCGTGGCCGGCCGACGTTGCGGGTCTCGGCCGAGGACTTCCTGCGTCCGGCGTCGCTGCGACTGGAGCGTGGGCGTCGTGATCCCGACGCGTACTACGCCGACCGGCTCGACGCCGCCGCGCTGCGGCGTGCGGTGCTGGCCCCCTTGGGCGTGGGTGGCTCGGGGCGGGTGTTGCCTCGTTTCTGGGATACCCAGATCGATCGCTCACCTCGCGCCGAGCCCGTCACGCTACCCGTCGGGGGTGTGTTGCTGCTGGATGGTTCCCTGTTGCTCAGCCTCGGCCTGCCCGCCGAGTTGCGTGTGCATCTGCATCTGTCCGAGGCGGCGCTGCGACGCCGGATGTCCGCCGAGCTGGCCTGGACGTTGCCCGCTTACCACCGCTACACGGTGGACGCCCATCCTCTTCAGCAAGCGGACCTGGTGCTGCTCGTGGATCACCCGGACCGGCCTGCCGTACTGGATACTGCGAGTTGACCCCTCCCGGCCTATCACCTGCGCCGTTGCGGTGGCACTCTGCCGTTCTCGATCTCGGTCGAGATGGCCGACGGCCCGAGCGCGCGTGCCGCGACACTCGCGTCCAGCGCAGCGATCCGGAACGCGACGAGCCCGTCGCGGATCTCCCGGGACGCCGTCGGATGCTCGTCGATCGACTCGGGTAGCGACCCGGCGACCTGGCCGGCGAACTGGGCCAATCCTCGTGTCAGGTCCTCGAAGGCGGCACCCACGGCGGTGAGGCTGTGGGTGTCGAGCCGTTCAGGAGCTCCCCGCGCCAGTTGCATGCGATGCATCCGGTAGGTGGCCTCGCGAATTGCCTCGGCCGCTTGCACAGCGTGCATCACCGGGAGCGGAACCTCCTCGGCCGTCCAGTAGTCGTCATGATACGAATTGTTCATTGCCCTCCCGTCCCTCGGCGGATCACGCCGGGTACCTCCAGCTCCAGCCTTCTCTTGCCAGGCGCGTGGTGTCCACAGGGCGTCAGCAATCCTTGACGGATATCTCCACTGTGGCCAGAGCTGAGCGCCAGGCACCCATGCCGCGGCTCTCGAGTTGCGTCCCCGGGCTCGGTGCTCGCCGTGTTCGTGAAGGCCGGACTGGCGGCTGCGACTCCGTCCGGGAACGGTGACGACGCCGCGCCAACCCCTCCCGCTCATGAGTCGGCAGGGGGGCGGGCAGACTTGACCGTTTCGAGAACCCGGGAGCGACATTCACTCGTCAGTGCCGAACAAGGCCGCCGCGGCCGCCCCTGGGTGCCGTCGACCAGTGCAGGCAACGCCAGAGCTTCGATCTTCATCGAGTTCAACGCGTGAATGGCCGGCTCTGCGTCCCGGGCTCTCGGCCCAGTCGCATCCCGGCCAGATATGCTGTCAAACCCCGCCGTCCGTGACTCATCATCAGACTGTGGTTTCCCTTGAACGCCGGTCTGGCGATCGGGGCCAGCCGTCGTAACAACTTCTTGTTGACGATGACCTCCTCGTCGAACACGGCCAGGGCACCGCCTGACGAGGCCGTGATGGACCAGCACGAGAACCCTTCCAGATCACCCTCCAAACCGGCTTCGAGAATCCCGGCTCGCCGGTCGCGCTGGGACTGGCGGACCGTGAACTCCAGGTCATAGGGAAGCAGCGACCGGCAGATGAGCCTGCGGGCGTCCTCGGAGAGCGGGTGGACGGTCTGGACCTCGGGCCACCAGGTGGGATAGTCATCGAGTTCGGCCAGCGCCCGGAACACGTCCTCGGCTGGCGCGTTGAGATGCCATTCGCTGCGGAACCGGTAGAAGTTCCTGTCCACCGCGGGAGTCTCTCACGGTGGCCGACCGCTCACCCGGCCGCTCCGGGCTGATGTTCCGCACCGACCCCGCTCTCCCCTCCGTGCTCGACGAGCTGACGGCGCGGGGACCGGTGCCAGGCGTACGGTGCCCGCGTGGCCGATGAGTCGTACGAACGCTCCGCCGCGCAACTTCTGCGCATCACGGTGCGCCGCGAGCCCACCGCCGTACTGGTGGTCGTGGAGGGCGAGGTGGACATGTCCACCGTCGGACGGCTGCGAGCGACGGTCGACGAGGCGTTCCGAGAGGCCGCCGGGCGCGCGGTGATCGTCGACCTGACCGCGGTGACCTATCTGGGGTCGCACGGCCTGGCGGCGTTGGCCGAGGCCGCATCGAAGGCGGAAGGGCGCCGCGAGCCGTTGCGGGTGGTGGTCGACGACACGCGTCCGGTGGTCCGCCCGATGGAGATCACGGGGCTTGCGGAGGTGCTGGCGCTCTACCACTCGGTTGATGACGCGCTCGGTTCGCGCGACGAGGACGAGTAGAGCCTCCTCCCGCGGCGCCGGGTCGTCACCCCCAGCCGGAGAGACCTTGTATCAGCGTGGGGTCGGGACGCCGACCCTGGCCGTCGGCGCCCGCGGGCTGCATGACACCGGCCGGACCGGCTGGTGGCAGCTGATCGGCATCATCCCGTTCATCGGCGCGATCGTGCTCATCGTGTTCTTCGCCATCGACGGCGAACGGCAGCCGAATGCGTACGGGCCGGATCCGAAGGCCGTCACGGGTGGGGCCGCCGCCTTCTCGTAGCATCATGGGGTGCTGTCGGCTGGTCTGATGTCCCGATTCCCCGCCCCGAGCCGCGCGGTGCTGCGGACGCTGGCCGTGCTGACGGTGATCGCGCAGTGCGGTATCGCCGTGACCGGTTCGGTGGTGCGAGTGAGTCAGTCCGGCCTGGGCTGCCCCACCTGGCCGCAGTGCGCCCCCGGCAGCCTGATCCCCGTCACGAACCCGCTGCTGGGGCAGGATCGCCAGTGGATCGAGTTCGGCAACCGCATGCTGGGCATCGCAGTGGTGGTGGTGTCGATCCTGGTGTTCGGCGCGGTGCTGCTGGTCCGGCCCCGGCGGCGGAGGTACCGGCTGCTGGCGCTGACCATGCCACTGGGCGTGGTGGCGCAGGCTATGATCGGCGGGCTGACCGTGCTGCTGTCGCTGCAGTGGTGGTCGGTGTCGGTGCACTTCCTGGTCTCGCCGCTGCTGGTCTGGCTGTCGGTGCTGTTGCTGCGCGCGGTGGACGAGGGCGACGAGCCCCCGCGGCCGCTGGTCTCCCCGCCGGTGCGGCGCGTGCTCGTCGCGGAGACGGTGGTGGCCGTGGCGGTGCTCGTCGCGGGCACCTTCGTGGTCGCGGCCGGCCCGCACGCCGGGGACGCCCGCACCCCGCGCCTGCACCTGCCGATCGCTGATCTGGCCGCGGTGCACGGTGGCCTGGTCGGTCTCCTGGTGCTGCTGCTGGTGATCTTCGGTGTGCGAGCCCGCTGGTGTTTCCCCAGCACGCCCACCTTGTGGCGGCGCTACCGAGTGCTCGCCGGGCTCGTCGTCGCCAACGGTGTGCTCGGCGTCGTGCAGTATCTGCTCAAGGTTCCCGATGTGCTGGTGCCGTTCCATGTCCTCGGCGCGGTCCTGATCACCGCAGGCAGCGCCAGCCTGTGGTGCGCCGCCCGTGACCGCGGAGCCGCCCCGGCCGGTTCAGACCCGGGCGTCGTCCGGGCGCCACACAGCGGTCATGCCCTCGCTGCGCAGCCACCTCCTGCCCAGTCGCCCGCCGCGGTAGCGCCGCAGGCAGCTACCCGAGACCTCCGGTGAGTAGACGTCGAACACGTTGCCCAGCCTGCCGTGCACCAGGACCGCGTGACAGCCCACCTCGCCCCAGCCGTTGTCGACGGAGATCCACACCAGGCGGCCGCGGTCCAGGGCGTCGCGGAGATCCGCGAGGGTGGGCTCACGGGGCTCGGTCCGCACTCTGGCGCCGAAGGTGGTCAGCTCTTGGGTCGCGAGGCACTCGCGGCGGTTCTGCTCCATCCGATGCGGTGTCCAGTACTCGTCCCACGAGGAGTCCCACTCCTTGCGGTAGTAGCGCCTCAGGTAGTCCAGGCCCTCCTGCAGGAACCGGTCAGGCTCGTAGGCGGACACCATGTGCAGGGACAGTCCTTGCTGGAGCAGGAAACGTCTCACCCTGGAGCGCTCCGCCTCGCGGCCCGGCTCCCGGCCGACCTCACGATCGACCCAGCACGTGTCGACAGCATCGGTGACCCCGAACACGTGCAGGACGTTCGCGGCGACACACGTCAAGCACGAGTACTCGTCCACCTGATGTAGTTCCAGCGGTTCTCGCTGAGGCATGACGGCGGTCACGGCTTGATCTCCACGTTCCGGGCCCGGATGGTGGCCGAACCCGTCACGGTCTCGCCGGGTTCGGTATCGGTTTCAGCTCTGCGCTTGATCGCGGCCAGCCGAGTGTCCCATTGCGCCGCGATCCGGCTCATCCATTGTGCGGTGGCGTCTGGCCGGACGGTGTAGCGCATCTCGCGCCCCTGCCGTCCGGCTGTGACACCACGCTTCGATGAAGTCGGATTCAGGGTGTGAAAGGCCGCGAGGTCGGTCTGTGGGACGGCGGGCCGTGGGGCGGTGGGCGGTGGTGCGGGCTCCGTCGCGGTGAGTCGTGATGGGATGGGTCCAGCTGGGATGGGTCCGGTTGGGGTGGGCTCGGTTTGGGTGGGGCCGGTTGGGATGGGCTCGGTTGGGGTAGGGCCGGTTGGGGTGGGGCCGGTTGGGGTGGGGCCGCTTGGGGTGGGGCCGGCTGGGATGGGCTCAGCTGGGGTGGGGCCGGCTGTGGTGTGCCTCGCTGGGGTAGCGAGCCCTGGGGTTGCCCCACAGTTGGTAGCGATCCGGCTGCCTGCTCTGGCAGTGCGCTGCGCTGGAGCTCGTTTATCAGCACGTCGTGTTGGACCGTGAGGTCCTGGCGTCCCTCCTCCGGCCGTACCGACGCCAGCGCATTGCTGGCATCAGCCAGCGCCGTGCGGGCCTGGTCGATGTGGCCGGAGGCCAGTGCCGCGCGGGTGTCGTCGAACTTCTTGGTCGCAGTCACGGCGGCCTGCACAGACTCGGCCCGCTGGCTGTAGAGCACCTTCGACACGCCCCACAACGGGCTGCTGGGCATCGCGCTGCGCGCTGTGAGGGCCAGGCCGAAGCAGACGATCAGAAGGACCGCGGCAGCCCCGGCCAGCGGCACCAGGCGGGCCGGCCGCCGTCGTTCTGGCCGGGAGGCCAGCACGGCACTGGCCCGTTCCACGCTGACCAGCTCGGGAATCGGCCGGGAGTCGATCTCACGGCGCCAGGCCAGCAGCATGGCAACCAGCCGGTGCTGCTCGGCGTCAGTGTCGAGCCCGAACAGCTCCTCGGCGCCTTCCTCGCGAGAGGCCCGGACCACCACGTCCACCAGGACGTCGTCGGACTGCAGGGCGGACAGGTCGACCGGTCCGGTTGAGACAGCCTCGTCATGTTTGTCATGCACTCAGATCAACTCCTCCCGGGGACGACAAGCTCCGCAGCCGAGCCAATGCCTGATGCTGCGCAATGCGCACGGCGTCCGGCGTGGACTCCACCGCCTCCGCGGTCTCCTCAGCTGAGAGCCCGACGACCACCCGCAACAGCAGAATCTCCCGCTGCCTGGGTGGCAGGATCTCCAACATCTGACCCATCTGCTTCGACAGCGACCTGTTCGTCGCCTGTTGCACAGGCCCGGCGCCGACCTCGGCTGTGTCGGGCACCTCGGACACCGGATGGGGCCTGTTGCGCCACTGCGGCCGGCGCGCGTCGATGACCTTGTGCGCGGCAATGCCGTACACGAAGGCCAGGAAAGGACAGCCCTGGTTGCCGTAATCGGGCAACGCGGTGACCACCGCGAGACACACCTCCCGGGCCACGCCGTCGGCCCATCCGTACGATCTGTTCTGATTCCCCAATCGAGCCCGGCAGTACCGGGTTACGAACGGCTGGATCACCCCGAGCACCCTTTTCAGGGCACGGCGATCACCCTTGACGGCGGCAGCTACCGACGCGTCGAGTTCGCCGCTCATATGACTCATCGCAAGCTGACAGCCTCTCGCCACCACATGTCGTCCCCGGCGGGTACGAGTCAGTCCAGAGGCCGCTCAGGACCGCCAGGCAAGCACTGTCCTGAGCGGGACGGTCCACGGCGGAACCACCTGACGACCTATCGCACATTGACAGCGTCCCGTTACCCGGCCTGCCTGATCGAGCGTGTGAGTCCAGTCCGGTGGTTGCTGGAAAGCCGGGGGTGGTTAGTGTCTGGTGGGTGCGGGTGTTGGTGGTGGCCTCGCCCGGTACCGGTCATGTTTTTCCGCTGGTGCCGGTGTCGTGGGCGTTGCGTTCGGATGGTCACGATGTGCTGGTCGTGAGTGCTGGCGATGGGGTTGCGCGGGCGGCGGGTGCCGGGCTGGTAGCGGTCGATGCCGCCCCGGGTGTGGACATGCTCGGGGTGTTCCAGTCGGTAGGGCAGAGCGCTGGGGGGTGGGGGTCGAATCCGGCGCCGGCGGTTGCTCGGGAGCGCGCGGTAGAGCTGTTCGCCCGGGTCAGCGAGGTGATGCTGGAAGGAACCGAACAGGTGGCCCGGCGCTGGCGGCCCGATGTGGTGGTTCACGGTGAGTTGCAGGGCGCAGGGCCGGTGGTGGCCGCCCGGCTCGGGGTGCCCGCCGTCGAGCATGCCATCAGCGTGACCGGCGGCGACGGAGGTTTCGGCGCGGCGATGTGGTCCCGGCTGGCGACCGGGCCGGTGGTCGACCCGGTCGCGGTCATCCGGATCGCGCCGCCGAGCCTGGTGCCCGAGGCCGCCCCGGGGCGGTGGACCATGCGGGCGGTGCCGTACAACGGTGGCGCGATGCTTCCCCCGGAGCTGCTCGATCTCCCGGCTCGGCCGCGGGTTCTGGTCACGATGGGTACGGTGGCGCCGCGGCGGGGTGGGGTCGGGATGGTTCGCGGCCTCGTCGATGCCCTTGTTGAATCCCCGGGCGACGTCGGTGTCGGGAGAAACCAGGCGGACGGTACCGCCGGGCCGGTCGAGGTTGTGGTGGCCCTCGGTAGCGATCCGAGCGAGCTCGGTGTGTTACCCGGTTCGATGCGGGCCTATCGGTGGCTCCCGCTGTCCGCGGCGTTGCCCACCTGTTCGGTCGTGATCCACCACGGTGGCGCTGGTACCACCCTGTCCGCGCTGGCCGCCGGGCTACCTCAGGTCGTCGTGCCGCAGGGCGCCGACCAGTTCCTCAATGCCGCGAGTGTGTCCCGGCGGGGATGTGCGGTAACCGCCGACGCGCCCGCGACGATCCGTGAGGGTCTGCGCCGCGCGCTGGGCGGGGAATTCGATCATGCGGTGCGGGAGGTCCGCGACGAGATCGCCCTCCTCCCGAGCCCGGCCACCATCGCAGCCCGGCTGGTCGAACACCTCACGACCTACTGACTACCGGACCATGCCTGCGGAGGCACAGCCTGCTACTGCGGACTGAACCTGCGACGATCCCGGCGGTGTCACTGCCCGAGCTTTCCCGAATCCGCGAGATGAGCAGCGAGCGGTGCTTCGTGGTGGTCTTCTACGGCTATCGCACCGAGACCACCGAACTGGCCGACGTCGTGCTGTCGGCCGCTGCCCTGGTAGACCGCACCCGAGGAGGTCTTCGAGGAGTGGAAGCGCTGCGGCGCCGGGCCAGCTTTGCGCGAAGTCTTGACGGTTGTGTCGAATGCGGATCCCGGTGCGGGCGGTGGTGCGCGGCTGGTTGTGGTCAGACTTGGGTCGTCTGCTTCAGGTCGATCACGATCTTGCCGAGGGCATGACCTGATTCCACTGCTCGCAGTGCCTGTGGCGCTTCGTCGAAGGGGTAGGTCTGGAGCACCTTGGGATCGACCTTGCCTGCGGCGACCAGGTCGGCGACGGCGGGAACGCCCGCGGAGCTCGACACCAGGAAGCTGCCGCCCAGCTCCGCGACACTGGGATCGACGATCGACACGATCCGGGCCGGGTTGGTGATCAGAATGGCGACGTGGCGCATTGGTTCGCCGCCGACCGCGTCGAGGATGGCATCAACGCCGCCGGGTAACAGGTCCCGCATTTGCTCGACGACGTCGCCACTGTCGTAGGGCACCAGCGTGGCCCCGAGGCTTTCCGTCATCGACCGCTTGGTCTGGCTACCGACTCCGAAGACCACCGCGCCGCGGTTGCGCGTCAGCTGTGCGGCCATCACGCCGACACCACCGCCGACGCCGTTGATCAGCAACGTTTCACCGGCGGTGACGCTGAGTCTCTCCAGCGCGTCCCATGCGGTCCCACCGGCCACCGGCAGCGCGGCGGCCTGCACGAAACTGACCTGCGGGGGCTTATGCGAGGTGGCATCGGCGAGCAGCACCGTGTGCTCGGCGTAGCTGCCGTGTTCCGGCGCGGTCTTGCCCAGCACTTCATCGCCCTCGGCGAATCCCTCGACATCGGAGCCGACGGCTACCACGACACCGGCCGCCTCGACCCCTAGCACCAAGGGAAAGTCGGGTAGTACCTGCGGATTGGCCATCAGGCCGCTGCGAATCTTGTAATCGACAGGGTTGACTCCCGCGGCCTCGACCTTGATCACCAGATCGCGTGGGCCCGGCACCGGCTCAGGTCGATCGAACCAGGTCTCGGTCTCAGGACCGCCGTACGAGGTATAGCCATAAGCCCTGCTCATCGCGTTCAGTCTCGTCCTTCTTCCCCTGCACCCAGTCCTTCATAGCTTGCCCGGCCGACGCGCCTCGATCGACCCACGATCCAGTGAATGTCGACCCCCTCAAGCGGCACCTGGTTCTGGTAGATGTTAGGTGTGCTGTCCAGCTTCATTGGG
>DASXOV010000024.1:0-4032 GCA_036494005.1 Pseudonocardiaceae bacterium | reverse complement strand
CTACGGCACTCCCCGGCAGGACGACATCGTGGTGGCGGTGCACGACGCCACGGACAGTGTGATCTTCGCCGTTGCGGACGGGGTTTCGGCGGCCGAACGGGCAGAGGTCGGCGCTGCTCAGGCGTGCCGCACCGCTGTGGGTGGCATGCTGGCGGCGCTGGACCGTGACCCGCGAGCGCTTGACTGGACTCACCTGATGAAGTCCGTTGCCGGGCAGTTGGTCGAGCTGGTCCGGCCCCAGTCCGGTTCGGTGATCGATGATCCACATGTGCGTGCCGGGAAACTCTTCGCCACGACGCTTGTCGCCGGGATTGCGCGGCCCACTGCGACGGGATCGGTGGCAACCCTCGTCCAGATCGGTGACTCGGGAGCCTGGCTTCTGGACCGAGGGCGGTACGTCAGCGTCGTGAGACAGAAGACGGATCCGGCCGCCGCGGTCGTGACATCGAGCGTCTCTGCGCTGCCTCAGCTACCACCGCAGATTCAGCCGGTCACCGTGCCATTGACCCCCGGCACTGCGCTGCTCGTCGGCACAGACGGCTTCGGTGACCCACTCGGGGATGGCGGCGGGCTGGTCGGGGACCTTTTCCGTGACGTGCTGGCCAGTCCTCCGCCACCGCTCGGTCTGGCGCACGCCCTGGACTTCTCCCGCGAGACATTCGACGACGACCGCACGCTCCTCGTGGTGTGGCCGCTGTCCTGACGTTCGTCCGATCACAGCCGTCTGAGGGAAATCAGAACCGTTCGAGAAGGGTGACAAGATGACCGCCCGGTCAGCCAAGCTACGCGTGCGTGCTGGCTCGCTTGGCACCCTGTCCGAACTCGGCTCGGGTGGCCAAGGGAGGGTTTACGAGCTGTCCGGCGGGGCGGCTGCGCTGCGGACGTTGCCGCACCCGGACCTCGTCTACAAGGAATACGACCGGTCGGCAAGGGCGGCACTCGACGCGGATGTGCTCGACGAGATGGCGCAATACGCTGCCCAGTTGGCGCCCGGCCAAGAGGGTCTGGCTGACCGGCTCGCATGGCCCCTCATCACGGTGGAGCGTGAGGGTGTCGTTTCTGGCTTTGTCATGCGACGGGCACCACAGCAGTTCGTGGTCCGGCTGCAACTGCCGCGCGGTGAGAAGCTGACACTGGCGGAGGCCCAGCATCTGCTCAACGAGAAACGGTTCCTCGCCGATCGGCAATTACCTGTGCACGACCGGTGGCGGCTGCAATTTCTCCGCGACACAGCTGATACACTGGCGCAATTGCATCGCAGTGGTATTACGGTGGGCGACCTGTCTCCGAAGAACCTTCTGGCCTCGTTCACAACCCGGCCCTACTGTTTCTTCCTGGACTGCGACACCATGCGGACGGCAGGCCGGTCCGCCCTACCCCAGGTCGAGACAACCGGGTGGGAGATCCCGAAGGGCGAGGAACGGGCCACCACCGCCAGCGACGCGTACAAACTCGCACTACTCGCTGTCAGGCTATTCGCAGGCGACCAGGATTCAAAGGACATTACGGCATTGTCCGCGGTGTATCCACCGCTCGGTCAGTTGGCCCGGCGCGGCATCTCTGCGGATCCGTCAGTCCGGCCGAAACCGACTGAGTGGCTCCCCGCTCTGGACGCCGCGACGCCCCGTGCAACAACCAGCCTGCCCTGGGAGCGGCTCGGTACAGGGACCAACGGCGTAGCCCCGCACATGGGCGCGCCCACCACCGTGCCAGCGGGTCTGGGTCGGAGTGGGGTGCCGACCGGCCCACCCCCACCAGCACGAGCGTCGGCACCGAATCACCTGGGCAGGATGATCGGGATCGCATTTGTCGTTCTTGTCATTGTTCTCTTCATGGTTAGTCTACTCGCGCCGGCGGAAAACAGGCCGTCGGGGGAACAGTCGAGCGTCACCCCTGGAAATACAACTACAGCACCCTTACCGTCCGATCCGGCGGTGGCCTACGCGGAACTGAACCAGCAGGTCATGGCCGACAGTGTGGAGGTACGGAGCAGCATTGCAGAGAGGTGGGTCCCGCAACTTGCCTCAGCTCGCAAGGGGCTGGTGGTCAATGGTGTCACCTTCGACTACACCGATATCTTGCAGGAGCACTTGGCACTGCGTGAGAAATATCCTCAGGCCCGACTGGTATGGTCTGGTGACTGGCCAGTCTTCGACGGTAAAGATTTCTTCGTAACCGTGTTGGCCGTCCCTTTTGGGACAGCACAGGATGCCAACGGGTGGTGTGATCAGCAAGGCATCGATGGTGACCACTGCTTCGCCAAACTACTGTCGCAGGCCAGAAGACCCGCAGGGACGACAGGACATCGGTAATCGAGCCGCACGGCAAAGACATCCGCCTGAGGCTTAAGCTGGCTCAAGGAGCGTGTGGCCGAGGTATTGGCCCGGTTGCACGCCGGGCGGGCAGGCGAACAGTCCGCTGCCCACGTGCTGGATGTACTCGTTGAGTGCGTCGTTCTTGCCCGCCAGATGGGTGTTGATCGTGACGAACTGGGTGCGGGGGTCGCGCTGGTAGGCGAGAAAGAACAGCCCCGCGTCCAGCCGGCCGAGCGGGTCGGTGCCGTCCACGAAGTTGTAGCCGCGCCGCAGCAGTTGCGCGCCACCGTTGTTGGATGCGTGTGCCAGCCGCACGTGCGCGTCCAGATCGATCCGTGGTGTGCCCTCGGCATCGGTGACGGTGAAGTCGAGGGGGTCGAACTCGGTGGTCGAGCCCAGCGGTGCGCCGGCGCCCTTAGCGCGGCCGATGACGCGCTCCTGCTCGGCGAGCGGGGTGGAGTCCCACGGCTCGATCAGCATGCGGATGCGCCGGCTGACCAGGTAACTGCCGCCGGTCATCCAGCCAGGACCGTCTCCGCGCTGCGCCCAGACGAATCGATCGACCGTGGCGGTGTCCTCGGCCTTGATGTTGGCGGTGCCGTCCTTGAAACCCATCAGGTTGCGGGCGGTCTGCTGGCTGGTGCTGGTGCTGCTGGTGCGGCCGAAGCCCAGTTGCGAGTAGCGCACCACGGCCGTGCCCCGCGCGATCCGGGCCAGATTGCGGACCGCGTGCACCGCGACCTGCGGGTCGTTCGCGCAGGCCTGGATGCACAGATCACCGCCGGAGTTCTCGGGCACCAGGGCGTCGCCCGGAAACGCCGGTAGGTCGGCCAGCTGCGCAGGCCGCTGGGCAGCCAGGCCGAACCGGTCGCGTCCGTCCGCGCCGTGGAACAGTGCGGTGCCGAAGCCGACCGTGATGGTCAACTGCGAGGCGGCCAATCCTTGCGCCTCGCCGGTGTCGGTGGGCGGTTTCTGCAGCGCGCCGTTGACCGCGCCGCCAGGGCCGACATCGGTTCCGCCGCACATCGAGACTGCCGCTGCCGTCCAGGACTTCAACAGCGCGACGAGGTCGGCCCGCGTGGCGGTCGAGGAGAGGTCGAACGCGGCGAAATGCAGGCGGTCCTGCACCGGAGTGACGATTCCGGCCTGGTGCACGCCGTGGAACGGCACGACACCGGCCGCGGTGGGAGTCCCGTCCGGGGCCGCGGGCTGCTGTTCGGCGACGGTCGCGACAGCCGCGGCCGCACCTGCACCGGCGACAGCACCGGCACCGAGCAGGCCGACGATCGATCGCCGGGACAGTGTGCGGTGTGCAGGGGCCGGGTCCCCGTCCCGGGAGGGCGCCGGGTCCTGGGAGGGCGCCGGGACAGGACGGCTGTGGGCGGGTGCGTCGGATGTCACTTGTCCCCCAGTTCCCCGGTGATCTGACCCAGTGGCTCGCTGATGTTGGTGACCTCGTCGGACAGCGCCTTGACGTCGGCCGGGGTGAGCGTGTCGTAGGAGACGAACGGGCTACCCGCGACGTAGCCCGGGCCGCCCTGGCTGGAGAAATGGGTGCTGAGCAGGCTCAGCAGCGTGCTGAAACGCGTGTCGAGCGTGGACACCAGAGCCGGGTTCCGTTCCGCGAGGACCGGCCGTAACGCGGTGTAAGCGGACCGCGCGCCCTCGACGTTGGCCTGGAAGTCGACCAGGTCGATGCGTGAGTAGCGCTCCTCCT
>DASXOV010000023.1:0-4831 GCA_036494005.1 Pseudonocardiaceae bacterium | reverse complement strand
GTTCGGTAAACCTGTGGGGCGTGGTCCGGCGGACGGATGAACGGGTGTCGGTGGAGGATCATCCCATCTGGGCATTGATGATCTTTTGAGTTGTGGGCTCACCGGGTTGGGTGCGTGAGGTGTGGCTGGTGATGGTGTGTGCTGGGGGTGTGTCCTTGGCCGCGCCGATCGATGAGGCTGATGTGGCGTATTGGCGTGCTCGTGCTGAGTGTGCCGAGGTTCGTGTTGAGCAGTTCCAGGCGCGGGTTGAGGAGTTGAGCGAGCAGGTCGCGGTGCTGAGCCGGATGTTGTTTGGCCGTTCAACGGAGAAGACCGGCCCGTCGCGGGGTGGGGGTGTAGGACCGGAAGACCGGCAGGTTCCGGGCGCCGGGCGGGGCAGGGATCCGGGGCGGCGTGGGCAGCGGCCGGGCAGTAAGGGACACGGGCGGCGGGATTATTCCCATCTGCAGACCCGGGAGGAGATCCACGACGTCGCTGAGGCCGACCGGGTCTGCGCTGGGTGTGGGGTGGTGTTCGAACCGCTGGGGACCGAGGATAGTGAGCAGATCGACTGGCAGGTGACGATCACCCGGATTGTGCACCGCAGGGTGCGCTGCCGGTGTCCGGGGCCGCGCACGGTGAGCGCCCCGGTGCCGGCCAAACCGATCGGCAAGGGCCGGTTCACCGCCGCGTTCCTGGCTCGGCTGCTGTATGAGAAGTACGTGCTGGGGCTGCCGCTGCACCGCATCGCCACGGCCCTGGCCGCCGAAGGCCTGGAGATCGCCGAGGGCACCTTGTCCGGGGTACTGAAAGACGTCCACGCGCTGCTGGCCCCCCTGGAGCAGGTGATCGCCACCCGTAATGCCGCCGCGGGGCATGCGCACGCCGACGAGACCGGCTGGCGGGTGTTCGAGCAGGTCGAGGGCAAGGACACCACCCGCTGGTGGCTGTGGGTGTTCGTGGCCGACGACACCGTGGTGTTCACGATGGACCCGACCCGCTCGACAGCAGTCCTGGCACGACATTTCCTGATCGACCGGGGTGTCGGTGCTTTGCCCGAGGGTCGTCGTCTGGTCCTGTCCTCGGACTTCTTCACCGTCTATCAGTCACTGGCCCGGATCGAAGGCGTCGACCCGCTGTGGTGCTGGGCACACATCCGCCGCCGCTTCATCCGCGCCGGGGACGCCCACCCCCAGCTGCGGTACTGGCGTGACCAGTGGGTGCACCGAATCGCGCTGCTCTACCTGGCCCATCGGGACCTGGCCACCACCGAACCGGGCACTGACCCCCATCGGCAGGCCAACCAGGCTTTCGAGCAGGCACTGGCCGACATCGACACCGCCCGCCACGAGCAGGCCGCCAGCTACAGCCTGCACCCCGCCGCCCGCAAAGTACTGGCCACCCTGGACCGCGAATGGGACGGACTCATCCGCCACCGCGACTTCCCCGACATCGCGCTGGACAACAACACCGCCGAAAGAGCGCTACGAACCCCGGTACTCGGCCGCAAGAACTACTACGGTGCGCACGCGGACTGGGCTGCGCACCTGGCCGCCCGAGTCTGGACCATCACCGCCACCGCCGAGCGAAACCACCGCGAACCCCTGACCTTCCTGACCGACTATCTCAACGCCTGCGCCCAGGCCGGAAGCAAACCGCCCAACGGCCAAGCCCTGGAACAGTTCTTCACCTGGCTACCCACTCCCGACGACAACGCCACCAGCCCCGAACCCACCGGCGCCACCCCACCCGATCACCACGCTCACGACAGGCCACCGCCTTAACCCCACCTCGGTAGCCGACACACACCCGACCTCAGACACCGGCCGGGTCCTCGGCATACCCATCCCACGGGACCACCGAACATTTACCCGAAGATATCCGCTCGTGCCGACGGACACACCATGGCAGACGCAGGTGTCTGCGGTCGGCTAGTTGGTTCGGCTGTGGAGATAGAGCACGTGGCTGGCGAGCCTGCGGACGTCGTCGTCGACGTAGCCGTCCTCGTCCGGGTCGAGCGGGATGAGATCGGGCAGTTGATCGCGGAGCTGGGCTGCGAGCTCTTGAGCGGGCAGTCGGGCAGGGCAGGGATCTCCACGATGACGTTGCCTCCGGTCGAGGTACTCCAGCGCTCGACGTGGGTGCTCAGGCCGTACAAGACGGGTTCCAGAAGGTCCGGTTGCTCGGTCAGGTACCGGGCGAGGGCGGTGCGCACCTCCTCCACTGAGCCGAGTTCCGCCTTCGATCCCAGAAGCGTGCTCATGTGGTGGCCGTTGAGCTTCCACACCGACGGGTCCGCCCAGTCCGTCTCGTTCAGCAGGTTCTCCACGGCGATGTGAGCTGCGGCTTCGAGTCCCGAGCGTTCGCTCTCTCGAGCGGTGAACATCAAATGGCGGAGCAGGGTGCGCGGCGAGCGTGAGCGGTTGCGCTCGGGCCGCTTGCTCGATAAGAGCGGCAAACACCTCGTCGTCGGCATTTCGTGCGACATCCGCCGCTATGCCCAGGGTTGCGGGCATGTCGTGGTCGCTGTGGCTGAAAGTGCTGGGGGAGGTCGATCACGAACTGCGCGCCGGCGACTAGGGCGCCGTAGATCGACGCGTCGAACGGGAGGGTCTTGACCCTGCTCCATCGGCGTGCGTTGTCCAGGAGTTCGCGATGAGTACGCGCCAGTTGCTCTCCCTCGCTCTCGGTCTGCTGGGGAGGGGCAGGCGCGGGCTCCGGTGGCTGCTCGGCCGGATCGCCCCGCCACGTTGCGCTGAGAGCTGTCGATGCGCGGTCCAGTTCGGCCAGGGCATCGGACAGCACGTTGTCGTCCTCTTCCGGCGGGGGGCCGGGCCAGCACCCGGAGGCCCTCACGACGATGCGGGCGGCGGCGACCACCCAGTTGCACCACGGTCTGAGCGCTGCCTGCCCGGCTCGCACGGCGTGGAGTTCCCCGATGAGCTGGCCAGCCTGCTCGTCGACCTCGCGCTGCGCGACCGTCAACGCGCGTGGAGCAAGGCGGCCTCGAACTGCCGTGTCTGCGCCACCGGCGGTTCGGCGCGCGGAAGCAACTCGCCGGTGGCGGCGTCCCACGCCCGGGGTAGGCGACTCTGCAAGTCCGCACGCATCTGACGCCAGGCAAGAGCGGCCTGGGCGGGGTTCTGTCTCCGTCGCCGGGCCACCTCAGCCAGCAACCCCGCGGTGCGCGCGGCCGCCGTGAACTGGCTGGCCACGGCGAACGCCATGCCGTACTCCTGCGGCCCGAACGAGGCGGTGGCAACGTCTTGGGCCTCGTCGTCGGTCAGCGGCCAGTTCTTCTGCAGCCTGACGTGCTCGGCGACCTGCTTTTCCTTCCACTCGCGGAGCTTTTCATGCGGGTACACGTCGGGGAGCCTGTCGACTTCGCTGGAATGCTCGAAGCACAGAAGGACGAGATTCGCGGCGCTACGGTTGTCCGCCTCGCTCATCTTCCCGTTCCACCGCGGGCCACCCTCCCTGCGGGCATGGATGTGAGCGACCGTGCTATTGAGTACCTGCTCTCCAGTCTCGTTGTTGAGCTTGAACAGCGGGCGCGGGCACTCCGGCTCGGCGCACCGGAACGCCGTCGCATACAGCTGCTTGACTGTCGCGGGGGGTCGGTGGGCGGTGCACCACGGGCTTACTGGCCTCTTGACCTCGCTCTACCACCTGCCCAGTCTCCGCCACCGCTCAGGAGGGGGGTCGAACCGGCCTCATGTTCAACCCGAGGGTCGAGCCTACGTGGACGTCGACTAGACCGGCACGGAGTACCGGTATCCAGGCTGACCGTCGGCCCCAGAAACCAGCCCATATCAGGTCGTCGTCGCGCCTTGGCGAACATCCGCTCTTGCCGCAGGTCGCGATCCCTACCGATGATCGGATCGCGGCGCCGGCGCCGTCCAGACCGAAGTCGCAGACGGTGCAGCACGGATCGCGCCGCGCTCAGGTTGTGCTGTGGCAGCAAGCAACTGGCGCCACCACGGCAAGGGGGATTGACTGCTCAGGGTCCGGTGATCGAGTTGGGAGAAGACATGCACCCCACGCAGCCGAAGCGTCGTGAGCACCCTGTTGTCGTAGCTCATCGGGCGCAACGGGCCGCCAACCTTCAGCTGCGGGTTGCGGACTGGATCACCGCTTTCGCGGGGTCGATGCCCTTCGTCTACCTGCACGCCGCGCTGTTCGGCCTCTGGATGGTATTCATCGAGTCCGACCCATGGCCGACGCTGACGCTGGTCGTGTCGCTGGAGGCGATCTTCTTGTCCACGTTCGTGATGATCGGCCAGAATCGGCAAGCAGCCTTCCAGCAAGCCAAAGCGGACCACGACTTCAACGAGCAGGAACTGGAGCTCAAGACCAACACTGAACTGACCCGCGCGATCCATACGCTCACCACCGAGCTGCACCGGCGCCTCCTTGATGAGCCCACCAGATAGCGCGGCGCCAGCATTCTCGACGACCAGACTCCTCAACGGAAGGCCTGGCGGTCCAAGCCGCGAGACGAGGAGCGGAAGTCGGGTAGCCGGAGCGCATTGCTGCGCCCCGGCCCCCTAGAACCGGACGCGCGGTGCTAACCGCATCCGGCTCAAGCGAGCCCTGGGAGCAATGCCACTAAGTTAGGGAGCTGACCTGGGGAAACGGGCTCGATGTTGCCTTGGGACCGTTCCGAAGGAGTGTGACTTCGCAGTTCTGGGTAAGGTGATTTGGTGGCTTAGGGTGTTTCGGTGGCTCTCCGGCGAAATGACACGCGTGGGGAATCGGCGATCGTGTGTGTGGTGGTTGCTCTAGGATTCTCGGCATGGCGAATGTGTCAGAGCTGGGGTCGGTGCCGGTGGGTGGTTCTTCGCGGTTGACG
>DASXOV010000022.1:0-18822 GCA_036494005.1 Pseudonocardiaceae bacterium | reverse complement strand
GCACTGGGCGGAGCGGACACTCTCGGACAGGGTGAGTGCACGCTCGGCGTGCCGGATACCGACTGCGACGTCACCAGTCTTCAAGTACGCCATCGCCAGAGGAACGGTCTCCTGCACTGCCAGACGGCCGGTACGTTGCGGCAGAACCTTGCTGTAGGCCGCGACAGCAGTCGGGTAGTCGCCAATGTCGAGACTGACATGTCCGATCATGCTCGTTGCGTCCTGTGTCTCCGACCCCTCGGCATCCCGTAGATGCGCGAGAGCACCCTTGGCGGAACTCGGGCTTTGTGGTGCATATGCGGTTCCGAGGAGCCCCCACTCCACGGCATTAAGATTTTTGCGAACCGATATCAGCTCGAATAGCTTGGCCGCTGCATGGTGATTTCCGGACAGCATCTCGGCTCGGCCTGCCCCTTCGACGAGGGTGAGTACGGTTGTAGTGTCTCCCGCCTCTCGGGCCAGGTCTAGCGCGGTTGCCTGGCACTGCCAGAAGTCGCGCTTTCGTCCGGCATCGTAGGCGGACCAGCCCGCTTCGCTGCAGAGACGGCTGGTTGCTATCCGGAGGTCACGGCTCGGTTCCGGGGTGGAGCGCAATGACCCGACAACCTGCTCTGCCATTCCGCGGGCTGCCCCGTACACTGCCGCACCGCCGTGCTCGTGATCGAGTGTCCGGAGGCGTTCTGTTGCCTTCGTGATCCACATGAGGTCGTACTTGCCGAGTGCGCCGGGCGGACCGCTCAGGAGCCGGAGTCCGCCAGGGTCTCCCAGCACGCTCGCCCCTGACTGCATGATTAAGCCATCGAGGGCAGCTCCCCCGAGTAGTGCTGCCGAGGCCATTCCGAGGATGCGTCTGCTGATCATCTCGTCATCTACCTCCGGGCCGATGCCCCCGTTGTCCTCTACAGGGTACGGGCTGACCTGCCCGTCGCACTGTGCTAGGCCCATCCAGCCACGCGGTATGCCCAGGCCGGCGGCGATCCTGACCAGCACGTCATACGCCTGTACACGGCGGCCCGCGATGATCTCTGACACCTCAGACTGCGATTGCCCGGTCAGCCGGGAGATCTGGCTCTGGGACAGCCCTGCTGCCCTGAGCAGCTGGTACACAGTGGAGATGTCACGCTCCGCCAGAGCGCGGCGCATATCCGGTTCGTCCCAGACGTCCGGACAGATCCGTTCGGTCATGTGGCCCCCTTCGCGTAGTGCGGCAGGTTACACCCGTCTGTGTTGTGGCTACAGCGGGTAGCAACCACGTCGTGCGTACCGCGACTGCTGTTCTGCGATCGGGGGTCTCGGCGAATCGGGTGTACCGGCATTCCACGAGGCAGGACGTGGCGTGACAGAGTGCGACCAGCGTCCGCCAGGATTCAGGAGTGGCAATCCAGCTAGACGCTGCGGCTCAAGGGAGATCAAGTTGCTGAGCCGGAAGGTGACCGACGCGCTGGCCGCAACCGTGTGCCGGTTGCTGCGGACCGATCTGCGCGTCGCGGTTACGGGCCCTGACCGAGATAGTTCAGTACCTGGTCGATCAGGCCTGGTGGCTTCTCGGCGGGCTTGGCGGGCGGAGTGTGCTGCGCCACCGGGCCCCGGGTCGCCGCGGTGCCGTCGCTCGACGGCGCGTGAGCGCCGGTGCTGTATTTCGGGGTGGCCCGCACCGGCGCCCGGTGCACGGGACGGTCCCGCAGCGGTGTGTTCCAGTCCGGGGTCGCGCCGGGTGTCCACGGTGTCGCCTGACCTGCTGAGAGCGGGGCTGTCGAGGCATTGCGGGTGGAGATCGTCGCCGCCGGGGACTGCTCCGCATCGGTACTCGCCGACGGTGTGGCGGCGGGCTCCGCCTGCCGTGCGTCCGTGATCAGCGAGCCACCGTGGAGCGCGGCGGCGGAGAACATCAGGGCGGATCCGGCGAAGACTGCACCCAAGGTCCGGGACGTCGGCCGCCGAGAAGGGGAGCCGGACGACGAACTGGCGGCCATCGGGTGCTCCATCATCGCGGGACCTCTGATGATACAGGGTTGTTAACCCCGTGTCGCGAGGAGCGTACCCTCCGTTATCACATTATGGACAGTAACCGGCGAAAATACTTCACCCGCCCAGCGCCTCCTGAACCGCCCTCACGGTCGGCGC
Source organism: Pseudonocardiaceae bacterium (assembly GCA_036494005.1). Taxonomy (GTDB): domain Bacteria; phylum Actinomycetota; class Actinomycetes; order Mycobacteriales; family Pseudonocardiaceae. Next base: position 16,698 of record DASXOV010000022.1, on the reverse strand, counting down.
GACCGTGGCTCGCGGTCCGACCTCGTTCTCGACGGCATCCAGCGTCTTGAGCCCGTCACCGGTGATCAGCAGCACCGTCTCGGCGTCCGGATCGAGCTGCCCGGACTCCACCAACTTCTTCGCGCACGCCACCGTCACCCCGCCGGCGGTCTCGGCGAAGATGCCCTCGGTCCGGGCCAGCAGCCGGATGCCCTCGACCACCTCGGCGTCGGTGACGTCCTCGATGGCTCCCTCGGTGCGACGCACGGCATCCAGGACATAGGGCCCGTCCGCGGGCGCCCCGATGGCCAGTGAACGGGCGATGGTGTCCGGCCGGACCGGCGCCACCACGTCGTGGCCGGCCTTGAACGCCGCCGACACCGGTGCGCACCCGGTAGCCTGGGCACCGAACACCCGGTAGGACACCGGGTCGACCAGCCCCAGCTCGATGAACTCGCGGAAACCCTTGTCCACCTTGGTCAGCTGGGAGCCTGACGCGATCGGAACCACGACCTGATCGGGCAGCCGCCAGCCGAGCTGCTCGGCGACCTCGTAGCCCAGTGTCTTGGAGCCCTCGGCGTAGTAGGGCCGGACATTGACGTTGACGAACGCCCAATCCTCATGGTCGGCGGCGAGTTGGGTGGCCAGCCGGTTGACGTCATCGTAGTTGCCGTCCACGGCGATCAGTGCCCCGTCGTAGACGGCGGTGGTGAGCACCTTGGCCCGCTCCAGGGAGGACGGGATCAGCACCACCGACTCCCACCCGGCCCGGGCGGCCGCAGCGGCCACCGCATTGGCCAGGTTGCCGGTCGAGGGGCAGGCGAGTACCCGGAAGCCGAGTTGCCGTGCGGCGGCCAGGGCGACCGCTACCACCCGGTCCTTGAACGAGTGGGTCGGGTTGCCCGTGTCGTCCTTGACCCAGACCTGGCGCATCCCCAGTGCGGCGGCCAGCCGGTCGGCTCGGATCAGCCGGGTCATGCCGGGCTCGGTGTTGGGGTACTCGTCGACGGCGCCGGGAACCGGTAGCAGCCCGCGGTACCGCCAGATCGACCGCGGGCCGGACTCGATGTCGCGCCGGGTGATCCGGCCGAAGTCGTAGCCGACCTCAAGGGGGCCGAAACACTGCGCGCAGGCGAACTCGGCGGCCAGTGGGGTGGTGGATCCGCACTCCCGGCAGACCAGCTCACGGGCTGGGCCGAGATCGAGTGCAGGGGTGGTCCGGGCTTGGAGCGTGCCGGTCATCGCGAGGTCCTCTCCTCATCTGTCCCGTGTCGCCGGGTCGGAATTGGCACCGTGATCACTAGCGGCCTCGCGTGATACGAAACACGTACACGTGGCCAGCGTCGGTTGCCGGGGCTTCGTCGGGCCGTTCCCTCTGCCCCTCTGGATGAGCGGTATTCAGTTATGCGCTTCACGGTACGTCACTCGGGCCCGGTCGCGCACAGCCACGTCCAGTATTCGGGAGGCGCCCAGTCCGGGCCGTGTGCCCGGCGCGGTGCGAAGATGAGCGCCGTGCCGACCGCGACAAGCCCGCCCGCTCCCCTTCAGCTGATCATCGGGGAGGAGGAACTGCTGGTCGAGCGGGCGACGCAGGCGGCGGTGGAGGCCGCCCTTTGTGCCGACCCCGATGCGGAGACCCGACGGATCCGCACCACTGATCTGGCACCCGGTGAACTCGATGAGTTGGTGAGCCCGTCGCTGTTCGCGCAAGGACGGGTGGTGGTGCTGCTCGCTGCGCACGAGGCAGGCAAGGACACCGCGGCCGCCATCCTGGACCACGCGCGTCACCCCGCGGAGGGGATCGTGCTAGTGGTCGAGCACGCCGGGACGGCGCGCGGCAAAGCGCTGGCCGACGGGCTGCGTGCGGCCGGCGCCGCCGTGACCCACTGCCCCCGGGTCACCCGGCATGAGGAACGGGTGGTGTTCGTGCGCGACGAGATCCGCAGGGCCGGGGGCCGGGTCACCTCGGATGCCGTCACGGCACTTCTCGATGCGGTCGGCTCCGATCTGCGCGAGCTCGCTGCCGCCGCGGCGCAACTGGCCACCGACACCGGCGGCGCGGTCGACGAGGACGCGGTGCGCCGCTACCACCGGGGCCGTGCCGAGGTCACCGGTTTCTCGGTGGCGGAGAAGGCGATGACCGGGGACCGTGGCGCCGCACTGGAGACGTTGCGCTGGGCGATGCAGCTGGGTGTGCCGCATGTCCTGGTCGCCGACGCGCTGGCCGACGCGGTGCGTACGGTGGCCCGGGTGAGCGCATCAGGTCGCGGTGACCCCTACCGGCTGGCCAGCAAGCTGGGCATGCCGCCGTGGAAGGTCAAGAAGGCCATGGCGCAGTCCCGCGGCTGGGAGCGCGACGGGCTGGCCGAGGCGATGCAGGTGGTCGCCACGGTGAATGCGGACGTCAAAGGGGTCGCCGCCGACGCGGAGTACGCCCTGGAACGGGCCGTGCTCGCACTGTGCGCCGCTCGGCGCCGCTGATCCGCGCTCCCGGTCGCGGAACCTGTCAGTCGCGGAACCTGTCAGAGGTGGTTGGCCCGCTTGGCCATCGCCGACTTGCGGTTGGCGGCCTGGTTCGCGTGGATGACCCCCTTGCTCACGGCCTTGTCCAGGCTGCGGCTGGCCGTCTGCAGCTCGACAAGGGCCTTGTCCTTCTCACCTGCGTTCGCGGCCGCACGGAACCGGCGGACGGCGGTCTTCAGCGCCGACCTGACGGACTGGTTGCGCAGCCGCGCCTGCTCGTTGGTGCGGATTCGCTTCAGCTGCGACTTGATGTTGGCCACGCGTCTACCTTCGATCTCGCCTTCGGGAGGAGTGCCATCGCGCGGCACCGCGCGGCACGGGGATGAATCGTAACAGCTGCCGCATGCCCCGGCTGGCGCGCCCTGGCCTGCACCGGGTAGGACGGGTGGATGGAGGTGCTCAGCAGCCGCATCCTGATCCGGCCCCGGGACCGGGAGCGCACGACGGCGTTCTACCGCGACGTGCTCGGCCTCGCGGTGCACCGGGAGTTCCCCGGGGGCACGGTGTTCGTCCTCGGGGGAGGGTTCCTCGAGGTGTCCGGGCAGGACGATGCAGACCCCGCTCCGGCGACGGCGATCTGGCTCCAGGTCCGGGATCTGGCGTCGACGGCGGCCGACCTGGTGGTGCGCGGCGCCGAGGTGCTCCGGGCGCCGCAGCGCGAACCGTGGGGCCTGGACGAGATGTGGATCGCCGATCCCGACGGTCTGCGGCTGGTCCTCGTCGAGGTTCCCGCCGATCACCCGATGCGACGTGATCAGCGCCCAGCCGCTGAGTCGTAACCGACCGGCCCGATCTGCAACACCGTGCCCCTCCTCCTGGGGGCATGGGAGTTGCGCCACAACCTGACCTTCACCGACGGCCGTTACGTCGCACTGGCCGAGCAACTCGGGATTCCGCTGGTCACCCTGGACGCCCGCATCGCGGCGGCTCCGCGCGTCGCGGCTGATGTCGAGGTTCTCGCGCGCACCCCTTGATCGCCGGATACGGGAGACTGCGACGCGGGTGCCTGCGGGGGAGCGTGCGAACATGGAGTGATCCCTGCTGCCATCGAGGACTACTGAGTGACGACGTTCGCCGACAAGACGTTCACCCCGCCTGCGCGAATCCGCAATTTCTGCATTATCGCCCACATCGACCACGGCAAGTCCACCCTGGCCGATCGCATGCTGCAGTACACCGGCGTGCTCGGCGACCGTCAGTACCGCGCGCAGTACCTGGACCGGATGGACATCGAGCGGGAGCGCGGCATCACCATCAAGGCGCAGAACGTCCGGCTGCCCTGGCGGGTCGACGGGGTCGACCACGTGCTGCACCTGATCGACACCCCTGGGCACGTCGACTTCACCTATGAGGTGTCCCGGGCGCTGGAGGCCTGTGAGGGCGCGATCCTGCTGGTGGACGCGGCGCAGGGGATCGAGGCGCAGACCTTGGCCAACCTGTACCTGGCGTTGGAGAACGACCTCACCATCATCCCGGTGCTCAACAAGATCGATCTGCCCGCGGCCGAGCCGGACCGCTACGCCGCCGAACTGGCGCACATCATCGGCTGCGAGCCCGGCGACGTGCTGCGGGTCAGCGCGAAGACCGGGCAGGGCGTGCGGGAGCTGCTCGATGTGGTGGTGGAGCAGATCCCGGCCCCGGTCGGAGACGCCGAAGCACCGACCAGGGCGATGATCTTCGACTCGGTCTACGACTCGTACCGCGGCGTGGTCACCTACGTCCGGGTGGTGGACGGGCGGATCACCCCACGGGACCGGATCCGGATGATGTCCACGAACGCCACCCATGAGCTGCTCGAAGTCGGCATCATCTCGCCGGACCAGAAACCCTGTGACGGCCTGGGCGTCGGTGAGGTCGGCTACCTGATGACCGGGGTGAAGGACGTCCGGCAGTCCCGGGTCGGGGACACCGTCACCAGCGAGCGCAAGGGCGCCACCGAGGCGCTGGCCGGCTACCGCACGCCGCGGCCGATGGTGTTCGCCGGGCTGTACCCGATGGACGGCTCGGACTATCCGGAGCTGCGCGACGCGCTGGACAAGCTGCGGCTCAATGACGCCGCGCTGACTTATGAGCCGGAGACCTCCGCCGCACTGGGATTCGGCTTCCGCTGCGGATTCCTCGGCCTGCTGCACCTGGAGATCACCCGGGACCGGCTGTTTCGCGAGTTCGGCCTGGACCTGATCTCCACCGCGCCCAACGTGGTCTATCGCGTGGTGTCCGAGGACGGCGGCGAGCAGATCGTCACCAACCCGTCGGACTGGCCGTCCGGCAAGATCGCCGAGGTGTACGAGCCCGTGGTCAAGTGCACGGTGATCGCGCCGTCCGAGTTCGTCGGCACCATCATGGAGCTCTGCCAGGCCCGCCGCGGCAGCCTGCAGGGCATGGACTACCTGTCCGAGTCCCGGGTGGAGCTGCGGTACCTGCTGCCGATGGCCGAGATCGTGTTCGACTTCTTCGACGCGCTGAAGTCCCGTACCCGTGGCTATGCCTCGATGGACTACGAGGAGGCGGGCGAACAGACCGCCGACCTGGTGAAGGTGGACATCCTGCTGCAGAGCGAGGCGGTGGACGCGTTCTCGGCGATCGTGCACCGCGACGCCGCCTACTCCTACGGCACCTCGATGGCGACCAAGCTGCGCGAGCTCATCCCCCGCCAGCAGTTCGAGGTGCCGATCCAGGCCGCGATCGGCTCCCGGATCATCGCCCGCGAGACCATCCGGGCGATCCGCAAGGACGTGCTGGCCAAGTGCTACGGCGGGGACATCACCCGCAAGCGCAAACTGCTGGAGAAGCAGAAGGAGGGCAAGAAGCGGATGAAGACCATCGGGCGGGTCGAGGTCCCCCAGGAAGCCTTCGTCGCCGCCCTGTCCACCGACGAGTCCGCCAAGTCCGGCAAGAAGTAGCGGCTCGTGTCTCGGAAGCCCCGGAAACTGTCGGGGGTTCTTGGCAGGGTTGGCCCCCGGAGGAGGGAGGAGGACCATGACAGCCATGAGCGCTGACCCGAGCTTCGCCGGTGTTGCTGCAGGTCGCCCCTTCACGGTGGACGACCTGGAGGCGATGCCTGATGACGGGCACCGTTACGAGCTCATCGACGGGGTGCTCATCGTGACTCCGGCACCGGGCTGGCACCACCAGCACGGTAGCGGGGCGCTGTTCGTGCAGCTCTGGAACGCCTGCCCGGCGCAGTTCCGGGTGCTGGCGGCACCGTTCGGGGTACGGACCTCGATGCACAACGAGCTCCAGCCGGACATTCTCGTAGCCCGCTACGTCGATCTCACGCCGAAGAACCTGCCGGTCGCGCCGGTACTTGCGGTCGAGGTGCTGTCGGCGAGCACCGCGCTCAACGATCTGAACAACAAAAAAGCCGCGTACGAGCGGATGGGCGCCGCGTCGTACTGGGTGCTCGATCCGGAACCACCCGGCAGGCTGACCGTTTTCGAACTCAGCTCGCAAGGTCGCTATGTCGAGGTCGCGAGTGTCTGTGGGGAGGAGAAGTTCAGCGCGGAACGACCCTTCCCGGTCACCATCGTCCCCGCCCGGCTGCTGGACGGTCTGCGCCCGTAGTGGCGCGTTGCCGGATCAGCGGGTGAAGACGACCTTGCCTGCGGTGTCGCCGTCGAGCATCGCTTTGAAACCCTGCTCGGCCTGCGCCATCGGCAGTTCGGTACCGATCTGCGGGCGCACCCCGGTGAGGTCCAGGAAGGACAGCAGACCGGCGAGCTCCTCGCGAGTGCCCATGGTGGAGCCGACCATCCGCAGCTGCAGGAAGAACAGCCGTTGCAGCTCGGCACGGTCGGCGTCGCCGCTGGTGGCACCGGAACAGACGATGATGCCGCCCGGTTTGAGCGACGTCGCCGAATGTGACCAGGTGGCTTTACCGACGGTCTCGAACACCGCGTCCACCCGCTCGGGCAGCCGCACGCCGGGCTCGAACGTATCGTGTGCGCCCAGTTCGGCCGCCAACTCGCGTTTCTGCTCGGTGCGCCCGGTCACCCACACCCGCATTCCGGCGGCCCGGCCGAGCTGCACCAGGGCGGTGGCGACCCCGCCCGACGCGCCCTGCACCAGCATGGTCTGGCCGGGTCGCAGACCGGACTTGACGAACAACATCCGGTAGGCGGTGAGCCAGGCGGTGCCCATACAGGCCGCCTCGGGGAAGGTCAGTCCGGCCGGCTTAGGCAGCACATTGCGCTGCGGCAGCACCACGGTGTCCGCGAAACTGCCCTGCAGTTTCTCGGTGAGCAGCGTGCGACGCGGGTCGAGCGTCTCGTCGCCCATCCAGCCCTGGCTGCTCACCACGGGGTAGATCACCACGTCCGATCCGTCGACGAGAACCCCGGCGCCGTCGCAGCCCAGGATCATCGGGAACTGATCGGGCTTGATGCCCACGCCGCGCAGCGTCCACAGGTCGTGCATGTTCAGGCTGGCGGCCCGGACCGTGACGGCTACGTGGTCCTCGGGCAGCTGTGGGTCAGGGCGTTCTCCCACTCGGAGTGCGGCCAGCGGGTCGTCCGGGTTCGGCTCCGCGGCGTAGACGGCGAACATGGCGCTCAACGTAGTGCCGACCACTCGGGCGCACCTCCTGGCGGGCTACCCTGGCCCCGTGTCCGCCGACTGGGAAGCCGTGATCCGCTGGTGGAACGGGGTGGAGCTGTGGCTCACCCAGCTCTGGCTCCCGCTGCAGGTCGCCCTGCTCATCATGGTGCTGCTTCCGGTCTGCTGGTGGGTCGCGCTGCTGATCGACCGGACGGTGGACCGCGCCTCCGAATGGGTGCGCCGCCGCGCCGCCGTCGATCCGGACGGCCCGCCGTGAACTCCCGCCGGCGGATCAACGCCGCGCTGATCGGCCTGCTGCTGCTCGTCGCGGGCGCCTGGTTCGTGCAGCACGCGGTGAGCGGCCAGCCCGGCCCGCGGCCTGCCGACCGGGCGAGCATGGTGTCCGCGCAGACCCGACTGCCGGTGCGTGTGCTGTCGGAGTTGCCGCCGCAGGCCGCGCAGACCTGGCGGCTGATCCAGGCGGGTGGCCCGTTCCCCTACCGGCAGGACGGGGTGACGTTCGGCAACCGGGAACGACGACTGTCGCCGCGCCCGTCCGGTTTCTACCGGGAGTACACCGTGCCCACCCCGGGCGAGGACGATCGGGGCGCGCGGCGCCTGATCACCGGCGGCAGTGCTGAGCTGTACTACACCGCCGACCACTACGTGTCGTTCGTCGTGGTCGATCCGAGGAGGTGAGGGGCGATGCCGCACTATGCCCCCGACGCCGCCAGCGTCATCACCTCGGCCCGTGACCGGGGAGCGCTGACCCATCTGGTCGCGCCGGTGACCAGCAAGGCCGGTGCGCTGGACGAGATCGGCTCCGCGCTGGACTGCCCGTCCTGGTACGGCCGCAATCTCGACGCGCTCTACGACTGCCTGACCGACCTGTCCTGGCTGCCCGATGGGGAGCATGTCCTGGTCTGGGCGGGCCACCGCCTGCTGGCGACCGCCGACCCGGTGAGCTACCGCGACGTGCTCCAGGTGCTCGACGATGCGGTGGCCGCCGGGCCGGGACGCCCGTTGCTGGTGGTGCTCACTGACGCGTGACCACTCCGGGGGTCCAGGACGGGGGGCGCTTCTCGGCGAACGCCCGGATACCTTCCCGGCCCTCCGCCGAGGCGAAGTGCGTCGCGGACAGGTCGAGCATCGCCGCGAAGTCCTCGGCGAGGGTCGGGGCGGGACAGCGGCGCAGCAGTTGCTTGGTCGCGGCGAGCGCGCCGGGTGCGCCCTGGCCGAGCAGATCGGTGTAGCGGGCGACCTCGGCGTCGAGCCGGTCGGCGGGCACCGCGCCGGTGAGCAGGCCGATGGCGACCGCCCGGTCCGCGGCGAACGCCTCCCCGGTGAGGAACAGCTCGTGCGCGGCGCGGGGCAGCAGCCGGGGCAGCACGGTCACCGAGATCACCGCCGGCACCAGGCCGAGGCGCACCTCGGTGAATGCGAAGGTGGCGTGCTGGGCGGCGACGGCGATGTCGGCGGCCGCGACGATGCCGATGCCACCGGCCCTCGCCGGCCCGGCGAGCTTGGCGAGCACCGGCTTCGGGTGGGTCCAGATCTGTTCCATGATCCTGGAGAACTCGCCGACGCCCTGGTTGCCCGGCTCCGTGAGGTCCATCCCGGCGCAGAAGACCGGCCCGGTGTGGTCGAGCACCACGACGCGCACGTCGTCGGCCGCGGTGCGCTCCAGCGCGTCGCTGAGTTCGGCGCGCACCTGGGCGGACAGCGCGTTGCGATTGGCCGGGGAGTCCAGCGTGATGGTGGCGATCCCGGACCGCACAGCCAGGTGCACCAGCTCCTCGGTCATGGATCGACGGTAACGGCGGAGTGTGGGCCCTATACCCGCACGGTGCGGGTAAGTTCACGGTACGGCTGGGAAAAGAGGACGCGGCAACCATCCACGGCGGAGCTGATCTCCGGCGCGACGCTGGTGCCGGTCGGCGGCGCGACGCTGGTGTCCGTGGCGGTACGGGCCTGCGTCGCTCCGCTGGGCTTGTGGCTGGCCTGACCACCGGTCTTGGTCTATCTCCGGCGACGCCGACGGGGACTCCGCGACGGGTTGAGGGATTACATCGATCGTCGCTGACAGTGCCTGTCCACATACCAAGTGTTGACACGATCGTGGATCTAATTTAAGCTAGCCTTACCTAATTTAGGTAAGGCTAGTCTGATTAGTGATGCGGGGATCACTGCCTGTCGCGCTGATCGTGAGAGAGGTGCTCGTGTGAGTGTTCTGCCTGCTCGGGCCAGGGGAGCGGTCCACTCCGCTTTTCGGGTGGTGGTGGGATTCCTGTTCGCTTGCCACGGTGCGGCGTCGCTGTTCGGAATCCTGGGTGGAGCCCACGGCCGCAACGGTGGTGCTGTTCCTTTCGGTGTCTGGCCGAGTTGGTGGGCGGCGGTGATCCAGCTCATCGGAGGCATCCTGGTCGCCGTCGGTCTGGGTACCCGGATCGCCGCGTTCATCTGCGCCGGCTCAATAGCCTACGCCTACTTCGTAGTCCACCAATCAGACGGGGCGCTCCCTATCGAAAACGGCGGCGAGCTCGCGGCGTTGTACAGCTGGTTGTTCCTGCTCATCGTTGCTATGGGTCCCGGTTCCATCGCTGTCGACCGCTTCTGGCGACGACGTCACTCCAGTCCAGCGGAACCGGTCTCTGCGCGGTCGAGCAGCCTAGCGATCCTTGGTCGCTGAGACTTTGACACTGCGGTCGCCGGCACCCAGCAACCGGGCTGGGCAGTGGTGCTGAGTGAAGTCGGGTGGCTGGAGCTGGCGCCACCAGTACCGCCCGACACCCCGACCGGCGGCGCCTTGCAAGGTACCGGCCATCCGGCCGGGGGCAGGGTTGACCACCCCCACCACGGTCGTGGCCAATGCCCGTGGGGAGACCCCTCTCCAGCCGGGTGTTCCCCGTCCGAACCAGTGCATGGGGGACTGACACACCGGGCATGGGGGACTGAACACGCGGGGGGTCAGGCTGAGCGGGGGGTCCGGATTCGGGTGGTTGCGGTGTCGTAGCGGTGCGCGATGAGGGCGGCCACCGCGTCGTCGGCGCCGAGGGGAGCGGCGAGCAGGGCGTGCGGGGCGGCGCCCTGGGCGAGCCGGGTGACCTTGTCGGGCAGCAGGCCGGGGGCGAGGAACCAGAGGGCGACCGCGGCGCGCCGGGCACCGGCTGCATGCAGTGTCGCCAGGGCGTCGGGCACGGTGGGCGCCGTGGCGGACGCGAAGGCGGGGATCACCTGCCAGCCGGTGTGCCGGGCGAGGCGGGAGGCGACGGCGGCGACCGCGTCGTTCGCGGGCGGTTGCGACGAGCCGGCGGCGGCGAGCACCACGCCGACCTGCGCATCGCCGGGCGCCACCCCCACCTCGGCCAGCCTGCGCAACGCGGCGGCCTCCAGCCGCGGGTCGGGCCCGAGCACCTCGGCGACGGCCACGTCCAGACCGGGTCGCGCCGCCTGCGAGATCGCGCCGGGCACGTCGACCTTGGCGTGGAAGGCGTGCCCGAGCAGCAGCGGCACCACTACCGCCCGGCGCGTCGTGGCGAGTACCGCGTCCAGCCGGGGTGCGCAGAGGTCCAGGAAGGCGAGCCGGATGTCCAGCTCGGGCCGCAGCAGGCGCACCCGCTCGATGAGCGCCGACACGGTGGCGGCCGAACGCGGGTCCCGGCTGCCGTGGGCCACCGCCACCAGCGTGGGTGCCACCGTGCTGAGAGCTGCTGCGGTATCACCGGTGTGCATGTCAGCCTGACACACCGTGCATGAAGGCCTGACACACCGTGCAGGAGGGACTGACACACCGTGCAGGGGGGACTGACACGCGGGGGAGGGGGGACTGACAGGGCGTCACGGGGCGGCGACCAGGCCGGCGGCGAGGGTGTTGCCGTTCGCGGCGTCGATCACCAGGAAACCGCCGGTGTGCCGGTCGGTGGCGTAGGTGTCCACCGCCAGGGGCTCGGCCAGCCGGATCCGGGCGCCGCCGATCTCGTTGAGTTCCAGCGTATCCGGCGGGTCGGTGTGGCGCAGGGTGTGCAGGTCCAGCCGCCCGGTCAGCTCGGTGACGATCGCCCGCACGGTGCGGGTGCCGTGCTTGACCAGCACCCGCGCCCCGGCCAGCAGCGGCCGGTCGGCCAGCCAGCACAGGTCCGCGCCGAGTTCGGTGACCACCCGGGGGGCCTGTTCCGGATGGGCCAGCACCTCGCCGCGCCCGGCGTCGATCTCGTCGGCGAGCAGCACGGTGACCGACTCACCGGCGGCGGCCGCGGGCACCGAGCCGTCCGGGGTGTCGATCCCGGTGACCGTGGAGCGCACCCCGGAGGGCAGCGCGACGACCTCGTCGCCGACCTGGAGCACCCCCGAGGCGACCCGGCCTGCCAGGCCCCGGTAGTCGGGGTGCTCGGCGGTGCGGGGGCGCAGCACCAACTGCACCGGGAAGCGCATCGGCTCGGCCACCGCCTCCCGGCCGGTGGGCACCGCTTCGAGATGCTCCAGCAGGGTCGGCCCGCTGTACCAGGGGGTGCGCCTACTGCGGGCCGCGACGTTGTCACCGTGCAGCGCGCACACCGGGATCGAGACCACGTCGGGCACCCCCAGCGAGGTCGCGGCCATCGCGAAGTCGGCCTCGATCCGCCGGAAGACCTGCTCGTCGAAGTCGGCCAGATCCATCTTGTTCACCGCGAGCACCACGTGCGGCACCCGCAGGAACGCCGCGACGGCCAGGTGCCGGCGGGTCTGCTCGACCAGGCCGTTGCGGGCGTCGACCAGTACCACGGCGAGCTCGGCGGTGGAGGCCCCGGTGACCGTGTTGCGGGTGTACTGCACGTGGCCGGGGCAGTCGGCCAGCACGAACTTCCGGGTCGGTGTGGCGAAGTAGCGGTAGGCCACGTCGATGGTGATGCCCTGCTCCCGCTCGGCCCGCAGCCCGTCGGTGAGCAGCGCCAGGTCCGGCACCTCGCCGTCGCCGCCGCGGGCGCGGGTGGCCCGGTCCACCGCGGCGAGCTGATCGGCCAGGATCGACTGGGTGTCGTGCAGCAGCCGCCCGACCAGCGTGGATTTGCCGTCGTCGACCGAACCCGCGGTGGTCAGCCGCAGCAGCGACACCGGCCCAGTCGCCAGAGGCCCAGCCGTCGAAACAGCCATCAGAAGTAGCCCTCCCGCTTGCGGTCCTCCATCGCGGCCTCCGACAGCCGGTCGTCGGCCCGGGTGGCGCCGCGCTCGGTGATCCGGCTGGCGGTCACCTCGGCCAGAACCTCCTCGATGGTCGCCGCGGTGGAGTCCACCGCGCCGGTGCAGGAGGCGTCCCCGACGGTGCGGTAGCGCACCGACCTGGTGATCAGCTGTTCCCCGTTGCGCGGGCCGCCCCATTCCCCGGCGGTCAGCCACATCCCGTCGCGGGCGAACACCTCCCGCTGATGCGCGTAGTAGATGCCCGGGATCGGCACGTCACGCCGCGCGATATAGTGCCAGATGTCCAGCTCGGTCCAGTTCGACAGCGGGAAGACCCGGGCGTGCTCACCCGCGGTGTGCCTGCCGTTGTAGAGGCTCCACAGTTCGGGGCGCTGCCGCCGGGGATCCCAGCCACCGAAGGCGTCGCGCAGGCTGACGATGCGTTCCTTGGCCCGGGCCCGGTCCTCGTCGCGCCGGGCGCCGCCGAAGACGGCGTCGAAGCGGTGCTCGGTGATGGTGTCCAGCAAGGGGACGGTCTGCAGCGGGTTGCGGGTGCCGTCCGGACGCTCCACCAGCCGGCCGTCGTCGATCCAGTCCTGCACCGCCGCCACGTGCAGCCGCAGCCCCAGGTCGGCGACCAGCCGGTCCCGGTAGGCGATCACCTCGGGGAAGTTGTGCCCGGTGTCGACGTGCAGCAGCGGGAACGGCAGCGGGGCCGGGTGGAAGGCGCGCAGCGCCAGGTGCAGCATGACCGCGGAGTCCTTGCCGCCGGAGAACAGCAGCACCGGCCGGTCGAACTCGGCGGCCACCTCGCGGATGATGTGCACCGCCTCGGACTCCAGCGCCGCCAGGTGATCGTTCTCCACTGTGTTGTTGTTCAACCCAGTGGACGGTGCCACCATGATTGCCGTCACGCCACACCCCTCTCGATCAACAGGTCCAGCACGAGCCGCGCGGCGGCGGCGACGTCCATGCCGGTGGTGTCCAGCCGCAGGTCCGGCTTGTCCGGTTCCTCGTACGGGTCGTCCACGCCGGTCATCCCGGTCAGCTCACCGGTGGCCGCCCTGGCGTAGAGGCCCTTGACGTCCCGGCGGCTGCACTCGTCCAGCGGGGTCGCCACATGCACCTCGAGGTAGCCGGTGCCGTACGCGTCGTGCTGCGCGCGCACCTCGTCGCGGGTGGCCGCGTACGGGGCGATCACCGGCACCAGCGCCACCACGCCGTGCCGGGCGAGCAGTTCGGCCACGAAACCCACCCGCCGCACGTGGGTGTCCCGGTCCTGGCGGGAGAAGCCCAGCCCGGCGGACAGGTTGCGGCGCAACTCGTCGCCGTCGAGTACCTCTACCTCCCGGCTGGTCGCGCGCAGCAGGCCGGCCACCGCCTCGGCGATCGTGGACTTGCCCGCCCCGGACAGCCCGGTGAGCCAGAGAGTGCTGCCCCGGTTCACCGGTGGATCCCGCATTCGGTCTTGGCCGAGCCGGCCCAGCGCCCTGCCCTCGGGTCCTCCCCGGCGGCGACCGCCCGGGTGCACGGCGCGCAGCCGATCGACGGGTAACCCAGGCTCAGCAGCGGGTTGGTGAGGATCGCGTGCTCGGCGACGTAGTGCTCGACGTCGGCGTCGCTCCAGGCGGCCAGCGGGGCGACCTTGACCTTGCGCCGCTTCGGGTCGAAGGACACCACGGGCGTGCCCGCCCTGGTCGGCGCCTCGGCCCGGCGCAGTCCGGTGGCCCAGGCGTGGTAGCCCTCCAGTGCCCGGTCCAGCGGCGCCACCTTGCGTAACCCGCAGCACAGATCCGGGTCCCGGTCGTGCAGCTTCGGCCCGTGCTCGGCGTCCTGCTCGGCGACGGTCCGCTGAGGCGTCACGGTGATCAGGTTGATGTCGTAGGTCGCGGCGACGGCGTCCCGGGTGCCGATCGTCTCGGCGAAGTGGTAGCCGGTGTCCAGGAACAGCACGTCGATGCCGGGCGCCACCTGCGAGGCCAGGTGCATCAGCACCGCGTCCTGCATCGACGAGGCCACCGCGAACCGGCTGCCGAACCGGTGCACCGCCCAGCGCACGATCTCGGCGGCCGGGGCGTCCGCCAGCTCCCGCCCGGCGCGCTGTGCCTCCCGCTCCAGCTCGACGACCGTCACCGCCCGCTCTCCCGGGCCGGGGTGGTCACTGCGGCCAGACCGACCAGGCGAACCACGAACACCCGCAGACAGTCCGCACAGCGCCAGGCGGCGTGCGGCTCCTCCTCGGGCCGCAGGTCCTCCTCGCCGCAGTACGGGCAATAGAAGGGCACTGCACGGGCCACGCCGGCCTCGCTCATCGCAGATCGCTCTCCTCGGCGCGGGCTACCCACTGGGCGAACCGCTCACCCGGGGTGTGCTGGGCGGCGTACCCGCGGACCAGTTGCTCGACGTAGTCGCCCAGTTCGGCGGAGGTGACCTTATGGCCGCGCAGCTTGCGGCCGAACCCGCTGTCCAGCCCGAGGCCGCCGCCCAGGTGCACCTGGAAGCCCTCGACCTGGTTGCCGTCGGAATCGATGACCAGCTGGCCCTTGAGCCCGATGTCGGCGACCTGGATCCGGGCGCAGGAGTTCGGGCAGCCGTTGAGATGCACCGACACCGGATTGGCCAGGGTCGCCTGGACGTCGGCCAGCCGCTCCTCCAGCTCGGCGACCAGCGTGACCGCCCGGTTCTTGGTCTCCACGATGGCCAGCTTGCAGAACTCGATGCCGGTGCAGGCCATCACCGAGCGCCGCCACGGCGTGGGCTCGGCCCGCAGGCCCAACGACGCCAGCTCGGTGACCAGCCCGTCCACCTCCAGTTCGGCGACGTCGAGCACCACGAGCTTCTGGTACGGGGTCAGCCGCACCCGGGACGATCCGGCCCGTTCCACCGCCTTGGCGACATCGACCAGCGTGGCGCCCGATACGCGACCGGCGATCGGGGCAACGCCGACGTAGAACTTGCCGTCCCGCTGCCGGTGCACGCCGATGTGGTCGATCGGGGCGGGCGGCGCATCGGGGGCCGGGCCGTCGATGAGCGTGCGGTGCAGGTACTGGGTCTGGAGCACCTCGCGGAAGCGCTCCGCGCCCCAGTCGGCGATGAGGAACTTGATCCGGGCGCGGTGGCGCAGCCTGCGGTAGCCGTAGTCGCGGAACAGCGACGTCACGGCGGCCCAGACCTCGGGCACCTCGTCGCGCGGCACCCAGGCCCCGAGCCGCTGGGCGATCTTCGGGTTGGTCGAGAGACCCCCGCCGACCCAGAGGTCGAAGCCCGGCCCGTGCTCGGGGTGCACCACCCCGACGAAGGAGATGTCGTTCACCTCGTGCGCCACGTCCTGCTGGCCGGAGATGGCGGTCTTGTACTTACGCGGCAGGTTGGAGAATTCCGGGCTGCCCACGTAGCGTCGCAGGATCTCCTCGATCGCCGGGGTGCCGTCGATGACCTCGTCCTCGGCGATGCCCGCCACCGGGGAGCCCAGCACAACGCGCGGGCAGTCGCCACAGGCCTCCGTGGTGGACAGGCCCACCGCCTCCAGCTGCTCCCAGATAGCGGGTACGTCCTCGATCCGGATCCAGTGGTACTGGATGTTCTGCCGGTCGGTGATGTCGGCGGTATCGCGGGCGTAGAGCCGGGAGATCTCGCCGAGCACCTCCAGCTGGTGGGTGGTGAGCGCGCCGCCGTCGATGCGCACCCGCATCATGAAGAAGGAGTCGTCGAGCTCCTCGGGTTCCAGCGTGCCCGTCCGGCCACCGTCGATACCCGGCCTGCGCTGGGTGTAGAGCCCCCACCAGCGGAACCGGCCGCGCAGGTCCGCGGGGTCGATCGAGGCGAAGCCGCGCTGGGCGTAGATCGTCTCGATCCGGTGCCGCACGTTGAGCCCGTCGTCGTCCTTCTTGGTCCGCTCGTTCGGGTTGAGCGGCTCCAGATAGCCCAGGGCCCACTGGCCCTCGCCGCGTCGGGCCTTCGCCGCGGGTGCGCGGCGGGCGGGTGCAGACATTCGGTGGCCTCCGGGAGGGAGCACCGGTGCGGGAGGCCGTGACCAGGTCGCGCTACGCCCCGGCTTCCGGCGCACCCGGCGCCGGCTGGGGACGTGCAGTCGGGCGGGGCGTCAGCTCATGGTGCGGCAGAGCGCGCTGGACACCCGGACATAGTCGACGTGGCGGCGAACCACCAGCAGAAGCCCGGGCACAGTCACCCTGTTAGGGTGCCACCTTCTCGCAGTGCGGACTACCGCCGCCCGGATGTTGGGACAATGGTCACGTGGTCGACCTTCCCTCCGCGGATTCGGCACCGTCCAGTGGGGTGCTGCCCGCTGGCGCCCTGCACGAGCTTGGCGAGCGGCCCTTCGGCGTGTATGTGCACGTGCCGTTCTGCGCCACCCGCTGCGG
The DNA here is from genome assembly GCA_036494005.1 of Pseudonocardiaceae bacterium. Lineage (GTDB taxonomy): Bacteria > Actinomycetota > Actinomycetes > Mycobacteriales > Pseudonocardiaceae. Next base: position 121 of record DASXOV010000022.1, on the reverse strand, counting down.
CTACTGTGATTTCAATACCTACACGCCGGCGGAATTGGGCGCGATGTCGTCGCCGTCGTCGTGGCTGGAGGCGCTGCGCCGGGAGCTGGACCTGGCCGCCACCGTGCTGGGGCGCCCGGTG
>DASXOV010000021.1:0-71280 GCA_036494005.1 Pseudonocardiaceae bacterium | reverse complement strand
CGTATCCCGGTCCAAGGGCGGCCGCATCGTGCTCGACCTCTGAGGCGCCGGCCTGCTGGGAGCGCTCAAGCCCAGGTCACCCTCGGGGGGTGATGCTCGCTCCAGCCAGCAGGACCCAGGCTTCTGAGCACTGTTGACCGTACGTGGCCCCACGGGGCGCGGCCGATCGAGGAGCTGAGATGGCGCTGTGGGACATCCTGGTGTCGATCTTCTGGTTCATGGTGCTCTTCGCCTGGATCTGGCTACTGATCATGATCCTGAGCGACATCTTCCGAGACCACGATCTGTCCGGCTGGGGCAAGGCGCTCTGGACACTGTTTCTGATCGTGCTGCCTTGGCTCGGTGCGCTGGTGTATCTGATCGCCCGGGGCGGGTCGATGCAGGATCGCGCCGCGGCGCAGACAGCCCGTAGCGAGGAGGCCTTCCGGCAGTACGTGAAGGAAACGGCGGCCGAAGGCAAGCCGACCACGGCTGACGAGCTGGTCAAGCTGGCCGCTCTTCGCGACCGCGGTGCGATCTCGGCCGAGGACTACGACCGCGCGAAGGCCATGGTCATCAAGGACGAGCGAGTCCCGACGATGGACGGACGCCAACAGCCTGCCGCCGGTACCACCTGACTGTTGCCCTCCCCGCGGCACAGCAGCTCACGCCGCGCGGCGCCAGGCGTCGGCCAGTGCCACGTAGTCGTCGCGGCGGCTGGCGCGGAACTCGACCCGAGCACGAACAGGTCGGGCCGCTGATCGACGAGCGGCGCGGCCACCAGCTGTGCGGGTGATCAACCGGAAAACGAGGTGGAACATTTGTGCGCCTGCGACCATGGCACTGGCGTATAGCAACTGACTACCAGCAGTACCGATTCGATCACGTATCGTAATTGACTCGAAGGCCGGCGAAGTTGAAACGTCGCCATCGGTCTCCAACCGACATCATCGTGGTGGTCGAGCCCGACCTTTCGGTGGCTCGCTAGCTCGGCAGTCGCCGGTGAGGGCGTCGATTGCCGGCCATGCACTGCCGGGCGGCATATCCAGGCGCTCGGCCAGCGTCTCCCGCCACCTCGGTGGAGTGAACAAGCGACGCCCGCTACGCCCCGCCGGGGTTACGTGCCGGTCGTGGAGGCGGGTACCGAGACAGTCGACTTCAGCCCGTCCTAGGCGCTTCAGCAGACCATGGTGGTAGTGGCCGCCAAACATGACGGCCGAAGGCGGCCCAGCCAGCGCAGTACGCACGATGCGGATCTTTTGCAGGATTATATCCGCATATGCGGACATAATATTCTTGTAAACCACGGCATGAGGAGATAGATTCCGCTCGTCCGCGTGCTCCGTGGCCGGTCGTACGCCACTCGCGATCGAGGTCCGCCGCAGCCGAACGGCGCGGCGCGGATGACTCACCGCCCAGCGCCGCCGAGGAGTAGCCCCGGATGAACACGATCACCACGCGACGCCCGGCGGGCACTGGAGCTCAGTCGTACGCAGCCCTGGGGCATGCCTGGGGCATGGTCGATCTCGATCAACTTTCGGGTGGGCCGATGTTCCAGACTGGTCGTCAGTGATCGGCACCGGGGTCGCCGCTGTGACGCGCTGGCCCCCGGGCGAACGTTTCGGCACACCCAGCAGAAAGGATTATTTATGGTGCTTATCGACTTGACGGTAGTGATCATCGCGTTGCTGACGGTTGTATCGACGATCGGTCTCTACGCGATCGGCGGCCCACTCAACCATATCGCAGATAACCTGGATGACTTTTCGCAGAACGTGAGAGAGATTGCCGGACACATCCAGGTGATCAAGCAAGTCGTCCCGCGCCTCAACCAAACCGGAAGATTATTGGCAGATGAATTTTCACTGCTGCACGACGGTGCCGAACGTCTCGTCGCCGAGTCGGCCACTCCGAGACCACTAGTGACGGACAAGATCTAGGTCTGCCATGGGCGACAGTACGCTGACCGTTTCTCCTATGACGCCGATCATCGGCGTCGGCTGCTGGCCCAGCACAAGGTGCTCTTCTTCCGCATCCCCAGCACCCAGGACTCCAGATCATCGGCAGCTGGCGGCCACCGGCCGTGACGATCCCCCCGGTCGGCGGAGACACCATCTGGGCCAACCTGGTTCGCACACACCCCGAAACCGACGAAAAAGTGCTGTCCGTGAACTTCACCCAACACCCCCACATCGTCGACTGGACCACAGCACACAGCACCGAACTCCTGCAGACACTCAAGCAAGAAGCCACCCGCCCCGAGTACCAAGTCCGCTTCACCTGGTCCCCCGGCGCGATCGCCATGTGGGACAACCGAGCCGTCCACCACTCGGGACGGCTCTGGAGGCTCCCCATGACTGAGCTGGTCCTTGAAGCACCACACGGCACACTACGAGCGGGGATGCCGCTGCGGATGGTGCCGACCCGCTGGGGAGCGCATCGCGGCGGACGGCACCCCGGAACGCGCCGGCCGAGCAGGTACCGGCCCCGTTTCGGCCGCCCGGTGAGCTGAGTGACGATCAGGGACCCTCGCCGGTGCGCACCGGCATCATGCCGAGGCGGGCCAGCACATCGCGGGTGGAGCGGGACCGGTTGAGCGTGTAGAAGTGCAACCCTGGCGCTCCCTCGGCGATGAGCCGCTCGCACAACTCGGTGGCGATGTCCACCCCGACCTCCCGAACCGCAGCCGGATCGTCCCCCACCGCGACGATCCGCTCGCGCACCGCATCAGGGATCACACAGCCGGAGAGGTCCGCCATCTTCTGCACCCCACCCAACGTGGTGATCGGCATCACCCCGACCAGGATCGGCACTTCGGCGACATCGGCGCCCGCCGCTGCCACCCGATCTCGCAACCGCAGGTAGTCCTCCGGCCGGAAGAACATCTGGGTGATCGCGAACCGGGCACCGGCTCGCAGCTTCGCCACCAGGTACCGGACGTCGGTGGCCAGGTCGGGCGACCGGGGATGGCACTCGGGGAAGGCCGCCACGCCGACGCAGAAGTCGCCCAGCGACCGAATCAGCCGGACCAGCTCCTCCGCGTAGTGCACGCCCTGCGGATGTGGCGTCCAGTCGCCGAGCGGATCACCCGGCGGGTCCCCTCGCAGGGCCAGCACATTGTGGATGCCGACCGCGGCGTAGCTGCCGATCACGTGACGTAAGTCGGCTGTGGAGTGGTTCACCGCGGTGAGGTGCGCCATCGGGACCAGGGTGGTCTCCTGCGCGATTCGTCCGGTGATCCGCACCGTGCGATCCCGGCTGGACCCCCCGGCACCGTAGGTCACCGAGAGAAACGCCGGGTCCAGCGGTTCGAACTCCCGCACCGCCTGCCATAACTGACGTTCCCCTGCGTCGTCGCGGGGCGGGAAGAATTCCACGGAGAACACGGGGCGGTCGCCGCCGACCCGATCGATGACGGCCGTCATGCCCGCAGCTTAAGCCGTCCGAGCGGTGTGTAGGGACAGGTGCGGTGAACCGGGGCACCGACATGGCCGAACCTGGTGACGACTCGATGGGCAGGCCGGCGGCCCCGCCTCTACGGTCAAGACGGCCCGCTGTGGTCAAGAAACCGGGAGGTTCGATGACGCGGCTGCACGTCCCGCCCACCGCGGCGCCGTCCCCCGGTGCGGCCGGGCCGGCCGGCGATCGGCAGGTGCACCGGCTCGACCGGAACCTGCCCGCCGAGGTGCAGGGCGAGCTCGCGGCGTTCCTGTCCGGCAAGACAGCGGAGGCCGGTCTGCTGGATCCGCGGTTCGCCGCTGCGGTCGGCTCGCTGAGCGACTTCGTGGTCGGCGGCGGCAAGCGGATCCGCCCGACGTTCGCCTGGTGGGGCTGGCGTGGCGCCGGCGGCTCACCGGACGGTCCTGAGGCGCGGGCGGTGCTACGGGCGGTGAGCTCCCTGGAGCTGATCCACGCCTGTGCGTTGGTGCACGACGACATCATGGACGACTCCACGACCCGGCGTGGCTCGCCCACCATGCACGTCGAGTTCGCCGCCGCGCACCGCACGTCCGGATGGCTCGGCACCTCGGAGCGATTCGGGTCGGCGGTCGCGATCCTGCTCGGCGATATCGCCCTGGCCTGGGCGGACGACATGCTGCGCGGCGCCGGGCTGTGGCCGGACCAGCTGCGCAGGGCGCACCGGGTGTGGCAGGCGATGCGCACCGAGTTGCTCGGCGGGCAGTACCTCGACGTGCTCACCCAGGCCTGCGGCGACGAGGCGGCCGAGGCGGCCCTGCAGATCGACCGGTACAAGACCGCCGCCTACACCGTCGAACGCCCCCTGCATCTCGGCGCCGCGATCGGTGGCGCCGGCCACGCACTGGTGGAGGCCTACCGCCGGTTCGGTGCCGACATCGGGGTCGCCTTCCAGCTGCGGGACGACCTGCTGGGCATGTTCGGCGATCCCGGGGTCACCGGCAAGCCGGCGGGCGACGACCTGCGCGAGGGCAAGCGGACCCTGCTGCTCGCCTACGGCCTGCGCACGGCCGATCAGCAGCGGCGCGGCAGCGCCGCCGACCTGTTGCGCAGCGCGATCGGCGATCAGCAGGTGGACGAGGACACCGTGACCGCGGTGCGCGAGCTGCTGGTCGAACTGGGGGCGGTCGCCCAGGTGGAGCGGCGGATCACCGAACTGACCGACTCGGCGCTGGCCGGCCTGCGCCGCGCTGACCTGGCCGAGCCGGCCCGCGCGCAGCTCATCGAGCTGGCGGAGCAGGCCACGAGCAGGACCTCATAAGTGGCGCCGGGGGGCGGCGACACCGTGCCACCGTCACCATCGCGCTAGCGTGCACCACCGTGCGTACTGTTCCCGGACCCACCGAGCACGTGGTCGTCGTCGGCGCCGGGCTGGCCGGGCTGGCCGCCACCCTGCACCTGCTCGGAGCGGGCCGCCGGGTGACCGTGATCGAGACCCAGCCCCACCCGGGCGGACGGGCCGGGCGGATGGATCTCGTCCCCGACGACGGCAGCGCCGGCGGCAGCTATCGGGTCGACACCGGCCCGACGGTGCTGACCATGCCCGAGTTGGTCGACGAGGCGCTCGCCGCGGTGGGTGACTCGGTCGCCGAGCGGCTGGATCTGGTGCCGCTGCACCCCGCCTACCGGGCCCGCTTCGCCGACGACTCGGTGATCGACGTGCACACCGACGCCGAGGCGATGGAATCCGAGATCCGCATCGTGGCCGGAGCCAGGGAGGCAGCGGGGTACCGGCGGCTGCGGGACTGGCTGACCCGGCTCTACCGGGTGGAGATCGGCCGGTTCATCGGCGGCAACTTCGACTCCCCGCTCGACCTGGTCGCCGGACGGGAGGCGATCCGGGACATGGCCACCCTCGCCGTGCTGGGCGGCTTCGGCCGGCTCGGCCCGCAGGTCGCCCGGTTCCTGCGCGACGAACGGCTGCAACGGCTCTTCACGTTCCAGGCCCTCTACGCCGGGGTGCCCCCGCAACGCGCCCTCGGCGCTTACGCGGTGATCGCCTACATGGACACCATCGCGGGCGTGTGGTTCCCCCGTGGGGGGATGCGCGCGCTGCCCCAGGCACTGGCCGACGCCGCTACCGACGCCGGCGCGCAGTTCCGATACCGCACCACGGTGACCGCGCTGGACCGCTCCGGGGACCGGGTCACCGCCGTGCACACCACTGACGGTGACCGCATCAGTGCCGACGCGGTGGTGCTCACGCCCGACCTGCCGGTGGTGCACCGGCTGCTCGGCCGGCCCCCGCGCCGTCCGGTACCGCTGCGCTGGTCACCCTCAGCGGTAGTGCTGCACGCCGGGGTCCGACCGGGCTCCGGCGCGGGCTGGCCGGGGCTGGCCCACCACACGATCCACTTCGGCTCGGCGTGGGAGAGCACCTTCGACGAGATCATCTACCGCGGTCGTTTGATGAGCGACCCGTCGCTGCTGGTCACCCGGCCCACCGCCACCGACCCGGCCCTGGCGCCCGCGGACCGGCAACTGCTCTACATCCTCGCGCCCTGCCCCAACCTGCGCACCGCCCCACTGGACTGGGCCACGCTCGGTCCGGCTTATCGCGACGAAGTGGTCGGCACCCTGGAGCGCCGAGGGCTGACCGATCTGGGCGCGGCCATCGAGATCGAGCATCTGGTGACCCCTGCGGACTGGGCGAAGCAGGGACTGGCCGTGGGCACTCCGTTCTCCGCGGCGCACACGTTCGCCCAGACCGGACCGTTCCGGCCGTCCAACCTGGTCCGTGGCCACACCAACGTCGTGCTCGCCGGATGCGGCACCACGCCCGGGGTCGGGGTGCCCACCGTGCTGATCTCGGGCAAGCTCGCCGCGGCTCGGATCACCGGCACCACGGCTCGCCGGCGCACCACGCTCGCCGGTTGAGCGAACCCCATTACCTCCCATCACCACTGCATCACGACCGGGCCACGGCTCGGGTTCGGCGGCATCGGCTGTGGGAATATACGGCCCGTCATGACGTCCATCTCATCGTCTCCCGCCACGACGCCGGATCCGCCACCCCTCGATACGAGTGCTCTCCCGGCTACGGAGCGCCAGGTTGCCGGACCCCGGAGCGACCAGCCACCCGCTGAGCGGCTGCTGTCGGGCACCGTTGTTCTCGGTCTGATCGGCTCGGTGCTGCTGGCCGCCACGGCTGTCGGAGCCGGTGGGATTCTCATCAGGGACCCGCTGATCACCGGGGGCCCGTTGTCCTGGATCCGCTACGGACACGGCCGTGACCTCGCGACCGTGGGCCTCTACCTGGGTGTGGGGCTGCTCGTGTGGGCCTGGGTGCGGCTCGGCCGCGAGGTCCTGGCCGGTACCGCCACCGCCCGCCGGCTGCTGGTCGCCAGCGCGGCCTGGGTCGCGCCCATGCTGGTCTCGCCCCCGCTGTTCACCCGGGACGTCTACAGCTACCTCGCCCAGGGTGCACTGGCGTTGCACGGCATGGACCCCTACCGGGTGGGACCCGTGGAGCTGCCACCCGGTCCCGTGGCGGACAACGTGCACTACGTGTGGCAGACCACTCCGGCGCCCTACGGCCCGGCCTTCATCCTGATCGCCAAGATCATGAGCCGGCTGACCGACGAGGATGCGATCCTCGGCGTGATCGGGATGCGGCTGGTGCTGCTGGTCGGGTTGGGCCTGCTGGTGTTCGCCCTGCCCCGGCTGGCCGACGAACTCGGCGGTAAGCACACCGTGGCACTGTGGCTGGTGGTCGCCAACCCGATGACAGTGGTGCATCTGGTGGGCGGACCGCACAATGATCTGCTGATGATCGGCCTGCTGGCCGCGGGCACGCTGCTGGTGGTGCAGCGCAGACATGTCGGCGGGACCGCGCTGGTCACCACCGCGATGGCGGTGAAGGCGTCCGCCGGAATCGCGCTGCCTTTCCTGGTGTGGATCTGGGCTGCCCGGCTACCCGGCCGCCGGGGCGTCCGGCTGCTCAAAGCCTGCGCAGCCAGCCTGGCGGTGTTCACCGTGGTGTTCACCGGCCTCACCCTGCTCGCCGGGGTGGACCTGGGGTGGATCCCCGCGCTGAACGCACCTTCGTTGATCGTCAACTGGATGTCGCTACCCACCGCCGCCGGCCAGCTGGCCCACGTGGCGAGCTCGCCGTTCGTCGACGTCGACACCCAGCCGTTCATCAACGTCTTCCGCCTGCTCGGCTGCGCGGTGTTCCTGGCGATCCTCGGCAGGCAGTGGTGGCTGGCGCGGGACGGTGGCACCGGGGCGGTCCGGCGCGGCGCGATCACGCTGTTGTGGTCTGCGTTGCTCGCGCCCGCGACCCTGCCCTGGTACCTCACCTGGAGTCTCGTGCTCGGCGCGGCGCTGCCGTGGCGGAACCGGTCACTGGCGATGGCGGTGACCGCGTCCACCTGGCTCGTGCTGTGCACCTATCCCACCGGGGAGAGCGGGCTGACCTCCTTGGCCTACCAGGCAGGGACGGTCGCAGTGTCCCTGCTGGCCGGGGTTTCGCTGTTACGGCGCGATCCGTTGCACGTCCGGACGGCATGAGCCGGGAGCTCGACGCAGCCGGTATCACCGAGCCCGCACTGCGAGGCTCCTACCTCCGCTGCCGAAGGCTCAACGCCGCGCACGGCCGCACCTACTTCCTGGCCACCCGGCTGCTGCCGCTCGCGCGGCGGCCCGCGATTCACGCGCTCTACGGGTTGGCCCGCTACGCCGACGAGATCGTCGACGACCTGGCCGACCATCGGCCCTGGCCACAACGGCTCGCCGAGTTGGACCGCCTGGCCGACCAGTTGCGCGAAGGGCTGAAGCGCGGCCGCTGCCGTCATCCGGTGCTGGCCGCACCGGTGGACACCGCGGGCCGTTACCGGATCGACCCGCAGTACTTCACCGACTTCATGACCTCCATGCGGATGGATCGGCCGGTGGAGCAGGGCGGGGTGGCCGGCTACCGCACGTTCGACGAGCTGGCTCGTTACGTGCACGGTTCAGCGGCGGTGATCGGGCTGCAGGTACTGCCGGTGCTGGGCACCGTCGTGCCCCGCGAGGAGGCCGAGCCGCACGCCGCCGCGCTCGGGATCGCTTTTCAGGTCACCAATTTCCTGCGCGATGTCGGCGAGGACCTCGATCGCGGGCGGGTCTACCTACCTGCCGATGAACTGGCCGCCTTCGGCGTCGACCGCGCCCTGCTGAGCTGGTGCCGCAGCACGGGGCGCAGCGACCATCGGGTGCGCAGGGCGCTCGCCCACCTGGTCGCCCGAACCAGGGCGATCTACCGGAGAGCGGAGCCGGGGATCCCCATGCTGGCCCCGGTGTCACGAGCGTGCGTCGCCACCGCGTTCACCCTGTACAGCGGAATCCTCGACGAGATCGAAGCGGCCGGATACGACGTGCTCGGCCATCGGGTGACGGTGCCGGGGCGCAGACGGCTCGCGGTCGTACTGCCCGGCCTGAGCCGGGCACTCGTCATACGGACACTGACGTCGGCGTCGACGCCTCAGAAGCCCATGGCCTGGGCGCGGCGCTTCACCTCGCGGCCGCGATCCGAGCGCAGCGCACCGATCGGGGTACCGGGCAAGGAGTCCTCGGCGGTGAACAGCCAGCGGAGGATCTCCTCGGTGGAATAGCCGGCGTCGCGCAGTAACGTCACGGTGCCGGGTAGGCCCTTGACGACCAGATCCTCATTGAGGAAGGCCTCGGGAACCACCACCACACCGTGGCGGCGCACCCCCAGCAGGTGCCCGTCACGCAGCATCTGGTGTACCCGGGTGACCGGCAGTCCGAGCCGGGCGGCCACATCAGGCAGCGGCAGAACCGCCACCTCGGGATCCAGCACGTCCGGGGCGATCGGGATGTCACTCACAGCGGTCACCCTTCCATACCCGGCGACCCGCGCCCTTCCGCCGTTCAGGGCGGGCGGGGTACGTAGGATCTGGGATGTGGAGCGGCAGGGACCCGGACAGAACGGGATCCCGGTCGGCACCCTGCTGGACGGGCGCTACCGGGTCGGCTCGACGCTGGCCTGTGGCGGTATGTCCACCGTGTATCACGGTATCGACACCCGGCTGGAGCGCCCGGTCGCGGTCAAGGTGATGGATCCGCGATTCGCCGCGGACCCGATCTTCCTGCAGCGCTTCGAGCGCGAGGCCCGTGCCGCCGCCCGGCTGCACCACCCCGGCATCGTCGGGGTCTACGACCAGGGCGTAGACACCGCGGCGGCCGGTGACCATGTCTTCCTCGTCATGGAACTGGTGGAGGGTGGCACCCTGCGGGACCTGCTGCGCGAGTACGGCAGGCTGCCGGTGCCGCTGGTCCTCTCGGTGATCGAACTTGTGCTCTCCGCGCTGGCCGCGGCGCACCGGGAGGGGCTGGTGCATCGCGACGTCAAGCCCGAGAACGTGCTCATCGGGCCGGGCGGGGTGGTCAAGGTGGCCGACTTCGGCCTGGTCCGGGCGGCTGCCGAGGCGAGCAACAACACCGGCGACCTCATCCTCGGCACGGTGGCCTACCTCTCGCCCGAGCAGGTCGCGACCGGGACGGCGGACCCGCGCAGCGACGTCTACGCCGCCGGAGTGCTGATGTTCGAGATGCTCACCGGGGCACCCCCGTACACCGGCGAGACCGCGCTGTCGGTCGCCTATCGGCACGTGAACGACGACATGCCCGCTCCCGGGACCGTCGCGCCGGCGGTGCCCGCCCCGCTGGACGCTCTGGTCGTACGAGCCACCCGCCGGGATCCCGGCATTCGCCCTTCGAACGCGTCGGACTTCCTGATAGCGCTGCGTCAGGTGCGCGCCGAGCTGCAGATCGGCCAGGTACGGGTCCCGCTGCCCTCGGCCACCACGGCGATCGGTACCGCGCCGGCGAACCAGCCCGGCTCGGCGGCATCGGCGGTGAGCCCCGCCGCGGCCCGCACCGCACTGGCGGCACCACTGGTCGACCACGGGCCACGTGGCACCCGGGCCATAGCCCGGACAGAGCTACCCTCCGGAGCACCAATGGGTCCGCCCGGCCCCGCAGGAGCGGCGCACGACCGGAATCATCCCCCCGACGACCCCTACCAGCGCCAGCGTTCCCGGGAGCGGCGGGCCTTCATCACCTGGATCCTGGTCGTGCTCATGCTGGCGAGCGTGGTCGGGGTGTCCGCGTGGTGGCTGGGCAGTGGCCGATGGACGGTGGTGCCCAACCTCACGGGTCTGCAGCGCACCGCGGTGCAAGCCGTCCTCGACGACGCCAGCCTGACCCCCAAGCTCACCACCGGCCACGACAACGCCATCCCGAACGGAACGGTGATCAGGAGCGATCCCGCACCCGGGCGGCGGGCGATACGCGGCTCGGATGTCACCGTGGTGGTGTCTCTGGGCCGCCCGGTGGTGCCCGGCCTGGCAGCCGGCACGCCCGCCGCCGAGGCCGAACAGGCGCTCACCGCCGCCGACCTGAGCCCGCGAAACGATCCCGCTGCGGCGCAGTTCCACGACACTGTCCCGGAGGGCACGCTCATCGGATTGCAACCCGCAGCCGGAACCGTGCTCACGGTCGGCGCACCGGTGACACTGGTGATCAGCAGGGGTCCGGCCCCGACCACGGTCCCCCAGGTGCGCGGCCTGTCCGAGGCCGACGCGATCGCGGCGCTGTCCCGAGCCGGGCTGACCGCGCGGGTGCAGCGCCAGTTCGACGACCAGATACCCGGTGGTCACGCAATCGGCACCGACCCGCAGGCCGGTGAGGGCACCAGCCGAGGCACCGAGGTCACCCTGCAGGTCAGCACGGCACTGGTGGTGCCCGAGGTGGTCGGCCTGCCTCGCGAGCAGGCACTCGCCGCGCTGTCCCGCGCCGGATTCGAGCCGCAGGAAGAAGGGGACGGTGCCGGGCAGCCGGGCGCCGTCGTGCTGTCCGTGCAGCCCGGCGAGGGGTCGCTGGTGGCCACCTCGGACAACAGGGTGACCGTGCAGCTCAGCACCGAGATCGCGATACCCGAGGTGGTCGGGCTGCCTGCGGATCGAGCGCAGCAGATCCTCACCGCCGCCGGGCTGAACAGTCAGGTCAGGCAGTTCTTCGGCGGCTCGTCGGCTCGCGTCGTCGCGCAGTCCCCAGGCGCGGGCCGGACCGTCCGGCCCGGTACCACGATCCAGCTCATCACATTCTGATTGCCGATCGCACTCACCGGATCGCACCAGTCAACCCGACACACACAACGGCCGCGCGCTGACATCACCTCGCGCCTGGTCGCGTCGCGCGTTGTTCCAGCCATTCGATGAGCGGGCGGAGATTGTCCGGGACGGCGGTCTGAGTCACCGTGACTTCTGATCGCTTCGCACCGTCGTCGACCGCGATGGTGTACTGGTAGGTGTCCGCGCCAGACCCGGTGATCGGCGAGCGACCGGCGAGCACCTCCAGATCGGCCTGGCCCAGATAGCGTCGCAGGGTCTCCTGCTGCGCGTCGTCGAGGTCGTCCGCGGACACCGAGGTGACCAGGACGTTGCCGGCGAACAACCCTCCGGTCCGCCGGAACGACACGGTCTGCTTTGCCTGCTCCCTCTCCACCTGGCCCATCTCACACTGCGATGCCCACCGCCGCCCACCCGGCCTCCACAGCCTTCGCCTCGACACTGCCCGCACCGTAGATCTGGCCGGCCACGCGGTGGTTGAGCCGGGCGAACCGGCGGAAGTCCGTCGTCGCCCGCAGCTGCGGATGGCCGAGGGTGGCGTACAGGATGCGGCCTGCGCGATCCCAGGAGTGGTCACCCAAGCCCACTGCGATCTCGTAGAACGCCTTGTTCGGGATCCCCGAGTTGATGTGCACGCCGCCGTGATCGTCGGCGGTGTCGATGTAGTGGTCCATATGCGCGGGTTGGGGATCCTTGCCGAGCAGGTCGTCGTCATAGGCGGTACCGGGCTCCTTCATGGAGCGTAGCGCCTTGCCGCTCACGCCCTCGGCGAGAATCTCGGCGCCGATCAGCCAGTCGGCCTCGGCGGCGGACTGACCGTGTTTCCACTGATGGACCATCGCGCCGAAGACGTCAGCGATGTGCTCGTTGAGTGCACCGGACTGGCCCTGGTAGGTCAGCGGGCCGTCGAACTGGATCACGCCGTGGCCGAGTTCGTGGGCACAGACCGACAAGGACTGGGTGAGCCGGGTGAACAGCGTGCCGCTGCCGTCACCGAAGACCATCTGGTCGCCGTCCCAGAACGCATTGTCGAACTTGTTGCCGTAGTGCACCACCCCGTCAAGCGTCATCCCCGCGTTGTCGATGGAGTTGCGGGCGAGCATCTCGAAGAGGAAGTTCCAGGTGGAACCGAAGTGTTCGAATGCCTCGTCGACCGCCGCATCACCGGACTCCGGGTCGCCTTCCCGCCGGACGACCGGCGAGGCCAGGTCGGTACCACCGTTGGCATTGCGGATGACCCGGTCGATCCTGGCCGGGCGCAGGGCCGCCGAGGCCGGCGGTAACGCACCGGCAGCCGCCCGCCCGGCTTCGGCCTGCGACCGCGCCGAGCGCAATGTCGCGCTGACCCCCAGAGTGTCCAAAGCGGCCTCGCGGTGAACGTCACCACCTCGTTTGGCGATCTCCCGTAACACGTAGTCGGGCACGAGACAGTGCAGAGGGCTGCGTCGTTGCATGATGGACTACCTCTCCAGATCCGGCGTATCGCAGGTATCCCGACGTTGGTGGCGTTCCGGAGGGCATCTCACCGCTACATCTGGCAGGTCACGCTTACGAGGCGCCAGCACGTGGCCCGAGAATCAGCTGCGCTCTCCGCAATATCAAGAGAAACGGTAGCGACGGCGAGGACGCATCGGGGCGATTCGCAGTCGAACTGCGCGAAAGGGCAAACCTGACGCCAACACTGGCGCGCCACCGCACCGGCGGCCGTTCCGCAGCGCCCCGACCACCACCGCAAGCAGCCATCGCAGCCAGCCGTGCGCGGCCTGGTCCAATGCGCTCCTCATCTGGTGGGCCTCCGGGTCGGTCATCACGATGGTGGTCGCCTCGGCCCCGTTGAGCACGAGCCACACCTGGCCGTGTCTACGCATCACGATCACTGTGGCGGTTTGTCCTGCGGGGCCACGGAATGCGTGCACAGAACGATTGGATTGACCCTCGCTGTAGGTCTCCACTGTCGCCTCCCCTTTTGTCTGCGCAGCGGCGCGCCGGCAGCAGGCTCGGCAATTCTGTGTAGGTCCGGTGGTGAGGCCGGCCGTAAGTCCTCGACGCCACACAGCGCCGGATAGCGGAACGCCGGTCACCGCGACTCCCTCCCCGGATAGGGCACGATTCCATTCTTGGCGCAGAGGTCCTCGTAGCGGCCCTTGCCGCTATCCGTGATCGTCACGCGCTGGATTCCGCCGAAGACCGGGTGGGATCGCTCAGCGCGACGTGCCCCACCCCGATCAGCGCGGTCAGGCCATCCTCGATGAACAACGCCATCCGACGCTCATCAGCGAAATACTGGTCTCCCACCTTCATCACAGAACCGGCGCACTGCAGACGCTGAAGCACGGCCAGATCAGTGAAGTCCGCCCCGGTGAACGAGGAATGCCGGCACGGCATCACAACGGCCGGATCATTCGCCGCAACACGCACCTCGGACAACAACGCCGTACGCCGGATCCGCCTGACCTCGGTGATGCTCACCCTCCCCCGCCCGCCAGTATTCAGCCGACCGAGACTCAACAATTCCTCCCTGAGCAACCTCTCGAACGTTTCCGGGAGATCGTATCGAGATGCGCTCGCCCAGTATGGGACCGACAAGCCCGATCTTCGTGTTCCGCTGCAACTTGCCGACGTTTCCGATCTCTTCAGAGACAGCATGTTCCGGGCTTTCTCGGGTAAGCATGTTCTCGCGTTGTCCGTACCCGACTGTCGGGGGCAGCCCCGCTCGTTCTTCGACAACATGCAAGAGTATGCGAAGTCGTGCGGATCACCTGGTCTGGCCTGGCTGCGCATCGGAGACGACAACGAGATCAGCGGCCCCATCGCAAAGTTCATGGATAGCGACCAGCGCCAGCGTCTACTTGCTGAGACGAAAGCCGAGCCGGGCGCAGCCTTGTTCTTTGGCGCCGCAGGTGATATCGATGACGCTCGGTCGATCATGTCACAGGTCAGAGTTGAAGCCGGCAAGCGAACAGGAAACTTCGACGATAGGTCGTTCCGGTTCTGCTGGATCGTTCGATTTTCCGATGTATGAGCGCGCGGACGTGGCAGTACGACATCGTATGCAACGGTGTCGAACTATCATCCGGTGCGATCCGTAACCACCGCCCCGACATCATGTATCGAGCGTTCGAGATCGCCGGGTATTCACATCAAGACGTCGAGCAGAAGTTCGGGGGCATGCTGCGCGCGCTGAGCTTGGGAGCACCACCACACGGCGAGATAGCCCCAGGAATCGACCGCGTCGTGATGCTTATTCTCGGCGAGCCGAAGCCCAAGGGATCCTCATGAAGGACTCAACGCGGGTCCCGGAGCTCAGGAGCGCAGCATCTCCGCGACCAGGAATGCCAGTTCCAGGGCCTGTTGGGTGTTCAGCCGGGGGTCGCAGGCGGTCTCGTAGCGACCGGACAGGTCGGCGTCGGAGATGTCCTGGGCGCCGCCGAGGCATTCGGTGACGTCCTCACCGGTGAGCTCCACGTGGATGCCACCCGGGTAGGTGCCCAGCGAGCGGTGCACCTCGAAGAAGCCCTGGACCTCGTCGACCACCCAGTCGAAATGCCTGGTCTTGTAGCCGGAGGGGGACTCGATCGTGTTGCCGTGCATCGGGTCGCACTGCCAGATCACCTGGTGTCCCGAGGCGGTGACCTTCGCCACGATCTGCGGCAGCACGTCGCGGACCCGCTGGGCGCCCATCCGGGAGATCAGGGTGAGCCTGCCGGGAATGCCGTGGGGGTCCAGCCGTTCGACGTACTCGACGGCCTGATCCGGTGTGGTGCCCGGACCCAGCTTGAGCCCGATGGGGTTGGCCAGCAGCTCGGCGAACGCGATGTGCGCCCCGTCCAGCGCGCGGGTGCGCTCCCCCACCCAGAGGAAGTGCGCGGACAGGTCATAGAGCTTCGGAGCAGCACCGGTCTTGTCCAGGCGCAGCATGGCCCGCTCGTAGTCGAGCACCAACGCCTCGTGACTGGCATAGATCTCGGTGGACCGCAGCGAGGAGTCGTTCACCCCGCACGCCGACATGAACCGCAGGCCACGATCGATCTCACCGGCGAGCGCCTCGTACCGCGCCCCCGCGGGGGAACGCAGCACGAAGTCCTTGTTCCAGTCGTGCACCTTGTGCAGGTCCGCCATCCCGGCCAGGGTCAGGGACCGCACCAGGTTCATCGCCGCTGCGGCGTTGGCATATGCCCTGATCAGCCGGGACGGGTCGGGTACCCGCGCCTCCGGGGTCGCCACCAGGGAGTGGATCATGTCGCCCCGGTAGGACGCCAGCCCGAAGGCGTCCAGCGTCGCGGACCTCGGCTTGGCGTACTGCCCGGCCACCCGGCCGACCTTCACCACCGGCATGCTCGACCCGTAGGTGAGCACCACCGCCATCTGCAGCAACGTGCGGATGTTGGCCCGCAGATGTGGCTCGGTGTTGTTGGCGAAGGTCTCGGCACAGTCCCCGCCCTGCAGCAGGAACGCCTCACCGCGGGCCACCGCCGCCAGCTGCTCCCGCAGCCGGTCCACCTCGGCGGGCACGGTGATCGGCGGCACGCTCTCCAGCACGGCGCGGACGTCGCCCACCGCGTCGGGGTCGGGCCAGCACGGCTGCTGCGCGGCGGGAAGGGCCAGTGCCTCGTCAAGCCTGGTTCGCAGATCGGCGGGCAGCGGTGGCAGTTCCGGCAGCGCGTCGACCGGAACGTCCACGGTCCAGTTCACAGTGCTCCAGCGTATGCGTTCGGACTCCCGGTTCGTCCACCGGGATACGGGCCACACCCATCTGATGGAGTCAGCCGAAGAAGACCTCCGCCTCTGCGTAACGCCGCGCAGGCACGGTCTTGATGACCTCGGTGGCCTCAGCCAGTTTCACCCTGACGATGTCGGTTCCGCGCAGCGCGACCATCACGCCGGCGTCTCCGTCGTGCACCGCATCGACCGCGTGCACACCGAACCTGGTCGCCAGCACCCGGTCATAGGCGGTGGGCGTTCCACCGCGCTGGACGTGCCCCAGCACGACGGCGCGGGACTCGGCACCGGTGCGTTGGGCGATCTCATCGGCCAGCCAGATGCCGACACCACCGAGTCGCTTGTGGCCGAAGGCGTCGGTCTCCCCCGCCGAGAGCAACTCCGAGCCGCCGTCGGGCACCGCGCCCTCGGCCACGACGACGATCGGGGCGCAGTCCCGCTCGAAGCAGTGCGTCACCCACTTGCACACCCGCTCCACCGAGAAGGGCTGCTCCGGGATGAGGATGACATTCGCACCGCCTGCCATGCCGGAGTGCAGCGCGATCCAGCCGGCATGTCTGCCCATCACCTCGACGACCGCGGCCCGGTGGTGCGACTCCGCGGTGGTCCGCAACCGATCGACGGCTTCGGTCGCGATGTGCACCGCGGTATCGAAACCGAACGTGTAATCCGTGGCGCCCAGATCATTGTCGATGGTCTTGGGCACACCGACCACGAAGACCCCGTCGTCAGTGAGTCTGCGGGCCACTCCGAGGGTGTCCTCACCACCGATCGCGATCAGGGCGTCCACGCCGTGTTCGGCCAGGGTCCGCTTGACCTGCTCGGCACCGCCGTTCTTGTACGGATTGGTGCGCGACGTGCGCAGGATGGTGCCGCCGAGCGGAAGGATGTCCTCCACATCCGCCAGCCCTAGTGGCTGCACCAGCCCTTGCATCGGGCCCCGCCAGCCTTCCCGGAATCCGAGGATCTCGTACCCATGAACTTCGATGCCTTTACGAACCACCGCCCTGATCACGGCGTTGAGCCCCGGACAGTCACCGCCACCGGTGAGCACGCCGATACGCATTGAATTCCCCTTCGTTCCGTTCTGTCGTGGACAGCGTGAGAGTCGCACGACTTGATCGGTCCAGCAAGGTGGAGTCGTCAGGGATGACCCGCCCGCGCCGAGCGGTGCCGTTCGATCGCCCGCCATCGAGTGAGGTTGTGCCGGGCGTCGGCCAGCGCGTCGTGTGCGTCGTTCGGCGGCGGGGGCAACGGTGGTTTGCCCGCGTCCTCCCAACGCTGCCGCAACTCCCGGGTGAAACGGGGCAATGCCCTCGGCAGGGCGGGCATCGCACCCCACAACTGCGCCAGGGCGACGTGGTCGTACGCGGCGAACCAGGCCCACAACTCGACCCCGTCCCCGGAGGCGGTGAGGAACTCCAGCAGGGTCTCGCGGATCGCCACCCGAGAGCGCCAGGCCGGCTCGGCCGGTGGCGGCAGCTTGGGCAGCACACGTGATCGCACCCAGTCACCCGCCCGCTGCGGATCGAACTCGGTGGACACCGCGTAGTACTCCCGGCCCTTCTCGTCCACCACCCCGATGGAGATCAGTTCGATGGTCTCGCCGTCCTCGATGAACTCGCAGTCGTAGAAGAACCGCACCTGATCCGACCCTCATCCTCTCTGCCCTGCGCGCTGTGCGGCGGCGTCGCGCTCTTTGATGGAGGCGGCATATATGTCGACGTATTCCTGACCGGAAAGCTCCATCAACGAATACATGATCTCATCGACCATGGACCGTTCGACGAACCGGTCACCGGCCAGGCCCGCATACCGGGCGAAGTCCAGGGGGGCACCGAAACGTATCTCGACCTGATAAGGGCGCCACATCTTGGAACCGATCGGATTGACCCGGTCGGTGCCCACCATGGCGACCGGGATGACCGGCACGCCGGCTTCGAGCGCCAACCGGGCGACGCCGGTCTTGCCCTTGTACAACCGGCCGTCCGGCGACCGGGTGCCCTCCGGGTAGATGCCCAGCAGGTGCCCCTCGGCCAGCAGCCGTACCCCGGTGGCGAGGGCTGCCTGCGCGGCCGAGGCACTGGAACGATCGATCGGAACCTGACCGGCCGCGCTGAAGAACTGCCGCTTGAGCCATCCGCGCACACCGGGAGACGTGAAGTACTCACCCTTGGCCAGAAAGGTCACGCGGCGGTGCACCATCAGCGGAAGGAAGAACGAGTCGGCGACCGCGAGGTGGTTGCTGGCCAAAATGGCCCCTCCGTGCGCGGGAAGATGCTCGCCGCCCCGGATCTGTGGGCGACAGGCCAACCGCATCACAGGACCGAGAAGCAGGTGCTTGAGTAGCCAGTAGAACACCCACCGTTCCTTCCTTCGTCCCGCTGGCCAGGCGTACGCCAGCCTACGGAGCGCGGTCTGTACGACACAACGGACCCGTCGTTACCCCCGTCCTAGCAGGTCGAGGCGGCGGGCGGGCAGCGTCAGCGCAGGCCCGGTACCGTCTCTGCTGCAGCGAATCCTGGCGACCGGTGAGGTGGTGTCCTGGTGGTGACCGTCCCCGATCCCGATGAGCAGGACGGTCGTGACCAGGGACACCACAGCGGCTCCGAGGACACCGACGCCGCGTTCGCCGGGATCATCGCAGATTGGCGAGCCGAACCGGACGCACCGCGCTGGCCTGCGGACGCGGATCGAGTCCTGGACAGCCGGGAGCCCGTTCCGCCGGCGACAACCGGACATCGACTGCAGGACAGCCGGCAGGACACCGGCGACGGGGACCATTACGAGCCCCCGGAACCGCCGCCGTTACCGGTGCCCCGCCCGCGAACCCTGGGCGGCATGCTGCTGATCGTCACCGGGATACTGCTGCTGATCCGGCCGAGCGTGCTGAGCTTGAGCGATGTCGCGGGCACTCCCCTCGGCCTGCTCGCCATCACGGCGGGAATCGGCTGGCTGGTGCTCGGGTTGCGCGGCGGTCCGCCACCGGAAGGATGGGACGACGGCGCTCGGCTCTAGCGCGGTGAGTTCAGGCCGCGGTGGGTTCAGGATATGGCCGCCGACCGTGCCAGCAGCGCGGCCCCGACGAGGCCTGCGTCAGCACCGAGCTGCGCCGTGCGGATACGGGCCAGCGTCCGGTGCCCTGCCCCGGTCACCACTGCGGCGTAATGCTCGCGCGCGTCGTCGAGGAACAGCGGAGCCGACTCCGACATCCCTCCCCCGATCACCACCACCTCGGGGTCGTAGACATCGGCCACCAGCGCCAGGCCCTCACCCAGCCAGCGAGCCAGCTCGGCCATCGCCTCCAGCGCGACCGGGTCGCCGTTGCGGGCTGCCAGCGCCACCCGGCGCCCGGTGAGCCGACGCGGATCGCCGCTCACCTCCCGTGCCAGCGGACCCGAGGTGCCGCTCCGCGCGGCGAGCAGCTCGCGTGCGGTACTCGCGAGACCGGTACCGCTGCAGTAACGCTCCCAGCACCCGCGCTTTCCGCACGAGCACGGCCGTCCCTCGGGAACCACCCGCAGGTGCCCCAGCTCAGGCGCCACGCCGTGGGCACCCCGGAACAATTCCCCTTCGACGAGGAGCGCGCCGCCAATCCCGGTGCCCAGCACCACCAGCAGCGCGACTCCGCCCCCGAGCGCGGCGCCGTAGCAGTGCTCGGCGAGCGCGGCCGCGTTGGCGTCGTGTTCCAGGAGTACCGGCATGCCGAGCCGGCGTTCGATCCCTTCGGCCACCGGGACTCCACGCCAGGGCAGGTGCGCCGAGAACCCGACATGCCGCCGGTCGAGACTCACGAAACCGGCCACGGCGAGCCCGACGGCGCGCACGTCGCGGTGCCCGGCGACGAGCTCGGTCACCGCCGTCACGATCGCGTCCTCCAACGCCCCGGCATCGGCCGGAGCGGCCACGCGCCGGACGTCCAGGACGGCACCGGTCGAATCGACCAGGCCGGCTCGCACACTGGTCCCGCCGACATCGATCCCCACCGTCAGCACCCGGGCGCGCCGCCCTCGTCACGCGCGGGCGCGTGCACCACGATGTGCTGCACCGAGACCCGCCCCGACCTGTCGTGCGCAGCGTGACCATTCTCCCCACCAGGCTCGGCGGGTGGCGTCACCAGATCGCGCACCGCCGTGGCCAGCCCGGCGGCATGCTCGGCAAGCCGGCCCACGACATCCGGCCGATCACCGCGCACAGCGGCGAGCAGCGCACACAGCGGACATCGAGTGCACGGCGAGTCACCCTGTTCCTCGCCCGGCCCTGGGTCCTGCCCTGGGACACCGTCGCGTGCCATGCGCTCCAGCCACGGCTGCAAGCGGGCGGCGAACAACTCGGCCATGGCGCGCAGCTCGGCACTGATGCGGGGATGCGCGCCGCACTCCTGCGCGCCCTGCTCTGGTGCGCTCATCGCATCCACACCGCGGGATCCGGCCGGAACGTCACGACCAGGCCTGCGCTGTCGGCCACGGCCCCGATGACCGTGCAGCGCCGCAGGACCGAGGGCAGCGCCACCAGCCTGCGGTGTCCGGCGGCGGTCACCGCGAGATCGTCGTCCACCCGGGACAGCTCCACAGCGGCGGCGTCCAGCAATGGCAGCGCGAGCCGCAACTGATACTCGGCGTCCAGCCCGGATCCGGCGAGGTGGGTGACGGCGATCATCGGCGGGTCCGTTTCGCGTGGTCCGGGGGCGAGGTCGAGCACTGGATCATCGGGGCCACCGAGGTCGGCGGCGAGGTCCCGAAGCGCCGCAAGCCCCACCGGTTCGGCAGCCCGGTGCTCGACGGTGCGCACCGGGATGCCCGGCAGATCAGCACGTAGCGCCGCGAGGACCGAGTCCTGCTCCTGGCGCCGGGTACGCAGCCAGCGGGCCGCCGCTCCCTTCGCGTTGCCTGCCACCGCGGGGACCAGCCGGTTGACCAGCAGCCCGTCCACCCGGATCCCCTGCAGAGCCAGTGCGGTGACCGACCTGCGGCTCTCCGCGGCGACCACCCGCTCCGGGGTGAGCACCAGCCGCACCGAGGTCGCCGCGGAATCGGTCACCCATGAGCGCAGCGACTCCAGGTACTCGGCCAGCCTGCTCAAGGCGTCGGTGGTGGCCTCCCAGCGATGCGCGGATGAGTTCGTGCCGCCCAGCCCGGCGAACAGCCCCCGCACCATCCGGCGGTGCGTGGGGAAGATTCGTTCCAGATAACCCGCACAGGCCTCGGGCAGGGCGAGCAGCCGCAACGCGTCGGCCGTGGGACCGCAGTCCACGATCACCGCCTCCCACGGTCCGGTACGTGCCATGCGTTGCACCTCGGAGAGCGCCAGCAGCTCCTCGAACCCGGGCAGCACGGTCAGCTCTTCGGCCACCACCTCGTCCACCCCGGCACCGGCCAGCAAGGTGGCGAGATGACTGCGCAGCGTTGACCAGGCCCCGCCGAGCAGAGCGCGGGTGTCCACTTCGGAGGCGAAGAGGCCATCTTCGACCTCGGACGGATCGGAACCGAGTCCGGCCCCCACCACATCACCGAGCGAGTGCGCGGGGTCGGTGGACACGACCAGTGTCTTCCGCCCGGCAGCGCTCAGCGATGCCGCGCAGGCGGCGGCGAGGGTGGTCTTGCCGACCCCACCTTTGCCGGCGAAGAGCACAACTCGCACCCCGCTGCCTCCTTTCCGCGGTCCCGGCGCCGATTCAGAAATCGGGGAATCACTACCGGGCGCGGATCCTCAGGCCGGTACCAGGCTCAGGACTCCACGCGACGCTTGAGTTCCTTCAGCGCGATGTCCATGATCACCTTCTCGGCCTTGCGCTTGAACATCCCGATCATCGGGATCGCCAGCTCAACGGTGAGGCTGTAGGTCACTCTGGTCGAACCACCGTCCGGTTCCAGAACATAGGAGCCCTGCTGGGCCTTCTGCATCTGGCCCTTGATCAGCTCCCAGTGCACCGCCAGTCCGTCGGCGGACCAGTCGTAGGCGAGCACGTACTCATCCTTGACCACGCCCGCGTCCAGCAGAAAACGTACCTGGTCCGCGCGGTCGTCGCTGCCCGGAGCAATCACTTCGCACTTCTTCACACCCATCGCCCACTCCGGGTAGGCGGAGAAGTCGGCGATCACGTCCATGATCGCCTTCGGCTCGGCGTTGATGACGATGGACTGGGTGGACTGATCGGCCATGTCGGCAGGTTACCCGGCGCCCCCTCGCCGGCAATGGTCACCACCGCAGCACATACGGTGACCTGGTCCGTTGGAAATGCCCCACGTTGATGCACTCGGTGCGGGCCACCCGGACCCGGCGAGCCAGCGGTTGATGCACGTGTCCGAACAGCGCGGCACGTGGGTGATCCCGCCGGATCAGGTGGAGCAGATGCTCCGAACCGGTCTCGGGGCGCCGGGCGTGGACGTCGTAGAGCAGTTCGGGCACCGCGGGCGGGACATGGCTGCACATCACGTCCACACTGCCCAGCCCGGCGAGGACCTTCGCGTAGTCCCGCTCGCTCCGCAGGTAGGGGCGGAACGCCGCGCCGGGTCGCTGGATGACGCCGGGAGGCAGCACCGCCCCTCCGACGAAACCCCACCGCAGGCCGCCGATCTCCACGGTCTGACCGTCCAGGACATGGACGCCGGTGTGCGCGAACCGCGGCCACAACTCGGGCAGGTCGACATTGCCCGGGGTGGCGTAGGTCGGAGTAGGCAGCACCGCGAACAACCGCTGGTACTGCTCGGCGACGGCCTCACGCACTACTTGAGCGGGGTTGTCCAGCCGCGTCCACAGGTCACGCACAAAGGCGAACGCCTCGCCGCGAGCACCCCCGCAGCGCAGCTGTGCGTACCTCCCGACGGCCGCGGGCCCGAAGACCCGGCCGAGAATGCCCGCGGAGTGATCGTGGTAATCCACGAAGTCGATCAGATCTCCGAGCACGAGCAACGCGTCGGCGCCCTCACCCGCCCTGGCCAGATCGGCCACGTTGCCGTGCACGTCGGACACCACATGGACCCGCACCGGCTGAAGATTACGCGGCGGCTCGTCACCTCGGGTGTACCCACAGGGGCCCACCCCGGGTGTGACTCAACCGTGCCGTGGCGGCTCGCCGGGAGCCCGCCCAGCCTCCAGGCGCCTTTTGAGGGTGAGGGCGAACCGCTTCGCAGCCCGGTGCCGCCAGGCGGCCTCGGCGCCTGCGCGCCGGGGGGTGACCGGCCGGGCCGCACCGTCCGGTCCCGCCAGGTCAGCCCGCAGGTAGTAATGCAGCACGGTGCCTGACCCAGCACCGGACCCGGCCGCGGACACCGGGCCGGGACCCAGTGCCTCCAGCCACACCTCCATGCTGCCCACCAGGGCACCGGTGACCGTCCAGCGCATGCCCTGCTCGCCCCGATCCGCGAATACCTCCAGCTGCAGATCCGGCCAGATCCGTGGCCAGCTGCGGGGTGGGGCGAACACTGCCGCCAGTACCCGGGCGGGCACCGCGAACCAGGTCTCGTCTGACACGTCGACCGACGTCATGTGCACCAGCCCCATCGCTCGGCCGCATCACTCGGGCCACATCGCCCCAGCCCGTCCGGTGAAACGGCGCTCGCGATACGTTCAATACTGAAGTCGGCAGACGGCTACCGATGTTTTACCGGGCGTATGCCTTACCGGGC
The DNA here is from genome assembly GCA_036494005.1 of Pseudonocardiaceae bacterium. Taxonomy (GTDB): domain Bacteria; phylum Actinomycetota; class Actinomycetes; order Mycobacteriales; family Pseudonocardiaceae. The sequence goes on along the minus strand of DASXOV010000021.1, from coordinate 47,342 downwards.
GTACTTGGACCAACCAACCTACCGGAGGGGTCCCCGTGCGGGAGTTCACTGTTCGTGCCACCACCATGGTCGCCGACGAGGAGAACCTCACCGACGTGGTGTGGGCGAATGCCGAGCGGTTCGCCGGCAGCATCAGCTTCCGTCGCCGGGTCGACGGCGGTTGGACCGACGTCACGGCGCGGGACTTCGCCGACCAGGTGACCGCGGTCGCCAAAGGCCTCATCGCATCGGGTATCGAGCGCGGGGACCGGATCGCGCTGCTGTCCAAGACCCGCTACGAGTGGACCCTGCTGGACTACGCCATCTGGGCCGCGGGCGGATCGACGGTGCCGATTTACGAGACGTCCTCGCCCGAGCAGGTGGAGTGGATCCTGTCCGACTCCGGCGCCAGGGCGATCGTGGTCGAGAACGCCGCGCACCGGGAGATGGTGCAGGGTCTGGTCGACCGGCTGGGCGACGTGGCCACGGTGTGGCAGATCGAGCCCGCCACCGGGAGCGCCGGCCCCGCCGCGGCGATCGACGAGCTGGCCGCGCTCGGTGCCTCGGTCAGCGACGACACCGCCCGGGAACGAGCGGCGTCGGTGGGTGCCGAGGACCAGGCCACGTTGATCTACACCTCGGGGACCACCGGGCGCCCCAAGGGCTGTGAACTCACCCACCGCAACCTGCTGGCGCAGACCCGTTGCGCGGTGTCGGCCTTCCCCCGGCTGATGCAGCCGGGCAATTCCGTGTTGCTGTTCCTGCCGCTGGCCCACGTGTTCGCCCGGATCATCCAGTGCTGTTCGGTGTACGCCCGGATCACCCTCGGGCACACCCCGGACGTGAAGAACCTGGTCGCCGAGCTGGGCGAGTTCCGGCCCACCTTCGTGCTCTCGGTACCCCGCGTGTTCGAGAAGGTCTACAACTCGGCGAAACAACGGGCGCACGCCACCGGCAGGGGCCGCATCTTCGACGCCGCGGAGGCCGTAGCCGTCGAGTGGAGCCGGGCTCAGGACGCCGGGGGCCCCGGAGTCGTCCTACGTACCAAGCACGCGCTGTTCGACCAGTTGGTCTACGGCAAGCTGCGCGCGGTGCTGGGCGGCCGGTGCATCGCGGCCGTCTCCGGTGGCGCACCGCTGGGCGAACGGCTCGGCCACTTCTTCCGCGGCGTCGGGTTACCGGTGCTGGAGGGCTACGGGCTGACCGAGACGAGCGCGGCCTCCACGGTGAACACCGAAGGCGGTTTCCGGGTCGGCACGGTGGGCCAGCCGGTACCGGGCGTCACGATCAGGATCGCCGATGACGGTGAAGTGCTCATCAAGAGCCCCGGCGTGCAGCGCCGTTACTGGCACAACGAGCAGGCCACCCGGGAATCCCTCCTCGAGGGCTGGTTCCACACCGGCGACATCGGCGAATTGGACCAGGACGGCTTCCTGCGGATCACCGGGCGGAAGAAGGAGCTCATCGTCACCGCGGCGGGCAAGAACGTCGCCCCCGCGGTACTGGAGGATCGCATCCGGGCGCACCGGTTGGTCAGCCAGTGCATGGTGGTGGGCGACCGGCAGCCCTTCATCGCCGCCCTGGTGACCCTCGACGCCGAGGCCGTCCCGGTGTGGTGTGCCCAGCACGGCAAGCCCGAGGGCAGCACGGCAGCCGAACTGACCGGCGACGCGGACCTGCTCGCCGAGGTGCAGAGCGCGATCGACGAGGCCAACAAGGCCGTGTCACAGGCGGAGGCGATCCGTAAGTTCCGGGTCCTGCCGGTCGACTTCACCGAGAACGGTGGTCAGCTCACGCCCACCCTGAAGCTCAAGCGCACTGTCGTGGCCAAGGATTTCGCCGCCGATATCGACGCCCTCTACGTGCGCTGAGGTATGGTCCCCGCCGCGCCGCGCGGAGTGCGGGCGGCTCAATACATCATTCGCGGATCGTCGTAGAACTTGAACTCGAGCAGATTGTTCGACGGATCGCGTAACACGAACGCGTCGTGTCCTTCCGGCCTGCCGTCGAAGCGGCGGAAAGGCCCGGCGAAGAACGGCAGATGCTGCGCCCTGGCCAGGCTCAGCAGTCGCTCCCAATCGCACCGGTCACGGAAGGTGACGCCGAAGTGCCTCGGGTAGAGCTCGGGAGCCGGATCCACCCGGTCGGACAGGTGGCAGACGACTTGATCGCCGAAGAAGTTGAGCGTTATGCGGTCCGGATAACGGCGGGCCATGTCACAACCGAGGCCCTCCACGTAGAACCGTTGTGCGGCGTCCAGGTCGACGACCGGGATGGCCAGGTGGAACACGTCCGAAGGAGTACGCATCACAGCACCACCGGCAGGGTGTCCGATCGCAGCCCCCGCCGCAGCGTCTCGAGCGCGATCACATCGTCGGCCCGCACGTTGCCCAGGTTGACCGAGGGACCCATCCGCCGCAGGAAGTAGGTCTGCAGATCCTTGTTCGGAGCCTCGAACAGCAGGCGGTCGAGGTCGATACCGGAACCGGCGATCTCCTCGACCAGATCGTGGCGCGGCTGTCCATCGGCCCGGCAGATGCCGCTGCGGCCGCTCTCCCGAGCCTCGACGGTGACCAGGTGCGCCCCAGCGGCGAAGTCCTCCTCGATGAAGGAGATCCACTGCGCAGCATCGAGAGCGTCGCTGCGCCCCCCGTCCTTGAAACCGACCTCGCTGATCACGACGAACTCGTCGGCGAGCCGGGTCACCCAGCCGGCCTTCTCCGTGTTGTCCATCAAGATCGTGCCGTTGGACACCTCGACATGCGTGACGCCCATCAAACGGCACAGTTCCACCCACTCCGGCACAAGCCCTTCCAGGGCATAGCGCTCGAACAGGGTCCCGCCGAAATAGAAACCGATACCGGCATCACGCAGGATGTCGATCTTCCGCTTGATGTCTTTGGTGACCAGACAGGTACCCCAGCCGAACTTCACCAGATCGACCAATTCGCCGACGCTGTCCACCGCATCCTCGAATTGACCGGTGAACAACCCAGGATCGATGACCATGGTGAGCCCGCGTCGCCGAGGATGGGACTCAAGGTGAGGTAGACACAACGGGCTATCTATCATGACCGGCTCCTCATACCCGCCCCGCGTTCAGCCAGAACGGCGGACGCCGAACGGAAAACTCGAATCAGCGAAGCAGGAACACCTGGTTTGCCAGGAAAACGGGACCTCCCGGTGAGGACCTGGCTCAACGGGCTGTGCCGCAGCACCTCGACCAGCAGCAGCGACACCACAACGGTGACGACGAAGGCGAGAACGGTCGACCAGGGTGCGGGCACGTGCGTGGGTAGCCACGGCGACGCGCCCACGGTCAACGCCCACAGCACCATCGGGTGCACCAGGAATACCCCGAATGAGCGGTCCGAGCCGACCTCAACGGCCCGCGAACCCGGCCCGTCCCCGCGCCGCGCCGCCCAGGCGACACCGAGCCCGAAGAACGCCGCCACCACGGCGAGGCACCAGGGCATCATCACCGGCTGGAACACGTCGGAGGCGGTCACCGGAGAGGTACCGCCGCGCACCGAACGCAGATACCACCCCTCAGCCGCGGCACCGGTGACGACGAACGCCCCGATCACCACCCCCCGATGGCCGCGGACCCACGCCTGCAGCCGATCGGCGTGCAGCGCCGCCACCCCGCCGAGCACCAGATAGAACGGGTAGCTGCCGACGAACGAGCCTGCGTAGGGCAGGAGCTGCCCGGCCAGGCCACTCGGATGCACGGTGTGCAGCCCGGCGTCGATTACCGCCTGCACGAGCGCGCTGAACGCCAGCAACCACCAGTGCCATCCCCTGCTCACCCGCAGCAGCAACAGGAACAGCGGAAAGAGCAGGTAGAACTGCATCGAGACGAGCAGGAAGTACAGGTGGTACCAGCTGGTTCCGGTGATCAGGTTGTGCCCGAGCTGGGCCAGCGCCGTGGCAGGAGGCAACGGAACCATGATCAACGCCAGTCCGCTGTAGACGACGGACCAGGTCAGGTAGGGCAAGCCGACCAGCCGGAGCCGGCGACGCCAGAACGGAACGATCCGCAGCCGCTCCCGGTAGCGGTGCACGAGCACGAACGCGGTGAGGGCGAAGAACACCTCGCGGGTGAAGTGCAGCAGCATCGCGGCGCCGCCCGCCGGGACGCTGTCCGGTGGGTTGACGCTCGTGACCGTGTGCACCGCGATGACGCAGGCGAAGGTCAGCACCCGGACCAGGTCGGCCGGGTAAAGGTGCCCCGGACCGCTGGGGGGTGCCGAGCCGCTGGGGGGTGCTGCGGACTCGCCTGCCCTGGTCATCGGGGGGAGAACTCAGGACGCCCGGCGCCGGTGGAGAGAAACTCCCGTAGCCGGCGACGGAGCACCTTGCCGGTGGGGGTGCGCGGGAAACCCGCGACGACCCGGAACTCCGCCGGGCGCTTCGCCCGGCTGAGCCGCTGCTCGCAACGCCGCCGTAGCCGGCCGACGAGTTGGTCCGACTGCTCGCCGTCCAGCTCACGCACCGGCCGGATCCACGCCACCGGCACCGCGCCGAGGACCTCGTGCGGGCCCGCGACCACGACGACCTCGGCGACCGCCGCGTCACCGAGCAGGACGTCCTCGACCTCCCTGGGGTGCACCAGCTCTCCGCCGCGGTTCACCACGTCATCGCTGCGCCCGAGCAGGTAGAGGTGTCCATCGGCATCGAGTCGCCCGAGGTCACCGGTGTTCAGCCAGCCGGCGGCGTCGAACTGTCCGCACGCGCCGCCCTCGGCGTACGCACCGATCACCCCCTCGCCGCGGATTCGGACCCGGCCCACCACATCCGGTGCACACCGCCGTCCGTCGGATCCGGCCACCTCGAGTTCCACCCCGAGCGGCAGACCGACCGAACCCGGCGGATGCCCGCCGCGCAACGACGTGGCGGTGATCTGGCTGGCCGCCTCGGTCATGCCGTAGCTCTCCACCACGACCACCCCGGTCCGGGCAGCCACCCGGACCCGGGTCGCCGCAGGCAGCGGCGCCGACGCCGAGCGGATGAACCGCAACCCGGGCGGTGTCGCGGGCACGTCGTCGAGCGCCAGGATCGTGAGTATCGCCGGCACCGCGTTCAGCCAGGTGATGTCGTGCTCGGCCAGGAGCTGCCAGAACCCGGTGCGGTGGAATCGGCGGTCGAGCACGAGTGAGCCCCCGGCGACCAGGGTGGCGAGCAACGCGACGACCTGGGCGTTGATGTGGAACAACGGCAGCGGGTTGAAACCCCGGTCCGCTGCGGTCAGCTCGTGGTGTTCGACGACCCGTCGCGCGACGTGGAGCAGCTGGCGCTCACCGAGCACGACTGTCTTGGGCGTGCCGGTCGAGCCGGAGGTGAGCAGCGCGGCGGCACCGGCCTGCCCGCGCGGGAGCACGGCCGGCCGGGTCAGGGTCGTCGGGTGGCCGGGCAGGCCGGTGGCCCGGTCCACCGGCGCGCCAGGGGTGCTCTTCCGGTCACTGATCGCGAGCGAGGGGCGCAGGACGCGGTGGATGCGCGCCGCCTCGGCGGGCGGAACCGCCGGGTCGACGGGTGCCGAGCATCGGCCTGCGGCGATCACGGCGAGATGGACCACGGCGAAGGCCAGCGGGTCGTCGACATCGACGAGCACCCGCGCCCCCGGGGGGACGGCCGCCGCGTCCAACTCCCGGCGCCACGCGTCGGTGGCCGCGCGCAGCATCGCGAAGTCGACCGATCGATCACCGCGCGCGTCGGCCAGGAAACGGGCGCCGGGAGTGCGCAGGGCACGCTCGGTGATCAGATCGGGAAGGCGGCTCATGAGCGCATCCTGACCAGCCCAGCTGAAGACCAGCTGTGCATGACCTGGGCATACTCTGGGTCATGCGACTGAAGGGCGGCCCATGGCGAACGCTGGTCACGGTCGCCCCCGTCATCGGTCTGGTCATCGGTCTGGTCATCGGTGTGGCGGCGGCGATCACCACCGCCGCTCAGCGGTCGTTCGCCGGCACCCGATCGGCAGCCACGGTTGCCGGGACCGTCGCACCGGTCGGCACGGTGTACCCGGTGAACGTCGACGGTCTCCGGCGTACCTACCGTGCCTACCGTGGCGCTGCGCCGTCCCAGCCGGTCGGCCGGTTACCGCTGCTGATCGTGCTGCACGGACGTGGGCAATCCGAGCAGGCGGCGGCGAACCAGACCGGATTCCTCGGTCTGGCCCGACAGGGGCGGGTGGTGCTGGTGTTTCCCGACGGCCGGCATCGATCGTGGAACGCGGGACACGGCTGCTGCGGAGTCGCAGGCACCGCAGGTATCCCGGACGTGCCGTTCGTCGCGGCGGTCGTGGCCGATGCGCTGCGCCGATGGCCGGTCGACGTGCAACGGGTGTACCTGGTCGGGTACAGCAACGGCGGCAAACTCGCCTACCGCACTGTGTGCGCGCACCCGAAGCTCTTCGCAGCGGTGGCCACCTACGGTGCCGTGCCGTTGGTGCCCTGCACGTCGGCCTCAGCCGCGGTCCCGTTCCTGCTCGCCGTAGGCACAGCGGACCAGATACTGCCGTTCTACGGACGACCAGCCGGGCACCCACCCCTGCCGGCTGTGCCACAGGCGTTGACCTGGCTCCGTCGCCAGGACGGCTGCACGGACCGGAAGCAGACCGGAGGGGACGGCTCGGCGATCGTGCAGTGGTGGGCGGGCTGCGCGGGCGACGCGGAGGTGGAGTCGGTCGTCTATCCGGGGCGGGGTCACGCCTGGCCGGGCACCGGGTCGGTCGGGCAGCCGGCCGCAGCCGCCACCCTGATGTGGACGTTCCTCAGCAGGCACCACGACAGCGCAGCCCGCCTGCCCGCGCACGCCGTGCTCGGGTGATCGGCTCTCAACGGAGCCAGCCGAGAAGCCGGCGCGCGCGGCAGGTCCAGTTCCAGTCGTGCTGCATCCAGCTCCGCCCGCTACGGCCCATCGCCGCAGCCCGATCAGGGTCGGCGAGCAACTCCGCGATCGCCCGTGCCACCGCTGCCACGTCCCGGCCGTTCACCACCTCCCCGGTCTCGCCGGGGCGCACGGTCTCCGCCGCGCCGCCGGACTGCCCGGCAACGACGGGCAGGCCGGCGGCGGCGGCCTCGAGAAACACCAGGCCGAGCCCCTCGACATCCAGTCCCCTGCCCCGGGTCCGGCAGGGCATCGCGAAGACATCACCGGCGGCGTAATGCGCCGGGAGCTGCGACCACGGCACAGCGCCGGTGAACACCACGGCGTCGGCGACGTCGCAGGAGCGCGCCAGTCTTCGTAACGTGCCGATCCGGGGCCCGTCCCCGACCAGGAGCAGCACCGCGCCCGGCACCTGATCGCGGATCGCGGGCAATGCGCGGATCAGCACGTCCTGGCCCTTGCGGGCCACCAGCCGGGAGACGCACACCACCACCGGTGCCTCCCCGATCCGGTAACGGCGCCGGATCTCCCGGCGGGAGGCAGGATCCGGACAGAAGGCAGCGCTGTCCACCCCCGGGGTGAGCAGTTCCAGCGCGGCGTCAGGACCGAACGCCGAGCTGACCCGGCGGCGGGTGTACCGGCTCACCACCGTGATCACGTCGGCGTCCCGGCCGATCCGGCGTAATGCCGAGCGGCCGGGCGGCAGCATGGACCAGCCCACCTCGTGCCCGTGGCTGCTGGCCACCACCCGCTGCGCGCCGGCCCGCCGCAGCGCGGGTCCCAGCAACGCCAGCGGCGCGGCGGCACCGAACCACACCGTCCGGCACCCCAGTTCCGGCAGCAGTCCAGCGGCTCGCCGCAGCACCGAGGGAGTGGGCAGCATGAGCGATCCCGGGTGGCGGACCACCGGGAACGGCAGCTGCGCGTCGAAGGCAGCCGAACCGGGCCAGCCGGGCGCATAGACTGCGAGCTCACCAGGGGGCAGCAGCAGAGCCAGTGCGTACAGATAGGCCTGAATGCCGCCGGCGCGGGGCGGGAAGTCATTGCTCACCAGCAGGGTGCGCGGCACCGCGCGAGGGTAGCCGCATCCGGCCGGGGTGCCGTCAGGCCCCGATCCGGCGCATCGCGGTGACCTCACCCCAGGGCACCGTGGACACCTTCACCACGTCGCCGGTTTGCGGCGCGTTCAGGTACCGCCCGTCCCCCACGTAGATGCCGATGTGGCTGATCGGTGAGTACAGCGCGATGAGGTCACCGGGTTGCAGCGACGCTCGGCTGACACTCTGGCCCATCTGCGCCTGCGATTGCGCCGAATGCGGCAAACCCGACATGCCAGCCTGCGAGAAGGCCCACTTCACCAGACCGGAACAGTCGAAGGTGCTGGGTCCTTCGGCGCCATAGACGTAGGGCGAGCCCTGCTTGGTCAACGCGGCCCGCAGGGCTTCGGCCGCGACACCGCTGTTGCCGATGCCGATATCGATCGGGAAGTTGATGTCCCCGATCGACGTGTAGGAGGCTCGCTCAGCCCGGTTGAGCTTGGTGAGGCGCGACTGGACCAGCTGGATCTGACGATCCATGTCCGTGCGGGCCCGGGTGAGATCGCTCGTGAGGCGCGCCGCGTCCTTCGCGGCCTGGCCGGCCCGGGTGGAGGCGTCGTGGGCGGTCTGCGCGGCCTGTTCGGTTTGGGCCACTGCACCGGTCAAGCGGTCCATGGCCTCCTTGTTGTCGGTCGCGAGCATGTCCAGCGCCGACATCTGGTCCAGGAAGTCCTGCGGCGAGTCGCTCACCAGCAACGCGGAGAGCCGGTTGAGTCGCGCGCCCTGGAATGAGGCATTGGTCAGCCGGTCGACCTGGCCTCGGTACTGGTCCTGGACCGCTCTCGCCTGCTGTCCGGCAGCCGCGGCAGCGGCCTCGTCCGACTTGGCCCGCTCCAGGTCGGCCTGGCGGGCGTCCAATTGGTCGCGAGCGAAATGCCACTTCTCCGTGAGCGCCTCGGCCTGATGGTTCAGGTCGGCCAGCTGCCGCACCGCTGTCGGGGCGTCATTGGGGGGTGCGGGATCAGCTGTCGCCGGATTGGGCACCAACATCACGAAGGCGGCGACGGCGGTGGCGGCCGTTGCGCCGCGAACGGTGCGCTTCAGACGGTGCGACGACACGTCGCGTCTGTCTCCTCTTCCTCGAACCGCCTACCGGGTTAGCTGTCGGGTTCGGGCTGGAAGTGGCGAGCCCTACCGGGTGGACGCATGCGACCACCCGGATTCACCCCAAAGAAATTGGGTCCCCGGTTCGGCCCCCGACTCAAGCCGATTCGGCAGCGACCTGCGTTGCCGCCCGGCTGGGAAGCACCTGCCGCAAAGTCTCGGGAAGGTTACGAAAAGTCACTAGCCCTGTCCACCACGGCGAGGCCTGCAACGGGCGAAGTGACGGCCGGACACGGTCGGCGTTGTCTCCGCTGCGGCGGGTGTTCGGCCCACCCGATCAGCCGGCGTTGCGTTCCGACCGCTCGACGCCACTCGCAGACCGCTCAGCGCGGTGGCGTCCAACGGCGGCACCACCCGTCCCAGACCTCCGCGTCTCGTGATTCTCGTCACACTCCACGAGTTGCAGTCGCGGGACCATCCCGGCCGCCGCCAGGGTGTCCAGCGCTCGGCGATCGATGCCGTCCAGTTCGAGTCCACCCGGTGGTGACCCGAGTAACACAGTGATCACACACTCGCCGCACGCATCGCCGCGTACCTCGCAGCGGTCGCAATCCACGATCATGTCGGCTCCCGTCTCGCTGATGATCTCGTCACCGCGGACGGTATGGCACGACACCGACGATTTCGGATGTCGCGACGTTCCGCCGCCGGACCGGCCCGGTGTCAGCGGGTCAGCCGGGTGAGCAGTACGGCAGAGGGCACCGGCTGCGCGCCGCCGCGACGCACCGACTCGGCGACCGCCCGGTCGGAGGTGACGACCACTATCGGGCGGCCCACCGGCTCGGCCGCCACCAGTGCCCGGATGACGTCGTCGGCGAGCACGCCGGGATCGGAGAACAGCACGCGGACGCTGCGGGTGGTGGTGGTGGGCACGGCGACCACGGCGGCCCCGTCGAACACCACGGTGATCTCCGCACCCGTCCGAGCAGCCAGCGCGGCCAGCTGGCCGATGAGCCGGTCCCGCTGGTCGGACAGGGTGAGATCGGGATAGCCGGTCTTCGTGACGTTGTAGCCGTCCACCACCAGGTGCACCGCGGGCAGGGCGAGCAACCGGTCCAGTGTCGCGGGATCGACCACCCGGCCCGAGACGCCGCTCAGCGTGCTCCCTCCGCTGATCAGGTCGCCGGGGCGGGGACCGTCCGAGGCCGTGCGCTGACCCAGTGCCAGCTCACGACGCAGCCCGGCCACCGCGCCGCTCATGGTGTCCAGCAGCAGGGTCAGCCGCACCTCGTCGGCGGACCGCGCCTCGCGGACCGACTGCCTGGCGGCCTCCGCCTCGGCCACCGCCAGCTCGGCACGGTGGTTCGCCAGCTCGGCTCGTTCCCGTTCCCGGTCCCGTTGAGCCTCGGCCGCCGCCAGCGCCCGACGAAGTTCGGCGAGCTCGGCGTCGCTGTCCGACGCCGCCTGATCGGCACGATCCAGCGCCTGACGCAGTCGCACCCCCTGTTCCCTGAGCCGGCTGCGCAACCGGTCCGACTCGGCATCGCCGGCTGTCCCGGCATCCCGCGCCGCCGCCAGCGCGGTGTCCAGTTCACCGCGCAGCCGCCGGTTCTCCAGAGCCACCCGCTCCATCTTGGCCAGCACGGCAGCACGCTCGGCGCGCAACTGTGCATCGCCGGCCCGGCGAGCAACCTCGGCCACCTGCTGCCCCGCGTTCTGCGCTCCCAGCAGCACCGCCGCTGCCGCTGCCGAGGCGTCGTCCGCCGTGGTGAGGTCGAGCAGGTCCGGCCGGTTCATGCGGGCCCATTCGGTGACCGCGGTGCGGAAGGCGGGCGAGTCCCGCAACCCGGCGAGCAGCACCGCGCCCCCGAGGCGGGCCCGCTTGGCAGGCGCGAAGCGGGCCACCGGGCGAACCGCGACAGGTAGGTCCGAACCCGGGATCCGGGCAACCGCGCCCGCAGCGACATCGGCCAACCGCAACCGGATCGCATCCGGCAGGGTGTCCCAGTCCACCATGCGGACGGCGGTCTCGCCGTCAGCAGATCCGGCAGGGTCCGGCGGGTTCGGCCCGGCCGGCGAATGCGTCGCGGGCACGCCGGTCAGGCTAGCCGTCCCGAATCGTCGGTGCCGCCGGCTGGCGTGCCCGGCGATGACCACCCGGCGGTGCCGGTACGTGAAGAGCTCCGGACCGGGATCAGCGGGAGGTGGCGGACAGCTCAGTGGTGAGCTTGGCCCAGCGCTCCAGCAGCTCGGAAGCCGCATCCGAGTCGATCGCCTCGGTGACCCGCCGCAGCGCATCCCGGAGATCGGCGAGCAGGTCGTCGGTGAAGCCACGGTATGCGGCCAGCGCGGCCGCGGCGTTGAGCAGAACGGCATCACGAACGGGGCCGGGCTCGCCGGCGACCAGACGACGCATCACCTCGGCATTGGCGGCAGGATCCCCACCACGCAGCTCTTCGGGCCGAACGAGCGGCACGCCCAGCGCCGCCGGGTCGATCCGGTCCTGTCGTATCGTCCCGCGGTCGATGATCCACACCGAGGTGGTGGTCGTGGTGGTGATCTCGTCGAGCCCGTCGTCCCCACGGACCAGCAGCGCTGTGACACCTCGATCAGCGAACACCTGGGCCAGCACCGGCGCCATCCGCTCGTCCGCGCACCCCACCAGTCCAGCGTCGGGTTGCGCCGGGTTGGTCAGTGGCCCGAGGAAATTGAACGCTGTAGGCACCCCGAGCTCGCCCCGCACCCCGGCGGCGTGCCGAAACGACGGATGGAACACCGGCGCGAAACAGAACCCGATTCCCACCTCCGCCACACATCGCGCCACGTCCGGCGGGCCGAGATCGACGGCCACCCCGAGCGCCTCGAGTACGTCGGTGGCGCCGCACTGCGAGGAGGCCGCGCGATTGCCGTGCTTCACCACCGGAGCGCCCGCGGCCGCGGTCACCAGAGCGGCCATGGTGGAGATGTTCACGGTGTGAGCTTGGTCACCCCCGGTGCCGACCACGTCGACCGCGCGCCCGGGGATCTGCACCCGGCGGGCGTGCGAGAGCATGCCGTGAGCCAGCCCGGCGATCTCCGCCGCTGTTTCCCCCTTGGCCCGCAACGCCACAACGAACGCAGCGATCTGGGCGGGAGTGGCTGCACCGGACATCACCTGGTTCATCGCCCATGCCGTGTCACCGGAGTCCAGATCCGATCGGGCGATCAGGTGAGTGAGCAGCGCACGCCAGCTACGCACACCGGCCGTCTCGGCCACGGCGCGCGGCCTCAGCCGTTCGCCACCGGCAGCCGGTGCGACCGCAGCACCTCGGCGACGGTCTCGGCTGCGGCCAAGGGGTCGAGCGGGTGCACGATGACCGCGTCGGCCTGTGACCAGACCGCCAGCCAGCGATCGTCCTTGCGCTGCACGGACACGATGATCGGCGGGCAATGCCGGATCTCGTTCTTGAGCTGCCGGGACAGGCCCATCCCGCCGGTGGGCTGGGCCTCGCCGTCGAGGATCGCGAGATCCGCCCTGCCCGCGTCGACCACCGCCAGCACCTCGCCGACGGTCCCGGCCTCGAGGTAGTCCAGCCGGGCGAGATCCGGCGCGGGACGCCGGCCGACGGCGTTGATGATGGCCTCCCGCACCGCCGGTCGATGGCTGAAGACCAGGACGGTGCTGGTGGGACTAGGAGCGTTCATCGGATGGTCGCAGGTCCTCGGGGTCGGCGTCCGGAGCGGACGCGGGGCGGCCGGGTCAGTTCTGACTCGGGGCGGATGACGCGGCGGGCGGCGACGAAGATGGTATCGCCGCCCACCCGCCCAGGGACAGGCAGACACCTTTGGCCATAATGCTCGACGTGACCCCCTCGTCCAGCCTGGCAGCGCCCTCCATCAGCCAACGGGTGCACTCGCTGAACCGGCCCAACATGGTCAGCGTCGGTACCATCGTGTGGCTGTCCAGCGAACTGATGTTCTTCGCCGGCCTGTTCGCCATCTTCTTCACGGTGAAGGCGGAGAGCGACGGTCCGTGGCCGCCGATCCTCGCCTCCACGGGTGAACCTATCCATCTCGACGTGCCCTACGCCCTCGTGGTGACCATCATCCTGGTCTCCTCCTCCTTCACCTGCCAGTGGGGTGTGTTCAAGGCGGAGCAGGGCGACGTGTTCGGGCTACGACTCTGGTACTCGATCACGTTGATCATGGGGACATTGTTCGTGCTGGGACAGGCGAACGAATATCGCAACCTGGTCCACGAGGGCGTCACGATCCCCTCTGGTGCATACGGCACCATCTTCTACCTCGCCACCGGTTTCCACGGCCTGCACGTGACCGGAGGTTTGATCGCGTTCATCTTCCTCATCATCCGGACGAAGTTGAGCAAGTTCACCCCGGCACAGGCCACCGCCGCGATCGTCGTGTCGTACTACTGGCACTTCGTCGATGTGGTCTGGATCGGTCTTTTCGCCACCATCTACTTCTTGCCCTAGGACTGCGGACAATGACTGGCCGGGAACTCGCCCGACAGCCCAGCACCACATCCGGATCGAGAGACAGCAGGGGTAGCCGAAGCCGATGACCACCACCGAACCCGAAGACCGATCGAGCCCCACCGAAACAAGCCCCACGGGCTCGCCTGCAGCCCGATCGGTCAAGGGGGCCAGCAGCCGGCTGCGTCGCCGGATGTCCGGGATGCTCGCGCTTTCCATCGCGCTGCTGGCGGCAGGCGGGCTGTACGCGACGCTCGCCCCGCACCCGCAGACGGCGCAGGCTCAGGAGGATAATGGGCTGGTGCGTCAGGGCGAACAGCTCTACAACAACGCGTGCATCAGTTGCCACGGCGCCAACCTGCAGGGCGTCCAGGGCCGCGGTCCCAGCCTGATCGGAGTCGGCGACGCAGCGGTCTACTTCCAGGTATCGACCGGACGGATGCCCGCAGCGCGCCAGGAAGCTCAGATCACCGAGAAACCGGTCAAGTTCACCCCACAGGAGATCGACGCGCTGGGTGCCTTCGTCCAGGCCAATGGCGGAGGACCGACCGTACCCAAGGGTGACCTCGGCGGCGGTAACTCGGCACAGGGGGGCGAGATGTTCCGGCTCAACTGCGCGTCCTGCCACAACTTCACCGGGCGCGGTATCGCACTGTCCTCCGGTAAGTTCGCCCCCGCGATCAAGGGTGTGAACGACCAGCAGATGTATGCCGCGATGGTCACCGGACCGCAGAGTATGCCGAAGTTCTCCGACCGGCAGCTGACGCCGGACGAGAAGCGGGACATCATCGCCTACATCAACTCGATCACCGACGAGCGTAACAATCCAGGCGGATACTCACTCGGTGGCTACGGCCCGATCTCCGAAGGCGTGATCGCCTGGATCATCGGCATCTCGGCCCTGGTCGCCGTCACACTGTGGGTCGGAGCGAAGGCATGAGCAGCCACGAACGGCCCCCGGGAGGGCTTCCGAGCGACGCGGATCTGTCCACCATGAGCCAGGACGAGCTGGTGCGGCTGGGCCTGGCGCTCGACGGGGTGACCCTGGTCCACCGGGAGGACCCCTTCCCGGTGCGCGGCACCCGGGCGGAGAAGCGCACCGAGCGCAAGGTCGCAGGGTGGTTCCTGATCGCCGCGCTCGCCGGCCTCGGCTCCATCGCGGCCTACCTGTTCCTGCCCTGGCGCTACGCACCGCCCGGCAGCCCCAACGGCGGACATCTGCTGTACCTGCTTTACACCCCGATCGTCGGTGTGCTGTTCGGCATCACGGTGTTCGCCATCGGCGCCGCGACCATCATCTACGCCAAGCAGCTGTTGCCGCACGAGACGGCGGTGCAGCAGCGTCATATCGGCGGGTCCTCCGACGTCGACCGGGTCACAACGGCCGCGGTCCTTGCGGACAGCGCCACCCGCAGCGGCCTGGCGCGGAGGTCCCTGATCAAGCGGGCCGCCGGGTTGGGTGCGGGTGTGTTCGGTGCCGGAGTGGGCGTCATCGCGCTCGGCGGACTGATTCGCAACCCGTGGCAGGGCGGGGCACACGCCGCGCTGTGGACCACCAGCTGGCGCTCGGACAACGGTGAACGGGTGTACCTGCGCTACGAGCACAAGGAACTCACCCTGGCCCGTCCCGAGGACCTGGCGGCCGGGAGCATCGCCACGGTCTTCCCCTACAAGCGCTCCTGGACCGCGGAGGAGGCGCACGAAGCACTGACCGCTTCCGACAATCCCGTCATGCTCATCCGGCTCCGGCCGGAGCAGGCGGTCGAAGTGGTCAAGCGTAAGGGCCAGGTCGACTTCAACTACAGCGACTTCTACGCGTACTCGAAGATCTGCACGCACCTCGGCTGCCCCGCTTCGCTGTACGAGGCGCAGACCGCCCGGCTGCTCTGCCCCTGCCATCAGTCGCAGTTCAACATGCTGGAGTACGCCAAGCCGATCTTCGGCCCGGCCACCAGGGCCTTGCCGCAGTTGCCCATCAACGTCGACGATGAGGGATACTTCTACGCGAAGGGTGACTTCATCGAACCAGTAGGCCCGGCTTTCTGGGAGCGGAGGTCATGAGCCCGATGACGACGTCGGCCAAGGCAGACCGGGCGGCGCAGGCCGCGAACGACCTCGACCAGCGGTTCCACCTGGCCGCAGGCGTGCGGAGACAGATCAACAAGGTCTTTCCCACGCACTGGTCGTTCATGCTCGGTGAGATCGCGCTGAACAGCTTCATCGTGCTGCTGCTGTCCGGCACGTACCTCGCGCTCTTCTTCGACCCCTCCATGACAGAGGTCGAGTACAACGGTCCGTTCCAGAATCTGCGCGGGATCGAGATGTCCCGGGCGTTCGAGTCGACCCTGCAGCTCTCCTTCGACGTCCGGGGCGGGCTGTTCGTCCGGCAAGTGCACCACTGGGCGGCGCTGTTGTTCGTCGCGGCCCTCGTGGTGCACATGTTCCGAACCTTCTTCACCGGCGCCTTCCGCAAACCGAGGGAGCTGAACTGGACGATCGGCATCGCCATCGCGTTCCTCGCCGGCCTGGAAGGCCTCACCGGCTACTCACTGCCCGACGATCTGCTCTCCGGAACCGGGCTGCGCATCATCTCGGCGATCACGATGTCCCCACCGGTCATCGGCACCTGGGCGCACTGGGCGATCTTCGGTGGCGAGTTCCCCGGCCACGAGATCATCCCCCGCTTCTACATCGTGCACGTCTTCATCATCCCGGGCCTGCTGTTCGCCCTGATCGCCGTGCATCTGGGGCTGGTCTGGTACCAGAAACACACCCAGTTCCCCGGGCCTGGGCGTACTGAGCGCAACGTGGTCGGGGTGCGGATCCTGCCGATCTTCGCGAGCAAGGCCACCGGCTTCGCGATGGTGAACATCGGCGTCATCTGCATCATGGCCGGTCTGTTCCAGATCAACCCGGTGTGGAACTTCGGCCCGTACAACCCGGCGCAGGTGTCCGCCGCCTCCCAGCCCGACTGGTATGTGGGCTGGCTGGACGGTTCGACCCGGTTGTGGCCCGCATGGGAGATCTACCTGGGCAACTACATGATTCCCGCATCGTTCTGGCCGACGATGGTGCTGCCCATCATCATGTTCAGCCTGGCACTGATGTACCCGGCCATCGAGCGCAAGCTCACCAAGGACAACGCCTCCCACAACCTGCTGCAGCGGCCTCGGGACGTGCCGGTGCGCTCCGGGCTGGGCATGATGGCGATCAGCTTCATGGCCATCCTGCTGCTCTCCGGCGGCAATGACGTCATCGCCTACGTGTTCGACATCTCGCTGAACGCGACGACCTGGGCAGGGCGCATCGGCCTGCTGATCGTGCCGCCGCTGGCCTACTACGTGACGTACCGGATCTGCCTGGGCCTGCAGCGAGCCGACCGGGCGGTTCTCGAACACGGCATCGAGACCGGAATCATCAAGCGTCTTCCGCACGGTGAATTCATCGAGGTGCATCAACCCCTCGGCGGTGTCGACGACCACGGCCACGCCATTCCGCTGGAGTACCAGGGCGCCCCGGTGCCCAAGCGGATGAACCAGTTGGGTTCAGCCGGTGCACCGGTCCCAGGATCGCTGCTGCGGCCGGATCCGCCGGAGCAGACCAGGGCGCTGGAGAGTGCCCGCCGAGAGGCAGCTGCCGCTGCTCATCAGCACGCTGCCCAGGACAGTGCAGCCGAGGCTGAGTCCGAGAAGCGGAAGTTGGCAGGGCGGCCACAGCAGCCCAGTGACTAACCCGCTGCCACCCTCGGTCGTTGCGCTGGTCGCCTCTGCGGGCGGCGTGGAGGCCCTGCAGCGGGTGCTGGCGCCCCTGCCCGCGGACTTCCCGGCCGCCGTGCTCGTGTGCCTGCACGTCTCGCCTTACTCACGCGGTTCGCTGCCTGCCGTCCTGGACCGGAGCACCCAACTGCTGGTCCGGAACGCCCGGGATCAGGACTCGCTCACGACCAGCGAGGTATTGGTCGCCCCGCCCGGCAAACATCTGCTCATCAGCTCTGCCGCCGAGGTGTGCCTGATCGACTCCGGGGAGCACCCTCCGGCACGTCCGTCCGCCGACCTGATGCTGGTCACCCTGGCGATGAGCTGTGGGCCTCGCGTCACAGCCGTCGTGCTGACCGGAATCGGCAACGACGGGACGGCCGGAATCCGAACCGTCTCCTACTGCGGAGGCACCGTCCTGGCCCAGGACGAGGCGAGCAGCCAGCATTTCGAGATGCCCCGATCGGCGATCAGCACCAAGCTGGTCGACAAGGTGGTGCCACTCGGTCAGATCGCAAACGTACTGGTAGGTGTCGTGTCAGACCGCTGACAAGAGCACGCTCACTGAGCCCGGGGACCGATGTGGTACTCGAAGATCAGCCCGGCAACGGTGAGGAGCACCAGGACGATGCCGATCGCGACCAGCCACCACTCACTGAACGCCACCGCTCCCCCGACCACGCTGGCCGCCAGCGCGATCCCGATCGGCCAGTAGCTGCCGGGCGAGAAGAAGCCCAACTCACCGGCGCCGTCCGAGATCTCGGCGTCGGCATTGTCCTCCGGGCGCATCCGGACCCGACGGGAGACGAATCGGAAATAGGTTCCGACGATGAGGGTCAGACCGCCGGTCAGGGTCAGCGCGACCGAGCCGACCGGCTCACCGCCCGACCAGAGGCCGTAGACCACCGCGGACAGGAAGAAGAATCCGGTGATGATCTCGAAGATCCGCGCTTCGACCCTCATCGTGCTGCCTCGCTCTCGAGCCTGCGGAAGGGATCCGATTGGTACCGGAAGGTCATCTACGCCCGGAAGGCTGGCCGCCGGCGCGTTTGGTGTCGAACGGGAACGTGGTGACCGCCTCGGGAGCGCAGAGCGCACCGCAGTTCAGCGTCGCCAACGCCTCGCCGGTGGTGTACGACTGCCCGGTCTGCGGGTTGGTACGGGCCCGTAGCTGCAGGTAGCGGTCGAACAGGTCACCCGGCAACGCCCGCACTTCGAAGTTCATCATCGAGTGGTAGGTTCCGCACAATTCAGCACAGCGACCGACGAACGCGCCCTCCCGCTCAACCGTGTTCTGGAACACGTTGTCGGTGTCGTTCTTCTCCGGCCGGGGGAACACGTCGCGCTTGAAGAGGAATTCCGGTACGAAGAAGGAGTGGATCACGTCGGTGGACGTGATCCGGTACTCCACCAGACGTTTGGTGGGCAGCACCAGGATCGGGATCGTCGTGGCCGAACCGACCGTGGAGATCGGGGTACCGCCCGGCGTCCGCTGGACCGCGAACTTGCCATCCGCACCCGGCTTGTTCTGCAGGTACTGGAACTCCCAGTTCCACTGGAAGGCCACCACATTGACCCGCAGCGCAGGATCCGCGGCCTTGGCGTTGACGTAATTCTGTGTCGTGGCGGTGAAGTAGAAGAGCACCGCAACGATGACGAACGGAATGACCGTGTAAACGATCTCGAGCGGCAGGTTGTACTGAGTCTGCCGAGGCATCTCGTCGGACCGTTTACGGTGGAAGACGACTGCCCACATGATCAGCGCGAACACGATCGCCCCGACCACCAACGCGGCCAGCGTCGCCCAGATCCACAGTTCACGTATCCGTTCGGCCTGCGGAGTGACCCCCTGCGGCCAGCCGAACGCAAGAGCGTCGTTCACCGAGCACCCGGTGGACACGAAGGCGACCAGTCCAGCCAGCCCCATCACCTTGAGCAACCGAACCGCACGGGGGCGGACTCCGTCGACCACGCCTCGTTCCTCCTCGTTGCCCGATGCCCTGGCCGGCCCTGCAGGTACGTCGGCCTGACGTAGTGTCACGACTGCTCTGGAGCCTAGACCAGCACTAAGGCCACAGTTCCCCCGGGGCGGCCGGGCGCTTCGTCGTGCTCGGCATACTGGGGCGCCGTGACTGTCTCTGGCAGGGGGGCGGTACCGCCGACGAGAGGGCAAGCGAGTGTGCGGGTTGCTGGGACTGGTGACGGGGCAACAGGATGCGGCGCAGCGGGTGCCGGACGTGACCGCTGCGTTGCGCTGCCAGCGGCATCGCGGTCCTGACGAGACCGGGACCTGGAACGACACCGATGTGGTACTCGGGTTCAATCGGCTCTCCATCATCGATCTGGAGTACTCGCACCAGCCCCTGCGGTGGGGTCCGCCGGAGGCGCCGCAGCGCTACGTGATCCTGTTCAACGGCGAGATCTACAACTACCTGGAGCTCCGGGAGGAATTGCAGGGCGAGCCCTACCACGTGAGCTTCGTCACCGAGGGTGACACCGAAGTGGTGCTCGCCGCCTACCACCACTTCGGGCCCGCCGCGGTGCAACGGCTGCGCGGAATGTTCGCGTTCATCATCTGGGACACCCAGGAACGAGTTGCCTTCGGCGCCCGTGACCCGTTCGGCATCAAGCCGCTGTTCACCTGCACCGGGACGGGCGGTGTCGCGTTCTCCAGTGAGAAGAAGAGCCTGCTGGAACTGGCCCCGTCGTTGGGAGTCGGCGACGGGTTCGGCGGCACGGTGGAGGTGGACCGCCGGGCTCTGCAGCACTACCTCACCCTGCAGTACGTGCCCGAGCCGGCCTCGCTGCACACCGGGATCACCCGTATCGAGTCCGGCACCTCGTTCACCGTCTCGCCCGGAACCCCCCTGCGCAGCGAGCGCTATTTCCACCCCGACTTCCGGCCCGTCGCGGTGCACACCGGCGCCGAGTCACGAGCACTGCACGACAGGATCACCGCGGTCATGCGGGATTCGGTGGCCAAGCACATGCGGGCCGACGTCACCGTCGGCGCTTTCCTCTCCGGCGGGATCGACTCGACCGCCATCGCCGCGCTGGCCAAGGAGCACAACCCGGATCTGATCACCTTCACCACCGGCTTCGATCGCAAGGGCTATTCCGAGGTGGACGTGGCCGCGGAGTCAGCCGCCGCGATCGGGGTCCGCCATGTGATCCGCACCGTCTCGGCCACCGAACTGGCCGAGGCGCTGCCACTGATCGTCTGGTACCTCGACGACCCGGTGGCCGACCCCGCGCTGGTGCCGCTGTGGTTCATCGCCAGGGAAGCCAGGGAACACGTCAAGGTGGTGCTCTCCGGGGAAGGGGCCGACGAGCTCTTCGGCGGATACACGATCTACCGGGAACCGTTGTCACTGGCGCCGTTCGAGAAGGTGCCCGGCGGGGTGCGCCGCGCCCTGGGCCGGATCTCGGCGCACATTCCCGATGGGGTCCGCGGCAAGGACCTGCTGCGTCGCGGTGCGCTCACCCTGGAGCAGCGCTACTACGGCAACGCGCGCATCTTCCGGGACGACCAACTGCGGGCGGTGCTGCGCGGCTACGACCAGGCCGTCTCGCATGCCGACCTCACCGCTGAGCCGTACGCGGCATCGGCAGGCTGGGATCCGGTGACCCGGATGCAGCACGTCGACCTGTTCACCTGGTTGCGCGGGGACATCCTGGTCAAGGCGGACAAGGTGACCATGGCGAATTCGCTGGAACTGCGGGTGCCGTTCCTGGATCCCGAAGTGTTCCGGGTGGCCGCGACCATCCCGATGGAGGAGAAGATCACCCGCGAGACCACCAAGCACTCCCTGCGCCGGGCACTGCGTGACATTGTGCCTGCGCACGTGCTGAACCGCCGCAAGCTCGGCTTCCCGGTGCCGATCCGGCACTGGCTGCGGGAGGACCTGTACGGCTGGGCCCGCGGCATCATCGACGAGTCGGCCACCGGAGAGTTCCTCGACCTCGGCGTGGTGCGCCAGATGCTCGACGAGCACCGCTCGGGGTCGATGGATCACAGCAGGCGAATCTGGGCGGTGCTGGTGTTCATGCTCTGGCACGGCATCTTCGTCGAGCAGCGGATCGCTCCGAAGATTCCCGAGCCGCACTACCCGGTGCAGATCTGACCCGGCAGCCCCCGGCGAGCCGACACCGTCAGGACGGCGAGGGCCGCGAATCCGTGCCGGATTCGCGGCCCTCGAACCGTCAGAACTGGGCTCAGTTGAAGGAATCCCCGCAGGCGCAGGACCCGCCGGCATTGGGATTCTCGATGGTGAAACCCTGCTTCTCGATAGTGTCGACGAAGTCGATCACGGCGCCCTGCAGATAGGGACCGCTCATCCGGTCCACCACCACGGCCAAGCCGCCGAACTCCCGCTTCGCATCACCATCGAGCATGCGCTCATCGAAGAACAGCTGGTAGCGCAGCCCGGCACAACCGCCCGGCTGCACCGCGATGCGCAGATGCATGTCCGTCCGGCCTTCTTGGTCAAGCAACGCCCTCGCCTTGATAGCGGCAGCTTCGGTCAGTTCGACGCCGTGGGTCGGCACGTCGGTGTCGGCGATGTTCTCCACGCTCATTGACTCTCCCTGGGATCGGCGCTCGGCACGGACGTCCTCCTGCACCGGGGCAACACCCGCGGCCAACGGGTGATTCCCGTCCGTCCATGGTGACACACCACTGGGTATCTGGCGTCACCTCACGGGTCGCCCCACTGTCTGGCGGCTTGTTCGGCACTCGCTTCCAGCGTACTCACCGGATCGGCCAATGCGGCCGCCACCGAACCGGCCAGCTCTGCCGCGGAGTAGGTGCAGGCAACCCCGGCCGCGGCCGCTTCCCTGCGACCGACCGACACCTGCCCCGCCACCACGATGCACGGCAGGCCGCGCTGCGCGGCGCCCTCGGCGAGTGCGGTCACCAGCTTGCCGCGCAGCGACTGCCAGTCGAAGCTGCCTTCGCCGGTGACCACCAACTCGACCGTGTCCAGCGCATCGTCCAGCCCGGTGCGGGTGGCCACCAGCCGCGCGCCGGACACACTCTCGGCACCCAGCCCCAGCAGTGCGGCGCCGAGGCCGCCCGCCGCCCCCGCCGCGGGCAGTTCCCGAACCGCTCGCCCGGTCGCCGTCTCCAACACCGCGGCCCATCGGGTCAGCGCCGCCTCCAGCTCCTGAACCTGCTCGGGCCCGGCACCCTTCTGCGGGCCGAACACCTCGGCCGCGCCCTGGCCGCCGAGCAGTGGGTTGGTGACGTCCGCGGCGGCCACCAGCCGAAGGCCCGCCAGCTCGGCCCGGCCGTCCAGCCGGACACAGCGGGCCAGGGCGGCGCCGCCGTGCGGCAGCGGGCGGCCTGCTGCGTCCACCGCAACCGCACCCAGCGCGGCCAGCGCCCCAGCCCCGCCATCGGAGCTGGCCGAGCCACCCAAGCCCACCACGGCGGTGCCCAGACCCGCGTCGCGCACCTCGGCGATGAGCTCTCCCACTCCGCGACTGGTCGCGATCCGGGCGTCCCGGCGCTCGGGCGTTACCTGGTGCAGGCCGCACGCCTGCGCGCTCTCCACGTAGCCGGTGCCCTCGTGTTCCAGCCAGCGAGCCGCCACCGGTTGCCCCACCGCGCCGGTGACCGATGTGGTGTGCACCGTCCCGCCAAGCGCAGCGTGCAACACGTCCACGAAACCGGGCCCGCCATCGGCCAGCGGGCGCAGCACCAGCTCATCGGACGGGGCCCCGCGGCGCCATCCGCGTCCGACCGCCTCCGCCGCCTGCACCGCGGTCAGCGTCCCGCCGAAGCAGTCCGGGGCGATCAACACACGCACACCCGGGCAGGCTACGCCCCCGAACGGTGGCCATAGTCCCCGAACGGTGTCAACGGCCCCGATCGATTGTCATAAGCTAGCGCCGTGAGGTTCCTGCGCGGCAAGGCCGGCTCCGGAGCCGCCGATTCCCAGCAGGAGCCGGCGGCCGACGTCACGCCCGACTCCGACGAACCGCTGCAGCGGTCTCGCACGCCCGGTAAGGGCAGGCCCACCCCCAGCCGCCGCGAGTCCGAGGCACGCAAGCGGGGTCCGGCGCCGCCGCCGCCGAAGAACCAGCGCGAAGCGCTGCGCCGGATGCGCGGGTCCAAGAACGAACGCCGCGAGGCGGCCGCCGTGCGGCGCGAGCGGATGATGGCCGGGGACGAGAAGTACCTCATGCCGCGAGACCGCGGTCCGGTGAAGGCCTACATCCGGGATCTGGTGGACTCCCGGCGCAACATCGCAGGCCTGTTCATGCCGCTGGCGCTGCTGGTGGTGCTGGTGATCCTGGTGCCCTCCCCCGCGATCCAGCAGTACGTCTCGCTGCTGTCCATGGCGATGCTCGTCACGATGATCGCCGAGGGTGTGCTGCTCGGCGTGATCATCAGCCGTCGCGTGCGGGAACGCTTCCCCGAGGAGACGGTGTCCGCGCTGAGCGTGGGGTTCTACGCACTGACCAGAGCCACTCAGCTGCGCAAGCTACGAGCACCCAAACCCCGCGTCGGTCGCGGCGAGCAGATCTCCTAGACCACCCGGATCGCGTCAGGGCCGCAGGCTCATCGGGCCGTAGACCTCGTCCGTGCCGTCGAGCAGCGTGACCGCCTCCACGCCGTCGTCAAGCAGGCCCTGCCACTCGCGACCGAGCCACTCCTCGGCGTCGGACTGGTCGACGAACGTGATCTTCGGACCGGCGACCGCGCCGCCGTGCGGGTCCTCGTAGCGCCACCGCAGAACCATCTCTCCTGCCCTCCTCAACCACCGTCGCCGGACCCGACGGTAGCGTCACCGGCTGGGCGACGGAGGTGAGTGAGGTCGACCGGTGAGTGAGGTCGGCGGTCGGGAGGTCGATGTGCGGACGCTGGTACTCGGCGGCGCGCGCTCGGGCAAGTCCGCGCACGCGGAGGGCCTGCTGGGGGACGCCCGGGTCGACTACCTGGCGACCGCCCGGCGACGCCCCGACGATCCCGGCTGGGAGGCGCGGATCGCGGCGCACGTCGCCCGCAGGCCGCCGGGCTGGCGGACCGTCGAACCGGCCGATCTACCCGCAGCGCTGCGGCAGATCGGCCAGGTGCCGGCACTTGTCGACGACATCGCGACCTGGCTGACCGGCGAGCTGGACGATGCAGCGGCCTGGGAGGGTGGGCCCGCCGCGCTGGCGGTCTGCCGGACCCGCTGCGCTGAGCTGGTTGCCGTGGTGGCGGCCTGCCCGGCCCGGCTGGTGCTGGTCAGCGCCGAGGTGGGGCTGGGCGTGATACCGGCCACGCACGCCGGGCGGCTGTTCCGCGACGAACTGGGCGCACTCAACGCTGCTCTTGCCGCGGTCTGCGACCAGGTTCTGCTGCTGGTGGCAGGACTGCCGGTGCGGCTGCGCTGAGCCAGGACCGGCCGGAGGGGCACGATAGTGAGGGCACCCGACCGCCCCCGGGTGATACGGCACCAGAACACAGAGCAGACATTCAGCAGACGAGGAGCAGCACGTGGAGTTCGCCCGGGTCACACCGCCCGATCAGCAGGCCCGCCGGGAGGCGGTGGCCCGCCACGAGCAGCTCACCAAGCCCGCGGGCTCGCTGGGCCGCCTTGAGGAGCTGGGAGTCTGGGTCGCCGCATGTCAGGGCAGTTGTCCGCCACGGCCGTTCGCCAGGCCGCAGGTGGTGGTGTTCGCCGGGGATCACGGCGTCGCGGCGCACGGGGTCTCCGCCTATCCGAGCGAGGTCACCCGGCAGATGGTCGGCAATTTCCTGGCCGGAGGGGCCGCGGTGAACGTGCTCGCCGCCGCGGCCGGTGCGGCGGTGCGGGTGGTGGACATGGCCGTGGACTGGGAGATCGGCTCCGAACCGACCGCACCGGAACTGCCGCCGCCGCTCACCCGGTACAAGGTTCGCCGTAGCAGCGGCGCGATCGATCGCGAGGACGCGCTGAGCGACCAGGAGGTGACCCGGGCGCTGGCCGCCGGGGTCACGATCGCCGACGAGGAGGTCGACCGAGGCGCCGATCTGCTCATCGCGGGCGATATGGGGATCGGGAACACCACTCCGGCGGCAGTGCTGGTGGCCGCACTCACCGGGGCGGAGCCGGTGGCGGTGGTGGGCCGCGGCACCGGAATCGACGATGAGCACTGGATGCGCAAGACCGCGGCGATCCGCGACGCGCTGCGCCGAGCACGGCGGGTCCTCACCGACCCGGTCGCACTGTTGCGCACCGCCGGTGGCGCCGACTTCGCGGCGATGGCCGGGTTCCTGGCCCAGGCCGCCGTCCGGCGCACCCCGGTGATCCTCGACGGACTGGCCGCCGGAGCGGCGGCGTTGCTCGCCGAGGAGCTCGCGCCGGGGGCCCGCGAGTGGTGGGTCGCCGGGCACCGGTCGGTGGAACCCGCGCACAGCCTGGTGCTGGAGCACCTGCAACTGCAGCCCGTGCTGGACCTGGGGATGCGGCTCGGCGAGGGCACCGGAGCGGTGTCCGCGCTTCCACTGCTCCAGATGGCCGTCCGGGTGCTCGCCGAGATGGCCACCTTCGACGACGCGGGCGTCTCCGGACCCGCGGATGATCGGGTGCCCACTCCGTGATCCGCGGACTCGCGCTGGCGGCATCCTGGCTGACGGTGCTGCCGGTGCGGGTCCCCCGCGATGTGGATCGGGCGGTGGCCCGCAGGGCGCTGTACTGGGCTCCGGCGCTGGGTGCCGCGCTGGGTGTGGTGGCCGTGGGAGTGCTGGCCGCCTTGCACGCGCTGGGCACCCCGCCGCTGCTGGCCGGGCTGGCGGTGGTGGCGGTACTGGCCGTTCTGACCCGAGGTATGCACCTGGACGGCCTGGCCGACACCGCCGACGGGCTGGGCTGCTACGGCGGGCCGCAGCGGGCGCTCGCGGTGATGCGGGACGGCTCGGCCGGGCCGTTCGCGGTGGTGACGCTGGTGCTGGTGCTGACCGCCCAGGCGGCGGCGCTGGGGGCACTGACCGGGACCGGCCGGTGGCTCGCCGTGGTACTGGCGGTGACCTCGGGGCGAGTCACCTTCAGCTGGTGCGCCCGAGCCGGAGTGCCACCGGCCCGTCCCGAAGGCCTGGGAGCGCTGGTGGCCGGGAGCCAGCCGCGCGCTGCCGCACCGGCCTGGACGCTCCTCCTGCTGGCCTGCGGGTCGCTCGCGGTGCCCGCACGCGCCTGGCAGGGCGCACTCGCGGTCGGCACGGCCGGCCTGGTGGTGGTCGCTCTGTCGGCGCACACCAGCCGCCGGTTCGGCGGTGTCACGGGGGACGTGCTGGGCGCGGCGAGTGAACTGGCCACCACCGTGGTCCTCACCGTCTGCGCCATCGGGTGAGCGCTGAGCCATCGGGTCAGCCTGGCTGACCCGGTAGTTCCCCATCAGGTGAGCGGCACCATCCAGCCGTGTGAATCGGGCGCCGCGCCACGCTGGATCGCGGTGAGCGCCGCACGCAACCGGCTGGTGACCGGACCGGGTTCACCGGTGCCTATGGTGTACCCGCCACCGGAGTAAGCCACCCGACCGACCGGGGTGATCACCGCGGCTGTGCCGCAGGCGAAGACCTCCGAAATGTCCCCGGTCTCCACACCTTTCTCCCACTCCTCGGTCGAGATCCGTCGCTCCTCGACGCCGAACCCGAGGTCCCGGGCCAAGGTGAGCAAGGAGTCGCGGGTGATGCCGGGCAGCAGGGTCCCGGTGAGCTCCGGGGTCACCAGCCGAGCCTGCCGTCCCTCCCCGAAGACGAAGTAGAGGTTGTTCGTCCCCATCTCCTCCACCCAGCGTCGCTCGACGGCGTCGAGCCACACCACCTGATCGCAGCCCTCGGCAGCGGCCTGCTGCTGGGCCACCAACGAGGCGGCGTAGTTCCCGGCGAATTTGGCGGCACCGGTGCCGTCCGGGGCGGCCCGGACGTATTCGGTGGACAGCCACACGCTGACCGGCTTGAGCCCGTCGCGGAAATACGGGCCGGCCGGTGAGGCGATGAGCAGGTACTTGTAGGCCGTGGCGGGACGCAACCCGATCCCCACCTCGGTTGCGAACAGGAGCGGCCGCAGGTACAGCGAGTCCTCACCACCGGCCGCAGGCACCCACTCGACGTCGGCATGCACCAGCTCCCGCAGCGAAGCCAGGAACAGCTCCTCCGGCAGCTCGGGCATCGCCATCCGGCGGGCCGACGAGCGGAACCGGGCTGCGTTGGCCAGCGGCCGGAACGAGGCGACCGTGCCGTCCGGCTGCCGGTAGACCTTGAGACCTTCGAAGATCGCCTGGCCGTAGTGCAGCACCATCACCGCCGGATCCATCACCAGCGGGCGGTAGGGACCGATCTCAGGGGGTTGCCAGGCCCCGCCCGCGGTCCAGTCGATCTGCACCATGTGGTCGGTGAAGTAGGCCCCGAAACCAGGTGCGGCGAGGATCTCTGACCTGCGCTGCGGCGTCGTGGGAGACGGGTGTGGCAGGCGGGTGAACGGTGGCGCGGCGCTCATAGGAGGACGGTAACTCTTCGCGCGGCAAAATGGTATGACGTCCCACTAAGCCGCCCGTCCGCCATGCTGAGCCAGGTGAAAGGAGCAGGGTAATCCGGTGCGGATCACTCGAATCCCGTTGTCCGACGGGCGCGCTCTGACCTATTACGACGATCGGGAACCATACGTGTCCGGAGCTGCGACCCGGACCAGCCACGACAGCCGCGGGCTGCCTGCCGGTCATGCGCAGCCCACCATGCGGTTCGACGTGCTCACCGGGGAGTGGGTGACGATCGCGGCACACCGGATGGACCGCACGCACCTGCCCACGTCCCTGCCCACGTCCACGGCCTGTCCGCTGTGCCCCAGCCGGGAGGGCACGCTCACCGAGATCCCGGCCCAGGACTACGACGTGGTCGTCTTCGGCAACCGGTTCCCTTCGTTCGAGCCGCAGGCCGGACCGGTGCCCGCCCTGGTGGACGGCGAGCCGCTCTGGCCACAGCGACCGGCGACCGGCCGGTGCGAGGTGGTCTGCTTCACCAGCGAACACAGTTCGTCGTTCGCCGCGCTCACCGCGCGCCGGGTCACCACGGTGATCGACGCCTGGGCCGACCGCACCAGGGAGCTGTCCGGAGTGGACGGGATCCGCCAGGTGTTCTGCTTCGAGAACCGGGGCCCGGAGACCGGGGTGACTCTCTCCCACCCGCACGGGCAGATCTACGGCTATCCGTTCCTCCCCCCGCGCACCGAGCGGCTGTTGACCCGGGCCGCCGAGTACCGGGTGAACACCGGGTCGGACCTGCTCTCCGACGTGCTCGCCGCCGAAGTGCGGGCCGGAACCCGGGTGGTGCACCGGGGCGCGACGTGGACCGCGTACGTACCGGCCGCGGCGCGGTGGCCGGTGGAGTTGCACCTGATGCCGCACCGGGCGGTGCCCGACTTCGCCGCGCTGGACGGCACCGAGCGCGCCGAACTGGCCACGCTCTACCCTGCGCTGCTGCGCCGGGTGGACGGCTTCTTCGCCGATCAGGGTGATCCGGGGCCGGTGCCCTACGTCGCGGGCTGGCACCAGGCCCCGGTCGGCAAGGGACGCGAGCTCACCCGGCTGCACCTGCAGCTGTTCTCCACCCGCCGGGCCGCCGGGAAGCTGAAATATCTGGCCGGTTCCGAGTCCGGGCTGGGGGCCTGGCTCAACGACACCACGCCCGAACGCATCGCGGCCCGGTTCCGAGAGCTGCGATGAGCACCGGCGCGGCGTTACGGGCGGTGTTCCGCGCCGAGTTCGGTCGCGAGCCCCACGGCCAGTGGGCCGCTCCCGGCCGGGTGAACCTGATCGGTGAGCACGTGGACTACGCCGGCGGACTGTGCCTGCCGCTGCCGCTGCCGCAGCGCACCGTGGTGGCGGCCGCGGCCAGGGACGACGGTCTGCTGCGGCTGCGCTCGCAGCACCCGGGCTCCCCGCCCTGGAACGGTTCGGTGACGGCGATGCGACCCGGTCACCCGCCCGGCTGGGCGGGCTACCCGGCGGGGGTGGTGTGGGCGTTGCGCGCCGCCGGGCACCCGGTACCGGGGCTGGACCTGCTGGTCGGCGATTCGGTACCACCGGGCGCCGGACTGGCCTCGTCGGCCGCATTGGAGTGCGCGGTCGCGCTGGCGGTGGACGCGCTGGCCGAGCTCGGACTGGCCCGGACCGGGACCGGACGGTCGATGCTGGCCACAGCGTGCCGCCGCGCAGAGAACGAGATCGTCGGCGCGCCGACCGGCGGGATGGACCAGATCGCGGTGCTGCGCTGCACTCCGGGGCACGCCGTGCTGCTGGACTGCCGGGACGGGACGGTGCGCCACCTGCCGTTGCAGCCGGCCGCCGAAGGGCTGGCCTTGCTGGTGATCGACACCAGGGCGCCGCATCGGTTGACCGAAGGGCGGTACGCGCAGCGTCGGCGCAGCGTCGAACAGGCCGCGGCGGCCCTGGGCGTGCCAAGCCTGCGGGAGGCCGACGTCAGTGGCGTCAATGGCCTGGCCGATCCACTGCTGCGTAGCCGGGCCCGGCACGTGATCAGCGAGATCGCCCGGGTGCGATCGGTCGTGACCTTGCTGGAGCGGGGCAGGCCCCGGGAGATCGGTGGGTTGATGGACGCCTCGCACGACTCACTGCGGGACGACTTCGAGGTGTCCAGCCCCGAACTGGACTGCGCGGTGGACGCGGCCCGCGCGGCCGGAGCACTGGGTGCCCGGATGACCGGCGGCGGGTTCGGTGGCTCGATCCTGGCGCTGGTGCCGCAGGCGATAGGACGCGCTGTGGCCGAGGCGGTCCGGATCGCCGCCGCCCGCCACCATCATCCCGAGCCGGCTCTCGTGAGCACCATCGAGTGACGCCGCACAGGGAGAGCGGAACCTCTACCGGGCAGCGAGGTCCCGCTCCACCAGACTCCCTGCAACAAGATGATGGCGAGATGTCGGAGCTGTCAGAAGGGGTTCTTCAGGCGACAACCACTCCGTTTCTAGCCGGAATGCGTGGTCACGCAGGTCGTCTCGAGGTACGCCAGCAAGGTCTCGGTGGCCTTGTCGACGTGGTGTGCGTCCTTGAGATGGTCGGCCACCTGGCGCATCAGGTAATCCCTGTCCGACGCGGTGAACCGGCTGCTGCACTCCTGGTGGCCGCACTGGAACTCGTGCATCGTGTGCTCCTTCCCTAGACATCCGGCCGCAACCGCTGTGATCGCGACCGTCGTCTTGTCCACCTTGACCTTCGGGCGGCGGGCCCGCGCGGTTCGATCTCGGCCTGGAAGGAGAATTCAGCGCACGTGCGAAGGCACGAACGGGGTTGTGACCACCTCGCAGGGCAACGGCCGGCCTCGGACGTCCACCTCGACGGTGTCCCCGGGCCGCACGGCCGGATCGAGCAGGGCCAGTGCGATGCCGGTACGCAGCGTCGGGGAGAAGGTGCCGGATGTGGTCTCCCCCACCAGCTCACCGTCGGCGCCGCGCACCGCCATGTGCGGCCGCGGCACCCCTCGCCCGGTGGCCCGCAGGCCGCGCAACCGCCGGGACGGGCCTGCGGTCCGCTCCGCGATCAGCGCCTCCCGGCCCCAGAACGCCGGCTTGTCCCAGCCCACCGCCCAGGAGGATCCGCCCTGCACCGGGGTGATGCCCGGCCCGAGGTCCTGGCCGTGCAGCGGATAGCCCATCTCGGTGCGCAGCGTGTCCCGGGCACCGAGCCCGCAGGCACGGCCGCCCAGCGGGCCTGCGACCGCGACCAACGCCGACCACAGGGCAGGCGCGTGCTCCCATGGCGGCAGCAGCTCGTAGCCGCGCTCCCCCGTGTAGCCGGTGCGGCCGATCCGGATCGGCACACCGTCGTGCTTCGCGTCGGCGAAAGCCATGTAGTCCATGTCCGCCGGCAGGCCGACAGCGGCCAGCACGTCGGCCGACCGGGGCCCTTGCACCGCGAGCACCGCGTACTCCTCATGCCGGTCGGTCACCGTCACCTCCGGAGGTGCGGCCGCGGCGAGCCGGCGGCTGACCTCCCCGGTGTTGGAAGCGTTCGGCACACAGAACACGTCCTGCGGACCGACCAGGTAGGCGATCAGGTCGTCCTGCACCCCGCCGTCCTCGGCGCAGCACAGGGTGTACTGCGCCCGGCCCGGCCCGATCCGGCCCAGGTCAGCGGTCAGGCAGGAGTTGACGAACTCCGCGGCCCCCGGCCCCGTGACGGTGACCTTGCCCAGGTGCGTGACGTCGAAGACGCCGACCGACTCCCGCACCGCGGTGTGCTCTGCGACGACGCCGCCGCCCGCGTACTGGATCGGCATCTCCCAGCCACCGAACGGCCCGAGGGTGGCGCCGAGCTCGACGTGGGCGGTGTGCAGGGGTCCGCGGCGCAGAGTGCTCACGGCTACCGGACGCTACTGCCTGGACCGGCCGAGCCAGACATCGCCACCTCCTGGCGTGGGGTGTGCGGCCGATCGCGACCCGGCCCGGCCCGTGCCGGGTCCGCGTCGTTAACATCCCACCTAGGAGTGTCTGCCCTCATAAGCGAGGAGACGGCCGTGACAAGCCCGACTCTGCGTCTCACCGATGCCGCAGTGACCACCGCATCGGTCGATGCCATCGTGGTGGGCACCGTGCCGGGTGACGGCGGGGTCCGGCTCGCGGCGGGGGCCGAAGAGATCGACGCGGCTTTCGACGGCGGGCTCGCCGAGCTGCTGGCCGTGCTGGGCGCCCGTGGCAAGGCCGATGAGGTGATCAAGCTCCCGACCCGGGGTGCCCTCGGGGCACCTCTGCTGGTCGCAACTGGTCTCGGTGCGGTCGACGGCGCCAGCGGCCCCACCGGTGAACAGGTGCGCCGGGCCGCGGGCGCAGCAACCCGGGTGCTCGCCGGAACCTCCCGGGCGCTCACCACGCTGTCCCGGATCGACCTGGCCGCCGCCGCGGAGGGCGCCGCGCTGGGCAGTTACGCCTTCACCGTCTACCGGTCCGGGAACGGGGACGCACCGCTCGGGCAGATGGACCTGTCGGTGCCCGCAGCGCAGGATGCGGCGGCGACACGAGTGCTCACCCAGGCCGTCGCGGTGGCCGACGCGGTGGCAGCCGCCCGGGACCTGGTGAACACGCCGCCCAACGACCTCTACCCGGCCTCCTTCGCCGACCGTGCAGTGGCCCTGGCGCACCAGGCCGGAGTGCACACCGAGGTGCTCGACGAGAAGGACCTGGCGCGCGCGGGCTATGGCGGCATCCTCGGTGTCGGCGTCGGCTCCTCCCGACCGCCGCGGCTGGTCCGGCTGCATTACACCCCCGCGGATGCTCCCACAGCGGGCCGGAGCAAGGTGGCCCTGGTCGGCAAAGGGGTCACCTTCGACACCGGGGGGATCTCGATCAAGCCGGCGGCGAAGATGGACGAGATGACCATGGACATGGCGGGGGCCGCCGCTGTGATCGTCACCACAGTGCTGGCCGCCCGGCTCGGGCTTCCGGTTGAGGTGATCGCCACCGTCCCGATGGCCGAGAACATGCCCTCGGGCACCGCGTACCGGCCGGGTGATGTGCTCACCATGTACGGCGGCACCACCGTCGAGGTGCTCAACACCGACGCCGAGGGGCGGCTGATCCTGGCCGATGCGCTGGTCCGCGCCGCGCAGGACGCCCCGGACTACCTGATCGACGTCGCGACGCTGACCGGCGCCCAGGTGGTCGCACTGGGCACCCGCACGCCGGGGATCATGGGCACCGCGGAGTTCCGGGACCGGGTCACCGCGATCTCTCAGCAGGTCGGGGAGAACGGCTGGGCGATGCCACTGCCCGAACACCTGCGACCCGATCTGGACTCCAGGCTCGCCGACATCGCCAACGTGATGAGTCACCGATGGGGCGGGATGCTGGCCGCCGGGGTGTTCCTGTCCGAGTTCGTCCCGGACGACACGGACTGGGCACACCTGGACGTCGCGGGTCCGGCCTACAACAGCGGCTCCGCCTGGGGCTATACCGGCAAGGGTGGCACCGGGGTGCCGGTGCGCACGCTGGCCGCCGTACTCACCGACATCGCCGAGCACGGCTGATCCGGCACCTCGGTCGGACCAGGCGCCAGGCGGGCCGGGCGCCGATCGGGTCAGGGGCTGTCCGCGCCCTGGCCGCGCTCCCGCAGGATGCGCTGGCGAGCGGTGTAGTCCCGCATCCGCTGCGGATACCCGATCTTGGCGACGTCGTAGACCGGGATCCCCAGGCGCTTGCCGAGCCGCTGGGCTCCGGCGCCACTGTCCACCCTGCGGCGGGTCCACTCACCGTCGTGTGCAACCAGCACCACCGTGGTCTCGGTGACCGTGGTGCGGGGCTCGACGAAGGCCTCCACCCCGTGGCGGGCGGCCGCCCACCGTTGGAGATGGTCGATGTCCGCAGTGGACGCCGTGCGCCTCATTCCAGGCCGCTCGCGACGCAGGAGCCGATCGAAAAGTCCCACCCCGGCACCTCCTCGCCTTCGCCGGATCTTCCGGCCATCCTGCCAGCTCAACGCACCCGTTCGGGCGCCTTTCTGGGCGCCGCTGACCGACCACCACCACCGCCGCGCCCTCGTCGCACAGGCACGGGGCGTGGTGACAAGATGGCTGTGGTGCTCGCCTACGACGGCAGTGCCAAGGTACCGACATCTGGTTGAGGAGTTTCTCAGTGACCGACAGCTCAGCAACCGCCACGTCTGCTGACCTCGTGATTCTCGGTGGCGGTTCGGGCGGTTACGCCTGCGCCCTGCGCGCGGCGCAGCTGGGCCTGTCCGTCGTCCTGGTGGAGAAGGACAAGCTGGGCGGCACGTGCCTGCACCGGGGTTGCATCCCGACCAAGGCGCTGCTGCACTCCGCCGAAGTGGCCGACGCCGCCCGCGAGGGTCACCAGTTCGGAGTGAAGACCGCACTCGAAGGCGTCGACATGGGCGGGGTGAACAAATACAAGGACGGCGTCGTCGCACGGATGTACAAGGGCCTGCAAGGACTGGTGTCGTCCCGGGGGATCACCTATGTCGAGGGCAGCGGTCGGCTGGTCACACCCGACGCCGTCGAGGTCGACGGCCGGCGCTACGTCGGGCGGGCCGTCGTACTGGCCACCGGTTCCTACGCGAAATCGCTGCCGGGCCTGGACATCGGCGGCCGCGTCATCACCAGTGACCAGGCGCTGAACCTGGATTACGTGCCGGAGCGGGTCGTCGTGCTCGGCGGCGGTGTGATCGGAGTCGAGTTCGCCAGTGTGTGGCGCTCCTTCGGCGCAGAGGTGACCGTCGTCGAGGCACTGCCCCGGCTCGTCCCGGCCGAGGACGACTTCTCCTCGAAGCAACTGGAACGAGCCTTCCGCCGCCGCGGTATCACCTTCAAGACCGGGATGAAGTTCACCGGGGCACAGCAGTCCGATTCGGGGGTCACCGTCAACCTCGAGTCCGGGGAACAGCTCGACGCCGACCTGCTGCTGGTGGCGGTCGGCCGCGGGCCGAACACCGCCGACGCGGGCTACGAGGAAGCCGGCATCCGGATGGAGCGCGGATTCGTGCTCACTGACGAACGACTGCGTACCAACGTGGCGGGGGTGTACGCGTTGGGCGACATCGTCGCGGGGCTGCAACTCGCGCACCGCGGGTTCGCCCAGGGCATCTTCCTCGCCGAGGATTTCGCCGGATTGAACCCGAGCCCGATCGACGAGGACGGTATTCCGCGGGTGACCTACTGCGAGCCGCAGGTGGCCTCGGTCGGGCTCACCGAAGCTCAGGCCAAGGATCGCTACTCCGAGGTCGAGACGATCACTTACGACCTGGCGGGCAACGGCAAGAGTGTGATCCTGCAGACCAGGGGCGGGATCAAGCTGGTGCGGGCCAAGGACGGCCCGGTGGTCGGGCTGCACATGGTGGGTGACCGGGTGGGCGAGCTCATCGGCGAGGCGCAGTTGATCTTCAATTGGGAAGCCTACCCGGAAGACGTCGCCGCACTGGTGCATGCGCACCCGACCCAGAACGAGGCACTCGGCGAGGCGCATCTCGCCCTGGCCGGCAAGCCGCTGCACGCGCACGGCTGAGCGACGATTCCCACTGGACCGCACGAAGGACGAGGAGTCGAGGCAACAGATGGCGTACTCCGTGGAGATGCCTGCGCTCGGCGAGAGCGTCACCGAGGGAACGGTGACGCGCTGGCTCAAGCGGGAGGGCGACCCCGTCGAGGTGGATGAGCCCTTGGTCGAGGTGTCCACCGACAAGGTCGACACCGAGATCCCCTCGCCTGCGGCCGGCGTGTTGCAACGGATCGTGGTGGCCGAGGACGAGACGGTCGAGGTGGGAGCCCAACTCGCTGTGATCGGCGAGGCCGGGCAGCGCGATTCCCGCGCCAGTTCCGGCTGGCAACTGCCGGAGGCCGTCGCCGCGCAACAACAGCAGATGTCCGAGCCACAGCCGACCCGCGATGCCGTCGCGACCCAGCGGGAGCGGCCGCAGGCCACGCAGCCGACACAGTCCGGCAACGGTTCGTCCGCCGGTTCGTCCCAATCGGACAGTGCCGCCGGTTCGTCCGGAGGATCCACCGACGAGCCGACCGGCCAAGGAACGCCGGTACAGATGCCCGCTCTCGGCGAGAGCGTCAGCGAGGGCACCGTGACCAGGTGGCTCAAGCAGGTCGGTGACACGGTGCGGGCCGACGAGCCGCTCTTGGAGGTGTCGACCGACAAGGTCGACACCGAGATCCCCTCCCCCGTGTCGGGCACTGTGCTGGAGATCCTCGTCAACGAGGACGAGACCGTCGACGTCGGCACAGCGCTGGGCACGGTCGGGGCGAGCGGCGCCCGGCCACCGGCCGCACAGCAGCAGAGCGAGAAATCCGCCGAAGCCGAGCCACCCCAGCAGTCCGAGCCACCCCAGCAGTCCGAGCCACCCCAGCAACCCGAGCCACCCCAGCAACCCGCCCCGGCGGCGGATCGGCGCTCCTCCGGCCCCGCTCCCACCGCTGAGAACGACGGAGCAGGCGGCGCGCCGTACGTGACACCACTGGTACGCAAACTCGCCGCGGAGCACGACGTCGACCTGTCCAGCGTGCAGGGAACCGGCGTCGGCGGACGGATCCGCAAACAGGACGTACTCGCTGCCGTCCAACGGCCGGAGCCAGAACCCGAGCCCGCCCAGCCGCCGGCCTCGGCATCCGCTGCCCCCGCACCCGCCCCCGCGTCACCGCAGCGCACCGCCCAGCCGGCGTCCGCCGTGTCCGAACTGCGGGGAACAACCGAGAAGCTGTCCCGGATGCGGAGCGTGATCGCCAAGCGGATGGTGGAGTCGCTGCAGATCTCCGCGCAGCTGACCACGGTGGTGGAAGCCGACATCACCCATCTGGCGGCGCTGCGCGATCGGGCGAAGCATGCCTTCGAGGCCAGGGAAGGCGTCAAGCTGTCGTTCCTGCCGTTCTTCGCCAAGGCCACGGTCGAGGCGCTCAAGCAGCATCCGAAGGTGAACGCCTCGATCGACACCGACAAGGGCGAGGTCACCTACCACGGCGCTGAGCATCTGGGTATCGCGGTCGACACCGATCGCGGATTGCTGGTACCTGTGATCCACGACGCGGGCGATCTGAACATCGCCGGTCTGGCCCGCCGGATCGCCGACCTCGCCGAGCGGACCAGGTCGAACAAGATCACCCCGGACGAGATGAGCGGCGGGACCTTCACGATCAGCAACACCGGCTCCCGTGGGGCGCTCTTCGACACCCCGATCATCCTTCAGCCGCAGGTGGGGATCCTCGGTACCGGCAGTGTGGTGAAGCGCCCCTCGGTGCTGTCCGGCGCGGACGGGGACACCATCGCGATCCGTTCGGTGATCTACCTCGCGTTGTCCTACGACCACCGGCTGGTGGACGGCGCCGACGCTGCCCGGTTCCTCAGCACCCTCAAACAACGCCTCACCGACGCCGCATTCGAGGCCGATCTCGGACTTTGACTCGACATCCGGGTCGCGCGTAGGGCGATGACCCGACAGGATTTCCCGCATGCGTGTCGTGGTGGCGGGGTCGACAGGTCTGATCGGTACGGCACTGGTGTCGCTGCTGCGCCAGGCCGACCACGAGGTGCTACGCCTCGTCCGGCGGCGCCCGTCCGCGCCGGACGAGCGCCGCTGGGATCCCGAAGCGGGGACGATGGACTCCGACGCCGTTGCGGGCGCGGATGCCGTGGTGAACCTGGGCGGCTCACCGTTGGCGGGTCGGCGCTGGTCCGGTGAGCACAAGCAGACCATCCGGGACAGCCGGATCGGTCCCACCGAGGTGCTCGCGGCGGCGGTGGCCGAACATCACGTGCCGGTCCTGGTCAACGCCTCCGGGGTCGGCTACTACGGCGACACCGGCGACCACGAGGTCGACGAGCACTCCCCCGTGGGCTCCGGGTTCCTCGCCGAGGTCTGCCGCGAATGGGAGGCCGCGACCCTGCCCGCCGAACAGGCCGGGGCGCGGGTCGTGCGGTTGCGCACCGGCCTGGTGATCTCCCCGTCCGGCGGTGTGATGGGCCAGCTCAAGCCGCTGTTCGCGCTCGGGCTGGGCGGACGTCTGGGTAGCGGGCGGCAGTACATGCCGTGGATATCGCTCGACGACGAGGTGGGCGCCATCCGCTTCGTCCTGGAGAACGACGCGGTGTCCGGACCGGTCAACCTCAGCGGCCCGGACCCGGTGACCAACGCAGAGTTCACCCGGGCTGTCGGCGAGGCGATGCACCGTCCTACCCTGCTTGCCGTACCCGGCTTCGCCATGCGCCTGGCCCTCGGCTCCGAACTCGTCGACGAGATGGCGCTGACCGGGCAACGTGCGGTGCCAGGGGTGCTGTCCAAGCAGGGTTATCCGTTCCAGCACGCCACCGTTGCGGCGGCGCTGGCCGCCGCACTGGAGTAGGCAATGGACGCTGTCGTCGTTGGGGCGGGCCTGGCCGGGCTCACGACCGCCCGCCACCTGCAGCGCGCCGGGTTGGAGGTCACCGTGCTGGAGGCGGGGCCCGTGATCGGCGGCCGGGTGGCGACCGACACCGTCGACGGCTTTCTGCTCGACCGCGGCTTCCAGGTGATCAACACCAGTTACCCGGCGCTGCGCCGGGAGCTGGACCTGGCGGCGCTGGACCTACGCGCGTTCGTCCCCGGGGTCGCGATCCGGGGCACCGACGGGGCGCTGCACCGGCTGTTCGATCCGCGACGCGTGCCGGGTCAGGCCCGGCGCACCGCGCTGGACACGCTGCTCTCCCCGGCCGCCAAGCTGGCCGTACTGCGACTGTCGGCGCGTACGGGGCTGGGCGACCTGCGGCGGCTGCTCGCGGGGGCCGATCGCAGCACCGCCGCCTATCTGCGCGGCGCAGGTCTGGACGGGCCGGCCACCGAACAGTTCCTGCGTCCACTGCTGGCCGGGATATTCGGCGAACGGGACCTGGAGACGTCGGCCCGTTACTTCATGCTGGTGTGGCGCAGCCTGGCCAGAGGTGCCGCCACACTGCCCTCGCGCGGTATGGCGGCGCTGCCGATCCAGATCGCCGCACGGCTGGCCCCCGGGACGGTGCGCTGCGGGCGGTCGGTGCTCGGCATCGCACCGGGCCGGATCAGGACCGCGGACGGCGAGATCACCGCACGTGCGGTGGTGGTGGCCACTGATCCTCCAGCGGCCCGCGCCCTGCTGCCGGGGCTGGACGTTCCGCTGATGCGGGGGTTGACCACCTACTACCACGTCTGTGATCAGCCACCCAGCCGGCTGCCGCTGATCCATCTGGACGGCACCGGCGGGGCGCTGGTGAACACCAGCGTGCTGACCTCCGTCGCACCGTCCTACTCCCCCGACCACCGGCACCTGATCTCGTCGACCGTGCTGGGCACCCCGGAAGCCGGTGCGGCCGGGGAGCCCGAGGTCCGGCGGATGGCCGGCGCGGTCTACCGAGCCGACCCGAGGTGCTGGGAGCACGTGGGTACCGCCGTGGTGGCGCAGGCACTGTGCTCGTTCACCCCGCCGACGCCGGACCGGCTGCGGCGGGGCACCGCACTCGGCGACGGCCTTTTCGTGACCGGCGACCACCGGGCCACTCCGTCGATCCAGGGTGCGCTGGTCAGTGGCAGGCGCGCGGCCAGGGCGGTGCTCACCGAACTCGGCGTGGCCGCCGAGGCCGCGTAGCCTGCCATGAGTGAGCAACGCTAACGCGTCCTGTCGCGCCGCCACGACACCTGTTGAGGTCCACCACCTGGGCACCATCGACTACACCGAAGCCTGGGAACTGCAGCGCACGCTGGCGGCGGCCCGCGCGGAGGGCACCGGACACGATGTACTGCTGCTGCTGGAGCACCACTCGGTGTACACCGCCGGGCGGCGGACGAGTGCGCACGAGCGACCCACCGACGGCACCCCGGTGATCGATGTGGACCGGGGCGGGAAGATCACCTGGCACGGACCGGGCCAGCTCGTCGGATACCCGCTGATCGGGCTGGCGGACCCGATCGATGTCGTCGACTACGTGCGACGGCTGGAACAGGCGCTGATCGACGTGACGACCGGGCTGGGCCTGCCGACCGGCCGGATCTCCGGTCGCTCCGGGGTGTGGCTGGCGGACGACCCCGCCACCGGGCGCCCGGAACGCAAGGTCGCGGCGATCGGGGTGCGGGTCAGCCGCGGCGTCACCATGCACGGATTCGCCTTGAACTGCTGCCCTGACCTCACCGCATTCGACCGGATCGTGCCCTGTGGCATCGCCGATGCCGGGGTGACCTCGCTGACCGCGGAGCTCGGCAGGCCGGTCTCGGTGGCGCAGGTGCAGCCCGCGGTGTGCGCGGCCGTCGTCGACGCGCTGGAGGGCAGGCTGCCGGTGCACTCCGGCGAACTCCCCCGCACTACTGCGCAGCCGACGGCCCGGCCGGGGCTGCAGGTACACCTGGACCCGGCCATCGCGGGCACCTGAGTCGGCACCCACACCTCACCCACACCTCACAGGACGGGCCGGATCTCCTCGGCGATCAACTCGACGTGGTCGAGATCGTGCAGGTCGAGTACCTGCATATACACCCGGCTGATACCGGTGCGCTCCCGCCACTGCCCGATCCGGTCCACCACCTCGGCCGGGGTTCCCGCCAGGCCGCAGCGGCGCAACTCGTCAGGATCGCGGCCGATCACCGCGGCCCGCCGGGCCACCTCGTCGTCGTCGCGCCCTACACAGGACACCAGCGCCACCGACCGGATCAGTTCTCGCGGATTCCGGCCGATCCGGGTGCAGGCGGCGGCCACCCGGTCGAACTGCGTCACCGCGCTGTCCGGGTCCGGCGGGAAGGGCTGGTTGAACTCGGCGGCGAACCGGGCGGCCAGTGCGGGTGTGCGCCGCGGCCCGAATCCACCGACCAGAACCGGGATGGGCGACTGCACCGGCTTGGGTAGCGCCGGGCTGTCGACGAACCGGTAATAGTCGCCCTCGTAGTCGAAGGTCGCGCCCGGTGGGGTCGCCCACAGGCCGGTGATGATCTCGAGCTGTTCGGTGAGGCGGGCGAACCGCTCACCGACGGGCGGGAACGGGATGCCGTACGCGGTGTGCTCCGCCTCGTACCAGCCCGCCCCGAGGCCGAAGTCGACCCGGCCCCCCGAGATCTGATCCACCTGGGCGACGGTGACCGCGAGCGGGCCGGGCAGCCGGAACGTCGCCGATGTCAGCAGGGTGCCCAGCCGGATCCGGGAGGTGTCGCGGGCCAGCGCGGCCAGGGTCGCCCAGGCGTCGGTGGGACCGGGTGACCCGTCACCGGGGCCCATCCCGGCACGATCGATCCGCAGATAGTGATCGGAGCGGAAGAACCCGTCGAATCCCGCGTCCTCGGTGAGGCGGGCCACCCGTAGCAGGTCCTCGTAGCCGGCGCCCTGCTGCGGCTCGGTGAAAATCCTCAGATCCACGGGAACCGACCGTAGTCGTCCGCCGCGGCTGGCGACCGCCGGGCCGGGGCAGCGGTCGGCTCCGGCGCGATGCAGGCGTCGCGCACCGGAGCCGACCGGTGTGACGCCGGATCCCGCGTAGGCTCGGCCCGGTGAGCGTCGCACCCCGCACAGCCGCACATGAAGGATCCGATGCCGGTGGCCGCAGGCTCCTGCGTCTGGAGGTCCGCAACAGCCAGACCCCCATCGAGCGCAAGCCGTCCTGGATCCGGACCCGGGCGACGATGGGCCCGGCGTATCGCGAGCTGAAGGGACTGGTGCACCGCGAGGGGCTGCACACCGTCTGCGAGGCGGCGGGCTGCCCGAACATCTACGAGTGCTGGGAGGACCGCGAGGCGACCTTCCTCATCGGTGGCGACCAGTGCACGCGCCGCTGCGACTTCTGCCAGATCGACACCGGCAGGCCCGCTGACCTGGATCGCGACGAACCGCGACGGGTCGCCGAGTCGGTGCAGGCGATGGGGCTGCGCTACTCGACGGTCACCGGCGTGGCCCGTGACGACCTGCCCGACGGCGGTGCCTGGCTCTACGCCGAGACCGTGCGCCAGATCCATGCGCTGAACCCCGGCACCGGGGTTGAGCTGCTCATCCCGGACTTCAACGGACGTTCCGAGCAGCTCGCCGAGGTGTTCGGCGCAGCACCTCAGGTGCTCGCGCACAACCTGGAGACGGTGCCCCGCATCTTCAAGCGGATCCGGCCCGCGTTCCGCTACGAGCGCTCGCTCGAGGTGCTGCACCGAGCCCGCGCGGCAGGCCTGGTCACCAAGTCCAACCTCATCCTGGGCATGGGCGAGGAACCCGAGGAGGTGACCGCCGCCATGACCGACCTGCACGCCGCGGGCTGCGACATCCTCACCATCACCCAGTACCTGCGGCCCTCGGTGCGACACCACCCGGTGGCCCGCTGGGTCCGGCCCGAAGAGTTCGTCGAGCACGCACGAGCCGGGGAGCGGATCGGTTTCGCCGGGGTGATGGCCGGGCCGCTGGTGCGCTCGTCCTACCGGGCGGGGCGGCTCTATGCGCAAGCTGTGACACACCGTGGAGACCAGGTGCCCGAGCATCTCGCACATCTGGCCGAGGCCGGACCGGCCGCGCAGGAGGCCGCCAGCCTGCTGACCCGCTGACTGCCGTGGCGGGCCTCACCCGCTACCCGATCGGCCGTATCCTGGAGCCATGCCCGCGAAACCTCCACCCAAGGCCGCAACGAAGAACCCGGCGAAGGCGCCTTCCAAGACGAAGGATCCGGAAGCGGCAAAGGCCGCGAAGCGGGAGCGCAGAGCTGCGTCGAAGCAGCGCCGGACGCAGATCATCGAGGCGTTCAAGGTCCAGCGCCGCGAGGACAAGGCACTGCTGCCGTGGATGATCGGCGCATTTCTGCTGGTCACCGCGTTCGTGTTCGGGGTGGGCCTGCTATTCGGGCAGGAATGGGTGGTGCTCCCGCTGGGGATCATCATGGGGGTGCTCGCCGCGATCATGATCTTCGGGCGTCGGGTACAGCGCAACGTCTTCACCAAGGCCGAAGGGCAACCGGGTGCGGCGGCCTGGGCTCTGGAGAATCTGCGCGGCCGGTGGAAGGTGACCCCGGCCGTGGCGGGCACCACCCAGCTCGACGCCGTGCACCGGGTCATCGGACGGCCAGGCGTGGTGCTGGTCGCGGAGGGGGCAACGCACCGACTCAAGCCACTGCTGGCGCAGGAGAAGAAACGGGTGTCCCGGCTGGTCGGGCAGACCCCGATCTACGACATCACCGTAGGCGACGCAGAGGGCCAGGTCCCGCTGTCCAAACTGCAACGGCACCTGGCCAAATTGCCGCGCAACATCAGCACCGCCCAGATCGACGTCCTGGAGAGCAAGCTGACGATCCTCAGCACCCGGGGCGCCGCGATACCCAAGGGCCCGATGCCGCAGGGCGCCAAGATGCGCAACGTACAGCGGGCCGCCCGGCGGCGCTGACTTCCGCACCGAGGCGATCTGCACCGGGTC
Source organism: Pseudonocardiaceae bacterium (assembly GCA_036494005.1). GTDB lineage: Bacteria > Actinomycetota > Actinomycetes > Mycobacteriales > Pseudonocardiaceae. The sequence continues at coordinate 4,249 of DASXOV010000021.1, read as the reverse complement.
CTGCACAGGGTCTGCACTGAGGCGATCGGCGCTCAGCGCGTCCGGAGCACGACGGTGCCCGCCGCCCGGTCATGCAGCCCGCGGCCATCGGCGTCGTACACCAACGGGGGGATCAGCAGGCACAGCAGCACGGTGCGGATCACCGCTGGACCAGCGCCTGGGGGACGTCCGTCCAGCCGGGCCACCCGCAGGCCCGCCACGGCGTGCCCAGGAGTGCGGCTGACAAGAGCGATCGAGAGCGCGGTCAGTGCCGCGAACAACGCCAGCGTTGACGACGCCGGGTTCGCGGTGAGCAACTGGGCCGCCACCGTGCAGGGCAACCAGTCGATCACGATGGCCAGGATCCGGGGACCGACGCCTGCGACCGACCCTGGACCGCGCTGCGGAAACCCGAGCCGCTGGCCCGGATACCCCTGTTGATCATCGCCCTCAGGATCTCTGTGTGTACCGGACATCCACGTCAGTGTCCATCTGCTCACCCGACCAGGTTATGGGCTTTGCGACTAGCTTCGCTGACTGCCACGGTCGTAACCTTGGCGAAACATCGGGGTGATGGTCGGGCAACACCGCCCTCCTAAATTCGCCCCATCGAGGCAGACCGATCACTCCGGTCCGCACTTACAGCGCATGAAGGAGCGAACGAGGGTGTTCAACAACTCCGATGAGGTCCTGCGCTTCATCGCCGATGAGGACGTCAAGTTCATCGACGTCCGGTTCTGCGACCTGCCGGGCATCATGCAGCACTTCACGGTTCCGGCGGACTTCTTCGACGCGGACGTCATCGAGGAGGGCCTGGCCTTCGACGGCTCGTCGGTGCGCGGGTTCCAATCCATCCATGAGTCGGACATGATACTGATGCCCGACCCTGCGACGGCCCGCATCGACCCGTTCCGGGCGCAGAAGACGTTGAACCTCAACTTCTTCGTGCATGACCCGTTCACCCGGGAGGCATACAGCCGCGACCCGCGCAACGTGGCCCGGAAGGCTGAGGAGTTCCTGGCCTCCACCGGGATCGCCGACACCGCCTACTTCGGTCCCGAAGCCGAGTTCTACATCTTCGACTCAGTGCGGTTCGAGACCACGCCGAACACCTCGTTCTACGAGGTCGACTCGGAGGCGGGCTGGTGGAACACCGGCGCCGACGAGGTGGGCGGGAACAAGGGCTACAAGGTCAACTACAAGGGTGGCTACTTCCCGGTGCCGCCGACCGACCACTTCGCCGACCTGCGCAACGAGATGGTCACCCACCTGATCGGCGCCGGGTTCTCCGTGGAGAAGGCGCACCACGAGGTGGGCACCGGCGGCCAGGCCGAGATCAACTACAAGTACAACACGCTGCTGCACGCGGCCGATGACCTGCAGCTCTACAAGTACATCATCAAGAACACCGCCTGGCAGGCCGGGAAAACCGTCACGTTCATGCCCAAGCCGCTGGCCGGGGACAACGGATCCGGCATGCACACCCACCAGTCGCTGTGGACGGACGGGGTGCCGCTGTTCCACGACGAGTCCGGCTACGCCGGGCTCTCCGACACCGCGCGGCACTACATCGGTGGGTTGCTCCACCACGCACCGTCGCTGCTGGCGTTCACCAACCCGACGGTCAACTCCTACCACCGGCTGGTGGCGGGCTTCGAGGCGCCGGTGAACCTGGTGTACTCGCAGCGCAACAGGTCGGCCTGCATCCGGATTCCGATCACCGGGAACAACCCGAAGGCCAAGCGGATCGAGTTCCGGTGCCCGGACTCCTCGGGCAACCCCTACCTGGCCTTCTCGGCGATGATGATGGCCGGGCTGGATGGGATCAAGAACGCATACGAGCCGGCCGCGCCGATCGACAAGGACCTCTACGAGCTGCCTCCCGAGGAGGCCAAGAACGTCCCCCAGGTGCCGTCGAGCCTGGACGCGGTCATCGACCGGCTGGAGGAGGACCACGACTACCTGCTCGAAGGTGGCGTCTTCACCCCCGACTTGATCGAGACGTGGATCGAGCTCAAGCGGGAGAGCGAGATCACCCCGCTGCGGCTGCGCCCGCACCCGTTCGAGTTCGGGCTGTACTACGACGTGTGAGTCTTGTGGTCGGAGCAGTGCGCTGACCTGCGGAAACGCCGATCCGCGCACTCTTCCAGGCCGTCTCCAGACCGTCAGAGCGCAAGAATCATGGCCCGCCAGCACCCTGCTGGCGGGCCATCGCGCATGACAGCCCACAAGCACTCCAAGCCAGTAGCACCCGTAAACGGCCGAATCGTCAACCTGGCCAGCCAGGCAGTCCCACAAGTAGGGACAAGTGCGCGAAACTCGATCCCGACACCGAGGCGAGCTACCGAAGGTCAGACGCGTGCGCCTCGGCGTGGACGCGAACGGGACGACGAAGTGGAAGGCTAGGCGGAGGCCTCCGTCAGCCTGGCCAGTTCCGCGTCCGTCAGCCGTAGCGATTCGACTGCCAGCAGCGCCGCGAGCTGCTCGATGGTCCGCGCGCTCGCCAGTGGCGCGACCACGGTCGGCTGTGCGGCGAGCCATGCCAGAGCCACTGTGGCCGGCCTGGCCGCATGGGCCCCTGCGATGTCGTCGAGTGCGGCCAGAACCCCGCGGCCACGTTCGGTCTGGAGGTACTTGGCGGCACGCCCCGCCCGCGCGCTCTGGACGGATGCAGCGGCGTCGAGGCGGTATTTGCCCGTCAAGAACCCGGAGGCCAGGCTGAAATAAGGCATCACGCCGAGTCCGTGGCGTTCGGTGACGCGGCGCAGATCGCCCTCGTACGTGTCGCGCGATACCAGGTTGTAGTAGCGAACGAAACCGCCTACGGACCCGAAGGCGCCCCGAAGGATCTCGGGCAGGTCCTCTTCATCACGAGAGGATGAGTTCACGGCCCGAACGTCGTCACCGATCGAACTGCTCAGGCGGCTGTCGTGCGGCGGCACCCGACCAGCACTCACAGCTCTCTCGGCGGCAGAAGAATGACAGTGGCGACGACCGACGAAAAGGCAGTCAAGGAGACGTTCGTCAAATTGCGGCGGTACACGATTTTTCGAATCGAACAGGTAGCATACCGACAAGCCGGTAACGTTATCTCGGTGCGCGGCATGCACAGTCATGCATGACCACCGGATGCGCGTTGGCGAAATGCGTGTCGAGGGCGATCTTGGCAGGGGAGCCCGCACAGTCCCGCGAAGGACCGTGCAGGAACGCCGCAGCGCCGCCATCACCGGTGGCCGGCGGTGGCGGGTCGGCCTCCAGCCCGGCAGCCAGGACTCCCTTGACCGTCCGGTAGGAGGGATCGCCCACTGCGAGCGCCTTGACGCACGCGCGTTCGAGCCGGTCGAGGCCGTGCTTGTCGGCCAGGCCGATCACGCCCTGGGCGGCGCGCAGCCGGAACAGGGCGTTTGACCTCCAGCAGTTCAGCGATCACTGCTTGGCATGCCGGGCCGTGTGGGTGCCGAACTGGTCATCCATCGCGGTGACCTGCGAGATCGCTGGGCAGTGGCCGTCGGGGATAATCGCCGCTGTGGCACTGCGACTGCTGTATCTGATCTTCCGCCAGCTCGTGGCTTGGCTCGGGCTGCTGGCCCGCAGCTCACGATCGAAAAACGCCGAGATCCTGGTGCTGCGCCATGAGGTCGCCGTGCTCCGGCGCCACCGGCGCCTGGGTCGCTCAGCAGGCGCGGAACCTGCTGATGGGCCTCGACGAGCGGGTGGCGAGCTTCAGGTTCTTGATCCGCGACCGCGACAACAAGTTCACCGACACCTTCGATGCTGTGTTCGCCAGCGAAGCCATCCGCATCTCGCGCACCCCGGTGCAAGCGCCCCGGGCGAACGCCATCGCCGAACGCTGGAGCGGCACCGTCCGCCGCGAGTTCCTCGACCGGATACTGATCGCCAACCGCCACCACCTCGAGGCTGTGCTGACCGAGTACGTGGCGCACTTCAACGACCATCGTCCCCACCGCACATTGCGCCAAGCAGCACCACTCAGACCACTCCCCCCAACCCGCGCCACCGTCCGACCTTCGGCTCCGACGCCGCAACCGACTCGGCGGACTGATCCACGAATATGCCCAGGTCGCATGACACGGATGACCTACTCGGCACCCACAGCCGAAAACCTCGGTTCCAGGTCGTGACCTGCGGCGCAGGAGACAGCCGCCGACCGATCCTGGACAGGCTCACCAGCGAGTACCACATTGCAGCATGATCGAATCGACCACCGTGAACCCCGCAGGCCAAGCCCAGGATCGTATATTCGAGCCCA
>DASXOV010000020.1:0-4701 GCA_036494005.1 Pseudonocardiaceae bacterium | reverse complement strand
CGCCCAGACGGTGGCTGCGCAGGTCATCGAGGCGGAAGTCGAAGCGATTTTCCACCCCGACTCGTATGGCTACCGGCCGGGACGGTCAGCGATCGACGCGGTAGCGGTGTGCCGCACACGGTGCTGGAAGAACGACTGGGTGATCGATCTCGACATTCAGAAGTTCTTGGATGCATCGACATACTACTCCTTTCGCTGATTGTCATGATCAGAAAAGCCCTTCGGGGGCTGTTGGTGGTTGGATACGCAGGCCTTTTCGGCGTCCGGTGCGGACGTGGACGGCGTGGAGTTCGCCGCGCTTGACACGTTGCATGATGGTTTGGCGGGAGAGGCCGTAGGCGAGGGTGGCTTCGAGCATGGCCAGCCAGCCTTGGGGGGCGTGGTCGACGAACAGGGCGCGGATGTTGTCGGTGAGGCGGATACGCCAGGGGGCGCCGGGGGTGAGCTGTTCGCCGGGGATGAATCCGTCGGCCAGCCAGCGGTGCAGGGTGGAGGGGGCCAAGCCGAGTTCTTTCGCGGCGTCGGCCACGGTGAGCAGTTCTCCTTTCTGCGGTTTGTCGCTGGGTTGGTGGCTGGGGATTTGCCAGTGGTGGCGCAGGTTTTGGACTCTACTGGCGGTGAACGACAATCCCCGGGCGGTGCGGCGGCCCTGCCGGTTGAGGATGTGCGCGATCGTCGCATCGGGGTAGTGGATCGCGAGGCGGCGCAGCAGGTCGATGGTGTCCTCGGCGGTGCGCAGCCGGTTGGGTGGGCGGCGTTTGAGCGGGACGGTCAGCTCGGTGATTGCGCCGCCTTTCCACCGCAAGACCATGTTGGCGCGTGCGCCGGTCTCGTTGCGGTGAACGGTGATGTTCACCTCCTCCAGCAGGGTGCGCAGCAGCTGTTTGCGGTCTTTGTCGGTGGTGGTGTCGGCGTCCCAGACCGATTCCAGATCATCAGCGAGCGCCAGCACGGCGGCGTGTTCGGCGGTGGTGAGGGCGCGGGGGCGGGCTTGCTCGCGGCGGGCCAGTTCGGCTTCGGCGGCGGCCAGTTCGGTGAGTGCCTTCTCCCATGCGGCTTCCAGTCCGCGGGCGACCAGCCGATTTTCCGGGTCGACGGCCTGATATCGCCGTTGGGCTTTGCCGGCCGTATACCGGGCGGTTTCGACTTGGCGGCGCCACTGCCCCAGGGCGGCGTCGTGGCCGTCCTCGAGTTGTTGGGCGGCGGCCAGACAGGCCTGCAGCGCAGTGGGTGCGAGCGCGGTCAGCAGTGCTGAGGTCACGGCGATGTCGATGGCGACGCCGCCGACGCGCAGGTGCCGGGTGCCGCGGCCTTCGACGAGCTGGCCGGTGCCGGTGCAGTAGTAGCCGGGCGTGGACTTGGCGGGACCGTCGTAGTAGACCGCGAGCTTGCGTCCGCACACCCCGCAAGTCGCCACTCCTTGCAGCAGCGCGGCGCCCTCACGGACGGCACCGGTGCCGGGCTGGTGGGCCATGGGCCGGATGTTGCCGCCGATCCGGGTTTGGTTGGCCTGGTAGGTGTCCCAGTCGATGAACCCCTCATGGTGGTCGGTGATCAGTACCTGCCACTGGTTCTGCGGCAGCACCCGGCGACGTGTGCGGAGCACGCCCTCGGCGGTGAGGTACTTGTCGCCGCGGGTGCGGCCGTAGGTATAGGCACCCGCGTAGGCAGGGTGGGTGAGGATGTTGTGGACCGCGTGGTAGGTCGGATCCACCCAGGTGATCTCCTGCCGGGCCGCCTGCTGCACGGTGAGATGCCCGTGGCGTTGCAGCGGGAGTGTCAGGCTCTCCTCGCGCAGATGCAGCCAGACCGCGCGGACTGACCCGCGGACGGCGAACTCAGCGAAGATCACCTTGATGACCCCGCGGACGGCCTCATCAGGGTGTTTGAGGATTTCGCCGTCGGCCTCACCCCAGACCAGCCCAACCGGCAGCCCCCGGCGCAGCTGTCCGCGGGCAGCCTTGTGACGGATTCCGCCGTCCAATCGAGCCCGCAGGATGTGCAGCTCGGCTTCGGACATGGTGCCCTTCATGCCCAGCAGTAGCCGGTCGTTGAACATCGCCGGATGGTAGACACCGTCGGCGTCGGCGATCAGGGTGTCGGTCATCCCGGCCAGATCCAGCAGCCGGTACCAGTCGGCATTGTTGCGGGCCAGCCGCGAGCATTCCAGGCACAGCACGATTCCGATCTGACCGAGGCCGACCTGGGCGGCCAGCTCGGCGAATCCGCTGCGGCCCTGCGCTGAGGCCCCCGACAATCCCAGGTCCTCATCGATCACGGTGACCGCGCTGCGAGGCCATCCCAGCTGCTGGGCACGGGCGACCAGATCGTACTGACGGGCGGTCGACTCGGTGTTCCGCTCGACCTGCGCGAGCGTGGACTGGCGGACATAGATCACCGCGATCCGCCGCAGATGGGAAGGCGTGACCGTGAACTCACTCATCAACGCTCACCTGCCCTTGGCGCCCGGAATCCAGCGGCTCCGCGTCGGGGACCGACGCCTTGGCGATCAGGCGAGCCAACAGCGTGATCGCCGCCGCGATGTCGCCTTCGGGGAGCTGGGCCAGCAGGGTCAGGGGTGGCGCCGGACACGGGTCCGGCAGCAGACTGAGCTGCGCAGGCTGCACGGGAGTCCTCCTTGCACGGTGAGTGCCGCGCAGCCTGCTCGCGCTCATCGCCGGCTCGGGTCGACAGCGCCGAAACCAGCCCACACAGGGCCAGCAGATCCTGCGCCGACCCCAGCGTCTGGGCCGTCCCGGCCCCGTCGCCAGCGTTCGTTGCCGGGTCGTGCTGCTGGTCGGTCCACTCCTGCGGGATCAACCGCTTGCTGCCATCCGACAGCTCCACCAGCAGCTCCAGCCGCCCGTGCCGGCGCATCCGGCCCAGCACCCGCAGCGTCTGCCCCTCCAGCGGATGATGCGCACGCATAACCGTCACGCTCGCACCCGCCGTCACCGGCGTTGCCTTCGCCGCGCTCATCGAGCATCCGCCCCGGTCACAGTGACTGCGCAGTCGCGGTGGCCGCCAGCATGCATGATGGCCGAAGCCACCCGGACGATGTTGACCGTGTCCAGCCCGGACACTGCCTCGCGCAGATCCACCACAACGCCTTCGGCCAAGCTCGCGGCGATCCGCAACACCTGGCCCTCGCTCGACGAGCACGGCAACCGCCCCACCTCCAACGCGGCCACTGCCCCCGACCAATCCACCCACGCCATCAGCGCGCCGTCGAAGCTCTCACCGGTCTCGACGAACGAGGCAACGAACTCACCCCGCAACAACCAACCCAGATGACCGATCAACAACCGGACGGCCGCTTCAGCGCAGTACAGACCCCGCGCGTTCGCACGCAGCGCCACCACGAGGTCCTCGATACCGGTAGTAAGTCGGGACGTCGTTCGACACGATCGATCACGACACGCTGATTGCCCAGGTGCAGCGGCGGGTCGTAGACCGGAAGATGATCAAGCTGCTGAGAGGTTGGCTGCGGGCCGGGGTGTTCGAGGGCGGGATCGTCTCCCAAGTGGAGGCGGGCAGCCCGCAGGGTTCGCCAATTTCGCCGTTGCTCGCCAACATCGCCTTGCACGTCCTGGACGAGGCATGGCGACAGGACGGACAGCGACTGGGGGTAGCACAGTGGGCAGTTCGGCCGCGTTGAGGGGGCCGAGGTGCATGTGGAACGGGTGCCAATGCAGTGTGTGGTCGCTCAGTGATGCATCCAGCACGACCATCCCGGTGGGAAAGGGTCCGCCGGGCAGGTTGAGGCCGGTGCGCAGGTCGGCGTCTTCCCAGGCCACCACCAGGCGGGTCGCGGCCAGTGCAGACGGCAGGATCCCGAGCTGGCTGATCGCGGCGGCAGCATCGGCGCCTCGGTAGAACTCACGACAGGTGAGGTAGCCGACGTAGGGCGGGTCCAGGTCCTCGGCAAGGATATGCACAGTCGGGGGCAGACAGAACCCAGTCTGGCGCAGGACTTCCTCGGCGCTACCCAGGACGGCCTGCTCAAGCCTCGCCACCCACGTCATGCGCTCGCCCCCGCTCTCACCAGCTGGCGAGATCCGATGCTAGAAGCAGCCACCGACAGACCCGCCCCCCGCTTGATCGTCACGAAGAGCGGACCGGCGGCCTGTGACCAAGCAGCCGTGTCGTGTGGTGTGACCGTGCTGGCGAGGGGTGTGGACATTCCTAGTCACCGTGTTAGTCACGAGATTGCGCGGGTCCAGCCGCTACAGGTGAGACGCTGTGATCATTCAAAGGTCTGCTGAACAGCCGAAACGGTACGCGGGATACCGTGTGGGACCGAGGCTGACAGCCTCATAACCCAGAGGTCGTAGGTTCGAATCCTACCCCCGCTACCAGGTGAAACGGCTCCCGGAAGACTCTTCCGGGGGCCGTTCTCTATGCGGTGTGACCAGATCTGTGACCAGCCATCCCGCCCCTAGGTTGAGCTGTCAGGAGCTAGTGTGGAGAAGGTCGCCGAGATCGTGGATTTGACGCTGCACTCGACACCGGAGGGTCAGACTGGTCGTGCCGGTCGGTGGCCACACGGGTCGGAGTGAGCTCGGCATCGGTGCAGCGGATCTGGTCGGCACGCGGACTCAAACCCCATCTGGTGAAGACCTTCACACTCTCCCATGACCGCCATGTCGAGGAGAAACTCGTCGACGTGGTGGGTCTGTACCTGAACCCGCCCGACCAGGC
>DASXOV010000019.1:0-20060 GCA_036494005.1 Pseudonocardiaceae bacterium | reverse complement strand
GTCGTCTTCGGTCGGCTTGACAAAGATGGTGCCACCGGCTGGGTCACGCCGGAACCAGTCGACGCATGTGATGGAGCGCTTCGCCAATGCGGTGTCATTGACGCCTTCTGGGAGCATCGTCTGCCCTTTCCATGGATGCGGTGACCGTTCTGTCTGACCGTAGCAACGTTGTGTTACGGGCCCTGCAACCAGCGCACACAGTAGTACCTTCGTCTTAACCTCATCGGCATGGTGGCGCCTGGATGTCACCCTCCAAGTCAACACCCGGACGACGGCCACGAGTAGAGGATTCGGCCAGGCGAGAGGTGGGTTTTGGCCAGGTGCGCCGGGCGAGCGGGATCTGCGCCCAGGTAGACAGCTTATGGTACGTACACGCGTGCCCGAGGGCTTCGGCCGCGCGACGCTCGGTCGGGTTCCCGCAAGACGAGTCCGGGTAGGGCCGGCGCAACCTGAGACCAATCTTCCCTCAAAGATCAACGGTGCCGTGCGTAGCTCATCCTGTGAGTCGCTGTGCCGATATAGGAATTTCGTACCGATAGCCGATTTTAACGTTGGTCGATCGCCATTGCACGCCATTCCGCATGTTGCAACTAGCAGACTGTACCTGCGATTCGGTGGTGTCCAGTAATTCTCCGCTGAATTGACTCGCCTGCACTCGGTAGTCAGCGCGAGACGAGCAAAGAAGTCGCAAAGCGTCGACGCACTCAATACGCACGTCAATCTCGTCGGTAAGGCACGCTATGTCGGCGAAATAAGAGTCCTCTTCGAGGGTGGCGCTCACAATTGCGGCGTATGCCCTTGGCGCTTCGATTTCTATCACAAATGTGCAACGACGCCGGTTCGGCTCCAGTGATACCGGCACTCGAATAGCCGCTTCCTCGAGTACCACGTGCTCGAATCGCGGATTATTGAGAACCCTGCTTCTCGCCCTCTTGGTGAGGGTCAGGGCCGGATCGAAGTCAACCCCATCCACTGAGACCTTGCGGACGAAACAGCTCTGCCATTCCGGCCCGTCAGGGTCGGCTCCCCACCCAATGGGGAATGTCAGCCAGGGAACGGATGCGCCCACGGCAGATTCAACCTCACATTCATAGCAGATGAGGGCGCTGCCGTCCATCAATACCTGCACTTTGTCGGAGCGTCGACGAAATCGAATTAGGCGTGGTACATGGGCCTCAATTTCCGAAAGAGCGCGGAGCTCTCCAAGGCTGCGCTTGATAGCGTCCAGTAGAATCCAACCAAAGACTACAGCGGTACAAGCCGCCGAAACGTACATGATCCAGCTAAGTGTGAGAAAAAGGTTTTCTTGTGACGCTCCAGAACGAAGACTTACCAGGGTGGCGGCAATCGTCAAGATTGTGGTGCTCGCACCTGTGGCGAAACTTGCCAGCGCTGGGCTTATCCTGGTCCTTCTCAAGTCCTCCGAGGAATCTTTGGAATCATCCACAGACATGGTCACACTCCCATCTGATGTTAGATAAAAACAATGCAGCAAGAGGATGATCGAAGAAAGATGCTACCGCAGGTGGCGCGCCCTGAACAGATGCGCAACTCTCTTTTTGTTTCGGCTAGCGTTTCACGCTCTCTTGTTGTTGTTCTGCTTGATTGTGGGCGGTTCAGGTGGTGGATACGTCAGCGGCCTCTTGATCCTGGCGCGCACCCTCAACCGCCGCTGGATGGGCTGTATGGGCTGTCGTCCCTCGACTACACGATCGTGCATGCACACGCACGGTCCCTAGGGTAGGGCTGTCACGAGTCCCGATTCGGAGAGCTCGGACAGCAATACGGCCAACCGGCCGCCTGCATCGGAGCGCGGTATACTCCAACGCTGGGCAAATGCATTGAGGACCGTCTCGAATGGCTGGTGCCCAAGGAGCTCCAGCAGTGCGGCGGCGTCCTCGCCGAGCCAGTAGAGCTGCGGAGGTCGTGTCGCGCAACCCACAAGTACCCGGTCCGTGGAGCCGCAGCGGCGGAACGTCAGTACCGGGTCGATCACGGCGTAGTCGCCTGCCACTGCGGCTGGGTTCGTCGGCGTCGGCCGCCAGGCGGTGCGGGGCGACCGGCCCAGCAGATGCCCCAGCAGCACCCGGGCGTCGGGGCCGAGGTGGTCACTGTGGCCGAGCAGCCACTGCCCGATGATTACGCAGCGTTCGGCCGCCACCGGCAGCAACGAGTGTTCCCCAACTACCGGAGCTTCGGTTGCTGCACTCGACCCGACGCCCGCGTCCTGAGCGAACCGGGCCAGGCAGGCGTAGGCGTGGCAGGCGGCGAGGGTCTGCTCCATCGACCACACATGCCCCTCCGGTGCCCACGACGGATGAAACGGCGGGCATCGGTCCGAGTCGACGCTGAGCAGATCATGGGTGATGGCGAGGTCGAACAGTTTCTGGTGAGCACCCTCGTGCACGAGCGCTTCGGCGACGCCGATACTCGATCTGGCTTCCAGCAGGATGAGTCCGGGGTAGGCCCGGCACGACGCCGAGACCAGCTTTCCTTCGGGCAGCGGGTTGACCATCCCGACCAGTGCGACGTGCGCGAGCAGGTCATCGATCAGCTCGGGGTTCACCGACCGGGCGAGCGCTGTTCCGTCGGCCAGCATCCCGACTGCCGACAAGAACCGCTCGCCGTCGGCTTCGGTGAGGAGCTGCACCGAACCGGGCGCCACACCCTGACGGCCCAGTTCTAACGCCACGGTATCCAACGGCCCGGCGAGCATCGCCCCGGCCATCGGCCTGGCTGCGACCTGCAGCTCGGGTGTCGTCGTGCCGTCGCTGGTCATGGCGCTGATTCCGACCAGCTCGCAATGTCTGAGCGGTGCGCGTCCGGCCAGGACGTCGCCGATGTGGCCCCGCGCCACCGGGCTGTCGACGACATCCAGGTCGAGCGCCGGTCGGTCAGGTTCGAGCAGCTCCACCGCGAGCTGGTAGAGGGTTCGGCGCTCATTCAGCAGCAGTCCCGCCGGCCCGATGGCGGCATGCACTGCTACGACGTCACACCTCGGGACCTCGGTAGGTGGACGTGTGGTCATCTGTACCGGGCTTCCATAACAGGGCGACGCCGTGGCCGGGGAGCAGCCAAGAGCATACGAAAAGATCGCTGAGCTGCTCTGCCTGGGTCCACCGGTTTGATTCGATGGAGGATCGCAAGGTGAACGGAATCATCCGGAAGAGCCAGGAGCGCTCGCCGTCCACAACCAGTCCGGCGACGTCGAAAGTGACGCGCTCAACATAGCAGGGGTAAGGCGCCTGCCAGTAGCAGAAGCCCTCGTCGACCGGTAGCAGTGCCCTGAACCGCAAGGACAGCTGCTCTACCGCACCGACCGCGTGATCGACGTGGGCCAGCTCACCGAGATCGCACTCGAATATTCTCAGTGTTCCCATGTAATTGGCAGGATTCTGCCGTGGCATCGTTCCGAGCGATTCACGGAAGAATCTCAAGAACTCCGGCCATTCGCGGTACTCTACCTCTTTCAGTGCTGTCTTACTGGGTTCGGCGCCGTAATTTCTACCATCCAGGTCGGTGTAACGGATCCCGATCTGGACCGAGGACAACATCTCGTCGACCGACTGCGCGAAAAGCGCTGGGTCCGGCACGAACCAAGATTCGAAAAGGGGGATTCGGCAGGCGAGAACAATGGAGTCACGTAGCAGCGGATCACACGTGGCGAAGATGACGAACCGGTGGCTCGCCACATTGGCCTTGAAGCTATAAGTACAGGTGAGGGTCAATTCGTAGGTCTCCTGGTCGACCGCGCGAAGCTCCATGTCCACGGTCGTGTGGGTGCTGATGGCGAGGTCACTTCCGTCCGGCTCGACTCCCTCGCCCCCGAGCAGGCCGGCGACGACGTCTCGGTTGGCCTCGCTGTCGCCGTAGATCTTCGACAGCAGCGTCGTCATCACCTGTTGTGGCAACAACGCGTGTATAATCGCGGGACCTGAAAGGCGGAGAATCTCGTCCAGCAAGCGAGGACGTAGCACCCGCCGGTAGGTCACGACCAGCAGCGCCCCAGCTAGGGCGACCGCGAGGAATGCGGCTCCGACCGATGCGAGCACCACGGTCACCGTCAGCACCCCCGTCGCCGCAATCGGTCTGTGACTACATACTGACTGTTGCAGTGCGCGGTGCGCCACTCGTGATGGAAAGCTACGGCGGATCAGCGGTGCTGGTGCCACTCCGGTTCGTCCTCCACACCTACGAAGGTCGACAGGTGGGCGGGTGGCTCCGCGACGTCGGAGCCATCGACTGCGGGTAGCTCCTGGTAAAGGCCGAGCAGGTGCGAAACCATGGCTGCTCGGGCCCCGGCTGAGTCGCTCCGCTTCAGAAACATGACGATTGTGTCGTGCTGGTTGGCCGAGCGGGCGGGCAGTTCGCGCGCGGTGAATCGCCGGCGTCGGAACTCCGCGACCTCGGGTACCAGCATTTTGTACGTCGCGAGCAGCAATTCGTTGTGGCTCGCGCGGACGATGGCCTCGTGGAATGTCTCGTCCGTCCGCACCAGGTCATCGGGGTCGGACGGGGCACGAAGATGGTCGTCACTGAGCTTGGCGATGTCGTCGATCTCGCCCTCGGTGGCGCGCGCCGCGGCCAGGCTGGCGGCCATCCCCTCCAGTGCCATCCGCACCTCGAGTAGTTCGCCGATCCGGAACCGTCGTTGCGATATCCACTCGACGAACTCGCTGCGCGAATTGGCGGCCGGCTGTCGTCGGACGAACCAGCCGCGCCCCCTCCTGACCTCCACGGCGCGCTGGACCTCCAGCCGCTGCAGGGCGGTGCGTACCGAACTGCGCGCCACGCCCATGCGCCGGGCGAGTTCGGGCTCGTTGGGCAGTCGCTCACCGGGTGGTAACTCGCCGCTCTCGATCAGCTCTCGGAGCTTCTCCTCGATCGCCTCGGGTAGTGGGCGCCGTGCGTCCAGCCTCAGCTCCCACGTCGAACGAGGGGAGGACCGGCCACTGCCGTCACGCCTGCCACTCATCGTCGCTCCTGTCTCGGTGCCCGGGGTCCGTCTCGTCCGTGACCCCCGGCCACTGCCGTCGCTGCACCCGGCCTGCGGCGCTACAGGAGAGTGTTCGACACGCGTGCTGCACCAACGAGTTGTCCGACCAGACTATACCTGGTCAGTTGTCAGACCACTATTGTTAGTAGACAGACATCTGACGTCAGTTTACGATGCTGCTACGCCACGAGCGCAGGCCCACTCACCAACACAAAGGAGTTGGCGGCCCAACCCACCAGACCTCAGCCCGAGCGGAGAAGACAATGCCCATCCTCAGCCCCGCCCCGTTACTGGCCACCCTGTTCGTCGCCGTAGCAGTGATCGTCTGGTGGCGCATAGCGCTCCGGGTCCTGATCGGCTGCGTGATCATCGTGCTGATCGTGGGCCTGCACCAGGTCTTCGGACAGATGCACCTGCAATCCTCGATGACACCCCTCAGCGAGACCCAGGCCGAGTTTTCCCGGGCAGGGTTGGGAAGCTGATCTCGGACGCGCTGCGGGCCGTACGTGGCACCCTGGACCACGGCCGCGAGGGGGCCGTGGGCAGGGAGGACGAACATGGCGTACTACCGGCGCTGCGGTGTGGTTCCGCCCAAGCGGCATACCCAACATCGGAACCCTGAAGGGGGCCTGTTCCGCGAGGAACTGATCGGGCAGGAGGGCTTCTCGTCGGATTCATCGCTGCTCTACCACCGCGACGTCCCCTCGGCGATCGTGGACGCCGCCATCTGGGAGCTGCCGCCTGGGGACACCGTCGCCAACCACCCGCTCCGGCCACGCCACCTGCGGCTGCACGCGTTGTTCCCCGGTGCGGACTGGAAGGCCCATGACGTGGTGACCGGACGGCGGATGGTGCTGGGAAACGCCGACGTGCGGATCAGCTACGTCGTTGCGGGGGAGGCCTCACCGCTGTATCGCAACGCCGTCGGCGACGAGTGCGTGTACCTGGAATCCGGCCGGGCCGTGGTGGAGACGGTGTTTGGTCCGCTGGACGCCCGGGAGGGTGACTATGTGATCCTGCCCCGGGCGACCACGCATCGCTGGATCCCGCACGGTGACCAGCCGCTGCGCGCCTATTGCGTCGAGGCGAGCGGCCACCTCAGCCCGCCGCCCCGGTACCTGTCCCGGTTCGGGCAGCTACTGGAGCACTCGCCGTACTGCGAGCGGGACCTGCACGGGCCCCAGGTCCCGTTGCTCGCCGAGGGCACGGACGTCGAGGTGCTGGTCAAGCACCGGACCTCCGAAGGCACCGGAGGCACGCGTTACGTCTACCCGCGACACCCCTTCGACGTGGTGGGCTGGGACGGGTGCCTGTACCCGTTCACGTTCAACGTCGCCGACTTCGAGCCGATCACCGGACGGGTGCACCAGCCACCACCGGTGCACCAGGTCTTCACCGGCCCGGGATTCGTGATCTGCAACTTCGTGCCCCGCAAGGTGGACTACCACCCACTCTCGATCCCCGTGCCGTACTACCACTCCAATGTGGACTCCGACGAGGTGATGTTCTACTGCGGAGGGGACTACGAGGCGCGCAAGGGATCGGGAATCGGCCAGGGCTCCCTCTCGCTGCATCCCGGCGGGCACAGCCACGGGCCGCAGCCCGGAGCCACGGAACGCAGCCTCGGGGTGGACTACTTCGACGAACTCGCCGTCATGGTGGACACTTTCCGGCCGCTCGGGCTGGGGGAGGCCGGCCTGGCCTGCGAGGACCCGAGCTATGCCTGGACCTGGGCCGGGCCCCCGGAGACCTGACCGGGCGGTTCACCCGGGTCCGGTTTCGCCGGGGCAGTCTCAGCCCGCGCAGCTCCTGGTGATCTTCTCGATCTCGGCGTCCATGTCGACGAAACTGGACTCGGTGCCCAGTGGGATCACCTCGATGGTGGCATCGACGAACTGCTGCAGCAGGTCGCGGTCCACCTCCAGCATGGCGCGTCCGTCGGGCGACCGTATCTCGATCAGCGCGACGTCCCATTCCGCCATCTGGGCCGGACGCACCCGCACATCACCGATCCCGGCGGGCCCGGTGAGTCCGGCGACCAGTAGGTCGCGGGCCAGCACCCAGTCCACGCACTGATCACCGCGGGTCTGGATGACGAGGGTGACTGCGAACGGGTCGTCCATGGAATACGTCCAGCGGGTCACCACGGGTGCCGCGGACTGATGGAGCAGGGCGAACATGTCGTGCGCGACCGTTTCATCGCTGTTGGCGTTCATCTCAGTCCGCCTCCGTCCTAGATTCCGCAGATATCCTTATGATCGCTGGAAGGCGGCCACTCGTACCATGGGATCGCGTTTTTCACTCCAAGTGACGCACACGGACGCCGGAACGGCCGTTGGCGTCCTCACCCTCCGGATGCGGCCGTCCGACTGTAGGCGGGCCGCCTTCAAACCTTCGGATTATCCTCCTGTGGACCGACACCCATCGCTACCGTGCAATCTGGTGGCCTTGCGGCCGACGAGGGCCGCGGACGACGTCGTTGATCATGGTGAGGGGTCCGGAGACAAGGCAGGGCCTGGCAGTAGCCATGGGCAGGCCCCCCGGCCGGTTCGGTGGACTGGTCTGCCCGCTGGCCGGTCCACCTCATCATGTGGCCTGCATTGGTGGGAAGGGTGAGCCCGCCGGTCCGGTGGCCGGCAGCGCCCCGAGCCGGGCTACTCACCGTCCGCGCTGATCCTCTGTGGTTCGACGACCCAGTTCCTCATGTGGATCTCCATCATAAGTATCCCGCGTGAATAGTTCAGGACCGGCCGTGCCGAACAATTGGGACGGTGCAGTGAAGGTCGTGCCGACTTCCGGCGTACGCCGTGCACAGCAATCGGCGCGGAAATCCATCAGGCGATATCGCGATCAGCGAAAACTTCTTTGTTGCGCGAGCTTCCCGATCGTTGCCAGAATGCGTTGTCAGAATGCACTGCGTAAATTGCGCAGGGACGGTGAGAGGGCCGGATGGACATGCTCCGGCCGTCACGTCGGGGCGGCCACGACGGGGACGCGGCAGGACGCCGTCGCCCTCGATAGCTGTCCCCGGGGGCGGTTGGCGGCCTGCGGGCCGCCCGCCGGAACACGACAGGTGGGGAGTGCAGAGGTCACCTGGGGCGATGGACCGCAGACTTCCCGGCAGGCAATATCCGGCCCCCACAGACGTATACGACCGTGGGTGACTAGATGGCTACCCCGGTGGCCCACGCGGGCCCCATAGTACGATCTGCCGAGTCGCATGCTCGACGGCCTGCCGATGCGTCGCAGCAGCCACTTGCGCGTCGCCGAACCGCTGTTCTCTCCGAATCCGGCAGGCACCGTCAGTGGGCATGGTATGCCAGAGAATAAGTTCGACGTCGAACAGTTTGGCGCGACGGACTTTGGGAATGTGATATCGGCGGCACTTCCAGGCCGGGAACACCCTCGGTTTGAACTATCTGGCGGTCGCGGTGCAGGGCAGGCGGTCAGAGGAAGCACGGTGGTGAGTCGTTGAGGTTGATCCGGCAGCGTCGGGACCGGGCACAGCAACGGGTGGCGCGTGCGGGTGGGCGGTGACAGGCGGCCCGGTCGGCGGTGGGTCCGCCGCGGGTCGTTGACCCTGCTCGTCGGGCTGGTGCTGCTCGGGTTGCCGGTCGGCTGGTCGGTGGCGGGGGCGTTGCGCGCGCCGGGCACCGACAGCGTGGCGGCCCGGCTGGCCGAATGGGGCCGCGACCACGGCTTCGACGGCATGATCACCTGGTTGGAGAGGCAGCAGTACGAGCACGACCAGCCGCGGACCGGGGGACTGCCACCGGGAGGGATTTCACCCGCTGAAGGGGCGCTGGCGACTCCGCCGCCTCAGCGGGCCGCGCCGGCCGGGCCGCCGACGCTCCCCGCGCCGTCTGGGTTGCCTGCGCCCGCGGGGCTGGCGCCGTTGCCCAGCGAGGGCCAGTGGCAGACCGTGGCGACGGTGCGAGGCCGCCCGGCGGTCCTGGTGGCCCACGTGCGCCCCGACAGCTCGCACACCTCCTTCGTGGCCGGGGTGATGTGGATCGACCCCACCCTGGTGCGAGGACAGTTGCACCCCGGCTTCCAGGACCCCGGTGGAACCTGGCAGGCCGCCACGTCACTGACACCGCCGGAACAGCGCAGCGTGGTGGTGGTCTTCAACGCCGGATTCCGGCTCAATGGCGCCAGTCACGGCGGTTATTACAGCCAGGGCCGCACCGCGCGGCCACTGGTGGACGGTGCAGCCAGCCTGGTGCTGCGCTCCGACGGCACAGCCACCGTCGGAAGCTGGAATCGCGAGGTCCGGATGGGGCCCGACGTGGCGAGCGTCCGGCAGAACCTCGTCCCGCTGGTGGACAACGGCCAGGTGAACCCGACCTGCGCCAGCGGTGGTACCGCCGAGTGGGGCAGCACCATCGGCCAGGCGGCGTTCATCCACCGCTCGGCGTTCGGGGTCACGGCCAGCGGGGCCGAGGTGTACGTCGGCGGGCCTGCTCTGTCGGTGTGCACCCTTGGGCGGCTACTGCAGGCCAGCGGCGTGGTGCGCGGGATGGAGCTGGACATCAACCCGAACTGGGTCAGCGGCGCCTATTTCCAGTCCGAGCCGGACGGTTCGGTCCGCGGCTTCCGTCTCTTCCCCGGCGAGCACGTCGCCGCCGACCACTACTTTCATCCGTCCAGTCGTGACTGGTACGCCTTCTACGCCCGGACCTGACGTTGCGCGGCCGTCCGGCGTGCCCAGGGTCAGGCCCTCGGCTGGTCCGGGGGCGGGGCCAGGGGGTATGAGGCCGGGGGCGGTGGTGTGCCGTGGGTGGGCGGCGTCGCGGTGCCCGGCTGGGCGGTGCCCGGCTGGGTGATGCCCGGCGTCGCGGTGATGCCCGGCGTCGCGGCACCCGGCGCTTCGGTGCCCGGCGTCGTGGTGCCCGGCGCTTCGCCGACCGCACGCCGGTCATTCTGCAGTTCCGACGCTTCGGCCTTGAAGATCCGCATGGCCTGGCCCATCCCACGGGCGGCTTCGGGCAGCTTGCGAGCACCGAACAGCACGGCGAACACCAGGATGATGATCACCCAGTGGGTGGGACTCAGCGCTCCGGACATTTCGGCCCCACCTTCCACCCGATCGTCGACAACGTCTGTCGCAGCAAGTGTCTGTCGCAGCAAGTGCCACGTACTTCGTACGGTAGTCCACCTCGACCCCTCGGGAGTGTGGCACCGTAGGTCTACAGCCCGAGTGAACGCCCGATGACTTCCTTCATGATCTCGGTCGTGCCGCCGTAGATCCGGGTGATGCGGGCGTCGGCGTAGGCCTGGGCGATCGGGTACTCGAGCATGTATCCGTAGCCGCCGTGCAACTGCAAGCAGGAGTCGACGACCCGGCCCTGCAGTTCGGTGCACCACCACTTGGCCTTGGCGGCGTCGGCCACCGTCAGCTCCCCGGCGTCGAGCGCCTCGATGCAGCGGTCGATGAAGGTCTGGGCGATGTCGATCTCGGTGGCCATCTCGGCCAGCCGGAACTTGGAGTGCTGGAAGGATCCGATCGGCCGTCCGAACGCCGCGCGTTCCTTGACGTAGGTCAGTGTCATCTCCAGCGCGGCCCTGGCGCCCGCCACCCCGGAGATGGCGATCGACAACCGCTCCTGGGGCAGCCGGTCCACCAGGTGCCCGAACCCGCCCCCGTCGGTGCCCAGCAGGTTGGCCACCGGGACCCGCACCTCGCGGAAGAACAGTTCCGCTGTGTCCTGGGCGTGCTGCCCCAGTTTGGCCAGGTTGCGGCCGCGCTCGAAGCCGTCCATCCCGCGCTCCAGCACGAGCAGGCTCATCCCCCGGTGCCGGGCCCTGGCATCGGTCTTGACCGCGGTGATCACCAGGTCGGCGTTGATCCCGTTGGTGATGAACGTCTTGGATCCGTTCACCACGTAGTGCTCGCCGTGCCGCACCGCGGTGGTGGCCATGCCCGCCAGGTCCGAACCCATCCCCGGTTCGGTCATCGCGATCGCGGTGACCAGTTCCCCCGCGGCGATCCCCGGCAGCCACCGCTGCTTCTGCTCCTCGGTTGCCAAGTCCAGGAAGTAGGGCAGGCAGACGTCGTTGTGCAGGGTCAGCCCGAGGCCGGCCGCGGCCGCCCCGGCGTGCATGACCTCCTCGCCGAGCGCCGCGTTGAACCGGAAGTCGGGCACCCCGCCGCCCCCGAACTCCTCCGGGATGGCCATGCCGAGGAACCCGTTGTGCCCGGCGCGGAGGAACAGGTCTCTGGGCACGATGCCCTCGGCCGCCCATGCCTGCTGATGCGGCACGACCTCCTTGTCCAGGAAGGCCCGCACGCTGTCTCTGAACGTCTCGTGCTCGACGTCGAACAACTGACGACGCATGGTCGCTGCTCCTCATGCTCCGACCCGGGACCTTGTTACTCGATAGTAACCCCGGGCGGCGCGGCGGCGGGAAAGAACGGGGAAGAACCGGGACGGGGCAGGCGTTGGCAGAAGAGGTGCGTGAGCGCGACCGGGGCACTGACGTCTGCGCCCGCCCCACACCCGCCGGCAATGCTCCCCGAACCACGCGGTGGTGCTCGTCCGGCTGATAGGTATTCCCGGACTCCCGGCTCCGGCCGGCAGGCCCGCGGAAGGAGGTTGACCATGTCCGCCACAAGCAGGGTCGCACCGCGTCGCGACCGTAACGACGAACCCGACCTAGTCCGCTCCTACCTCGACGATATCGGCACCACGGCCCTGCTGACCGCTGAGCAGGAGGTCACGCTGGCTCGTCGCATCGAGGCCGGCGTGTACGCCGCCGAACTCCTGCGCCGCGCCGACGCCGACGCTGCCGACGCCACCGACGCGACGGCCGGCGAGGAGCTCCGCCGCGACCTGGCCCTGGTCGCCGAGGACGGTGCGCGCGCGAAGGACCACATGATCCGGGCGAACCTGCGGCTGGTGGTCTCGGTGGCCAAGAAGTACACGCACGCCGGCCTACCGCTGCTCGACGTGATCCAGGAGGGCAACCTGGGTCTGATCCACGCGGTGGAGAAGTTCGACTACGCCAAGGGCTTCAAGTTCTCCACTTACGCCACGTGGTGGATCCGGCAGGCCATCGACCGTGGCCTGGCCGGCCAGATCCGTAACATCCGGCTGCCCGTGCACGTCGTCGGCGAGCTGGCCCGGTACTCCCGCATGGAGCGGAACCTCGCGTTGCGGCTGGGGCGCGAACCCACGGTGGCCGAACTCGCCGAGGAGGCGGGTAAGCCGGTCGATCAGCTCATCGAGCTGCGGCGGGCCGGCCGGGAGGCGATCAGCCTGGACACTCCGGTCGGTGAAGGCGACGCTCGGGTCGGTGACCTGATCGAGGAGACCGAAGGGCCGGCCATCGACGAGCTAATGGAGCACCAAGCACTCAGCACCGAACTGCGCACCCTGGTCGACTCACTGCCCGAGCGGGAGGCGCTGATCATCAGCATGCGCTTCGGCCTGCTCGACGGCATCGAGCACACCCTGCAGCAGATCGCCGACCGGATGGGGTACACCAGGGAGCGCATCCGGCAGCTGGAGAAGCACGCGCTGGCACAGTTGCGCGACCCCAGCCGTAACCACCGCCTGTCGGACTGGGCAGCCTGAGCCGCGCCCGATGTCACGATACTGAGAGCGGCGTCGCACAGCTGGTACACAGGTGGCCCTCATGAGCGGCACAGCGTGGTGCTCACACTGAAGGGATGACCGCGATGAACGCCCGTACCGGCCCGGCTGCCGGGACGTTGCGCCGGGCCGACGGTGGCCCGGTACGGGTGCTGGTGGTCGACGACGAGGCCACTCTCACCGAGCTGATCTCGATGGCACTTCGCTACGAGGGCTGGGAGGTCCGCGGCGCGGGTGACGGCGCCACTGCGGTCCGCGTCGCGCGGGAGTTCCGCCCGGACGCCGTGGTGCTCGACATCATGCTGCCCGACATCGACGGGCTCGACGTGCTGCGCAGGTTGCGTGCGGAGATTCCGGAGATCCCGGTGCTGTTCCTCACCGCGCGCGATGCGGTGGAGGACCGGATCGCCGGTCTCACCGCGGGCGGGGACGACTACGTGACCAAGCCGTTCAGCCTGGAGGAGGTGGTGGCCCGGCTGCGAGGACTGATACGCAGGGCGGGCCGGGCGGCTGCGGCGGTCGGCACGCAGCTGGTGGTCGGCGATCTCACCCTGGACGAGGACAGCCACGAGGTCAGCAGGGCCGGCGAGCAGATCACGTTGACCGCGACCGAGTTCGAGCTGCTGCGTTTTCTGATCCGCAACCCGCGCCGGGTGCTGAGCAAGGCGCAAATTCTGGACCGGGTCTGGCACTACGACTTCGGCGGGCAGTCCAACGTCGTCGAACTCTATGTCTCCTACCTGCGCAAGAAGATCGATGCCGGCCGGGAACCGATGATCCACACGGTGCGGGGAGCGGGATACGTACTGCGCCCGGCCGGATGAGCGCTCTGCTCACGCGGGCCGGGAAGCGGGTGGCCGGCTGGCCGTTGCTGACCCGGTTGCTGATCACTCTGCTGGCCCTGCTTGCGGTGGTCTGCCTGGTCGTCGGGGGGATCTCGGTGCTGGCGTTGCAACGGTTCCTGGTCGGCCGGCTCGACGACCAGCTGGGAGCGGCCGCGATGCGGTCGTCGTCGGCCTTCGGTGCTGCGCCTCTCGGTCTGGCTGGGCCTCCCGGCCTGCCCGCACCCGGTCTGCCGCCGCAGCGGCCACCGGAGGGCCCGCGGTTCCTGCTGGCACCCGGTCAGACCGTGGGCACAGTGGGTGCGGTACTCGCGGACGGGTGGGTGATCGAGGCGGCGGTGCTCGACCCCGACGGGGTGGCCCGGCCATTGGCCGCGGCGCAGGACCCGGTATTGGGCACTCTGCCCCCGGACGGCCGGCCGCGCACCCGGCAGATCGGCCGTCAGGAGTACCGGCTGGTGGCGGCTCCGGCCCCCGACGGTGCCGTGCTGGTCATCGGCCTGCCGCTGCAGCCGGTGAACGCCATCCTGGCCCGGCTCACCGGCATCGAGGTGCTGGTCGCGGTCACCGCCCTGGTCGTGGCCGGCGCTGCGGGCGTGCTCATCGTCTCCGCCGCACTGCGCCCGTTGCAGCGGATGGCGGCCACCGCGGGCCGGGTCGCCGAACTGCCCCTGGATCGCGGCGAGGTGGCGCTCGCCGAACGGGTTCCCGCCGCCGACACCGATCCGCGCACCGAGGTCGGCCAGGTCGGGGCGGCGCTCAACCACATGCTGTCCCATGTCGCGGCGGCCCTGCAGGCCCGGCAGGACAGCGAGACCCAGGTGCGTCAGTTCGTCGCCGACGCCAGCCATGAGTTGCGCACCCCACTGGCCGCGATCCGCGGCTACGCGGAGCTGATCGAGCGTCGCGGTGATGCGGTCCCACCGGAGGTGGCGCAGGCGCTGCTGCGGTCCCGGTCCCAGACCGAGCGGATGACCTCGCTGGTCGAGGACATGCTGCTGCTGGCCCGTCTCGATACCGGCCGGGCGTTGGCGCGGGAACCGGTCGATCTGACCCGGCTGGTGGTCGACGCGGTCAGCGATGCCCATGTGGCCGGGCCCGGGCACCGTTTCATCCTCGACCTGCCCGACGAGCCGGTCACCGTCACCGGTGACGAGATGCGCCTGGGCCAGGTGCTGGCGAACCTGCTCGCCAACGCCCGAACGCACACCCCATCGGGCAGCACCGTCACCATCGGGCTGACCAGCGACGACGCGGAGGTACGGCTGCGGGTGAGCGATGACGGGCCGGGTATCCCGGCCGATCTCATGCCGCACGTGTTCGAGCGCTTCGCCCGGGCCGACGCCTCCCGGTCCCGGGTGGCGGGCAGTACCGGCCTCGGTCTGGCCATCGTGCACGCCGTCGTCGTCGCGCACGGCGGGACCGTCGCCGTCCACAGCGCGCCGGGCCGCACGGTGTTCACCGTGCTGCTGCACCGTTGAGTGGGGTTCGGGATGCCCGTCGGATCGCTAGGTGTTTCCTCGGAGAGACGGCCGGTGACCGGTCCATGCCCAATTTCACAACCCGCATCTGATGCTCACGGAAAGCAACTGGCGCTAGGCCATACGTGGTTACGGAGCTGTGAACAAGCCCCTGCTGGGTGGAATTGGGGTGCTTCCCGCAACGATGGGGTAGTAGCCTCTGAGCGGAACGTTGGAGGGCCCGATTAGGACGGTGCCGGCGAGGTTCATCGCCGTGACGCCCTGGCTCGGTGCGAAAGCTAGGGGCGGAAGTGGTCGCTGACGGCGACCTGTGGTCTGGTGTAAGGGGGCCAATGCATGCTGATGACTCGAACGGCTGAGACCGGGATCGCGCTGATCATCACGCCGATGTCCGGCCGGGTGGGCCTGCGGCTGGTCGGTGAGGTCGATCTCGCCACCGCGCCGGACCTCGATGCGGCGCTGGACGAGCTACTCGACGGCGACCGGGACGTACACCTGGACCTCGCCGAGTTACGGTTCGTCGATATCAAGGGAGCGGCCGTGCTGGTCGCCGCAGCGGCTCGGCTGGCCCCGGGTCGCTCGCTGGTACTGCATGGCCCGCCGCCCGCATTGCGCGAGATCGTGGACCGCTTCTGGTCCGATGTCGTGCGGATCCGGCTGGACGAGTCATGAGCACCACACGAACCGGGAACGGCGGGTTGGTGCACGAGGCGCTGTTCTACCGCGACGCCGACGAGTACGTTGCCGGGATCGAGCGCTTTCTGCGCGAAGGCCTGGAACTGGCCGAGCCGGCGCTGGTCGCGGTACCGGGCTCTCATCTTGAGGTGATCCGGTCCGCGCTCGGCACGGACGCGCGGTGGGTCCGGTTCGCCGACATGGCCGAGGCGGGCCGCAATCCCGGGCGCATCATCCCCACCGTGCTCTACACGTTCAGCCAGGAACACCCCGTTGGCCGGGTCCGCATCGTCGGCGAGCCGATCTGGCCGGGCCGGACCCCGGCCGAGTACCGGGCCGCCCTGCAGCACGAGGCGCTGATCAACGTTGCGCTGACCGACCAGGACGCCACCATCCTGTGCCCCTACGACGCGAGCGGGCTGGACGCCGCGGCACTGGCGGACGCCCGGCGGACCCATCCGATCCTGGTCGACGGCGACCTGCGCGAACTCAGCGTCGACTACTCCGATCCGCGGGTCGTCGCGGACGGCAGCTTCACGCAGCTGCCCGAGCCGCCGGAGTGGTGGGGGGACATGCTGGTGTTCAGCTCCCCTTCCGACCTGCGCATCGTCCGGCAGTTCGTCGAGGGCCTGGCGCTGCGGGCCGGACTGCCCCCGCAGCGGGTCTACGATCTGTGCCTGGCCGTCAACGAGGTCGCCACCAACACACTGCTGCACACCGCCGAGTCCGGCATCCTGTCGATCTGGCAGGACGCGGAGACCCAGTGCCTGGTCTGCGAGATCAGCGACAGCGGGCAGCTCGCCGACCGGCTGGTCGGCCGGATCCCGCCCGCCCAGTCCGATCCGCACGGGCGGGGCCTGATCCTGGTCAACTCACTGTGTGATCTGGTTGAGATGCCGACCGGCCGGATCGGCAGCGGGACCACGCTGCGACTGCACATGCAGCTGCGCTGAGCCGGGCACGGTCGGCGATGGGGCGTCCTGCGCAGGCGGTGCCCGGCGGGCGTACTCAGCCCGCGAGTTCGTCCATCGCCCGGTAGATCCGCTTGTCCGACACCGGGTACGGAGTCCGGAGCTCCTGGGCGAAGTAGCTGACCCGTAGCTCCTCGATCATCCAGCGGATCTGCTCCAGCTCGGGATGTTCGCCCAGCTCGGGATGTTCGCCCAGCTCATTGCACAGCTTCCGGTAGTCGGCGGCGACGGTCCCGACCCGGTCCATCCGGTCCCAGTCGCGGGCCGGATCGCCGGGCAGCTTGTCCAGCCTGCGCTGCACCGCCCGCAGGTACCGGGCCAGGTCCGGTAGCCGCGCGGCGCCGGTAGCGGTGGCGAAGCCCGGTCCGAGCAGGCTGGCCAGCTGCGCCCGCACATCGGCCACCGCGGCCGCCAGCGCGGGTGCGGCCAGCCCGGCCAGCGCCACCTCGACGCTGTGCGCGACCGTGAGGATGCCCTGCACATGGGCCACCACGGCGCGCACCGCGCCGGGCAACTCGGCCTGGGTGCGATCGCGGAGCGCCGCGAAACCGGTCTGGTCCCGGGGTGGGCCCCCGCAGGCCGCGATCAGGGCGTCCGCGGCGCAGGTCGCGCAGTCGTCGAACAGCGCCGCCAGGCTGCCGTGCGGATTTCTGCTCAAGCCCAGCCGGTCCGCCGCGCTGAGTCCGCGCTGGATCGCCTTGACCGGGGACGGCACCGCTAGCAGCAACAGCCGACGGGCGCCCGCCCACATGGCGCGCCGCTGCTCGGCCTCGGTGGCGAACAGTTCGACGGCCACGCTGTCGCCCTCGTCCACCAGCGCTGGGTAAGCGGTGACCAGGTGCCCGGCTTGCTGCCGCTGGTGGGTCCTCGGCAGCGTGCCGACGTCCCAGTCGCGCAGCCCGTGCCGCCGCAGATCGGCGCCCGCCGCGGAGATGGTGGCGCGCAGTTGCGGCGCCACCTGTCGGGCCAGTGCGTGGAGGTCCTTGCCCTCGGCCAGCGTGCGCCCGCCGTCGATGACCCGGAAGGTGACGCGCAGATGATCCGGTATCCGGTCGAGCTGCCAGGCGTCGGGCGGCACGGTCACCCCGGCCTGGTGCAGCTCGCGATCCAGAGCGTCCAGCAGCGGCTCGCCGTAAGGGGCCATCCGGGCCAGCAGGGCCTTCGCGTGGTCGGGTACTGGCACGACCTGGCGGCGCAGCGGTTTGGGCAGTGACTTGATCAGCGCCACCACCAATTCCTCGCGCAGGCCGGGAATCTGCCAGCTGAACGGCGCCGGGTCGATCTGGTTGAGCACCGGCAGCGGCACGTGCACGGTCACCCCGTCGGCGCCGGCGCCCGGTTCGAACTGGTAGGACAGGTCGAGGGTGACGCCGCACTGCCGCCAGGTGTCCGGGAAGTCCTGATCGTTGACCCCGTCGCGGGCGACGAGCATGGCCGGGTCGAAGTCGAGCAGCGTGGGCCGGTCGCGGCCGGCCGTGCGCCACCAGCCGTCGAAATGCCGGGCCGAGACGACCTCGGGCGGGATGCGCTGGTCGTAGAAGTCGAACAGGGTCTCGTCGTCGACGAGGATGTCACGGCGCCGCGCACGGTGTTCGAGTTCGGCGACGTCGTCGAGTTTGGCCCGGTTGGCGTGGAAGAACGCGTGCCGGGTCTCCCAGTCGCCCTCGACCAGGGCGCGGCGCAGGAACAGCTCCCGGCACAGTTCCGGGTCGATGGAGCCGTAGTTCACCGCGCGGGAGGCGACGATCGGAACGCCGTAGAGCGTGACTTTCTCGTAGGCCATCACGGCGCCGCGGTTGCGCTCCCAGTGCGGTTCGCCGTAACTGCGCTTGACCAGATGCTCGGCCAGCGGCTCCACCCACTGCGGTTCGATGCGCGCGGCGATGCGCCCCCACAGCCGGGAGGTCTCCACCAGTTCCGCGGCCATCACCCAGCGCGGCGGTTTGCGGACCAGCGCAGACCCCGGGAACAGGGCGAACCGGGCGCCGCGTGCGCCGAGGTAGTCCCGGGTCTCCGGGTCGAGCAGCCCGATCTGGGAGAGCAGGCCGGACAGCAGGCTCACGTGGACCCGCTGCGGATCGGCGGGGGCGCTGTTCGGGGTCATGCCCAGGCCGCGGGTGATCTGGCGCAGCTGGGAGTGCAGGTCCTGCCATTCCCGCACCCGC
The DNA here is from genome assembly GCA_036494005.1 of Pseudonocardiaceae bacterium. GTDB lineage: Bacteria > Actinomycetota > Actinomycetes > Mycobacteriales > Pseudonocardiaceae. Next base: position 1,335 of record DASXOV010000019.1, on the reverse strand, counting down.
AAGTGGTGCAGGAACTCCGACCGGCACAGTGTGCGGAACCGGCTGGAGGACAGCGTGCGTTGTTGCTCCTCCAGGTAATCCCAGAGGGTGAGGTAGCTGAGGAAGTCGGAGGTCTTGTCGGCGAACCGCGCGTGCTGGGCGTCGGCGGCCTGCTGGGCGTCGGCTGGGCGCTCTCGCGGGTCCTGGATGGACAGTGCCGCCGCGATCACCAGGACCTCCCGCAGGCAGCCGTCGCGCTCGGCCTGCACCACCATGCGCGCCAGCCGTGGGTCCAGCGGCAGCTGCGCCATCGTGCGCCCGACCGGGGTGAGCCGCATTGGGTGCTCTTCAAGTGCCCCCAACCCCCGGGTTGGGGGCACTTGAAGAGCACCCAACTCACGCAGCAGCGCCACCCCGTCGGAGATCTGGCGGCGATCCGGTGGGTCGATGAAGCCGAAGTTCGCGACCTCGCCCAGGCCCGATGCGGTCATCTGCAGGATGACCGAGGCGAGGTGCGTGCGGACAATCTCCGGATCGGTGAATTCGGGCCGGGACTCGAAGTCCTCGCGTGGGTAGAGCCGGATGCAGATGCCGTCGCTGGTGCGCCCGCAGCGGCCCGCGCGCTGGGCTGCCGAGGCCTGCGATATGGGCTCGATCGGCAGCCGCTGGACCTTGAGCCGGTGGCTGTAGCGGGAGATCCGCGCGGTGCCCGCGTCGATCACGTACCGGATACCCGGCACGGTCAGTGACGTCTCCGCGACATTGGTGGCCAGCACGATCCGCCCCCCGCCCCCGCGTGTCCGCCCCCCTCCCGGGCGGGTCCGTCCCTGGTGCACGGTGTGTCCGCTCCCGTTGCCCCGGGCGCGGTACGGCTGGAACACCCGGTGCTGCTCGGCTGCCGACAGCCGGGCGTACAGCGGCAGGATCTCGGTGTCCGGCAACTCCATCGCCTGGACCGCATCCGCGGCGTCCCGGATCTCCCGCTCCCCGGACAGGAAGACCAGCACGTCACCGGGGCCCTCGGCGCGCAGTTCGGTCAGCGCGTCACAGATCGCCTGGGTCTGGTCGCGGTCGTCGGCCTCGGGTTCCGAGCCGTTCGGGCCGGGTGAGGTGTTCGTGCGCTGCGGGCCATAGGGCCGGTAGCGGATCTCCACCGGATACGTGCGGCCCGAGACCTCGATGACCGGGGCGTCGTCGAAGTGCCGGGAGAACCGCGCGGGGTCGATGGTCGCCGAGGTGATGATCACCTTGAGATCGGGACGCTGGGGGAGGAGTTGCCTGAGGTACCCGAGCAGGAAGTCGATGTTGAGGCTGCGTTCGTGGGCCTCGTCGATGATGAGGGTGTCGTACCGCTGG
>DASXOV010000018.1:0-5027 GCA_036494005.1 Pseudonocardiaceae bacterium | reverse complement strand
CCCGTTGTGGGCAGATGTCGGCAATGCGGCCGCTGACAGGGGGTTGCTGGTGCATGCGACGCCAACGTTCGGGCAGTGTGCGGTGGTAAGTGACGAAGGAGTCGGTGGGCGTCGGCGCGTTCGGCGCGCTCCCCGCTCGGTGATGGCGGTGGTGACCTCGATCGTGCTGGTGCTGGGCACGATGCTGCTGGCGCCGGTCACGGCCCTGGCCCAGAATCCCCCGGATTCCCACCGGCCCGCGACCTGGAACATGCAGGTCAGCGCGAGCCGCTGGGGTGCGGTGTACACCCTGAGCCAATTCCATAGCGTGGTGGCCCTGCAGGAGGTGCCCTCCAGGCCGCCTGCGGGCGCGGTCGCCACCGGGCGCCGAAACGGCAACGTCGTGGAATACCGATGGCGGCAAGGCAGCCGAGGGCCCCTGCGCTACCTGTACCTCTTGCCGCAGCGTTCGCGGAACCTGGGCATGGTCACCTCATTTCGGGCGAATCGGTTCTTCGAACTCGGCAGCGTCTACCGGTCGCTGCTCGCCGTCGTCGACAACAACACCAACATGATGTTCGCCTCCGCGCACGCCTCGGCCCGCGGCGGCACTGACGCGGCCAGTCTCCTCACCCGGGCTCGCAACCGCGCGACCGCCTCCGGGTGGGACTGGGCGGTGCTGGGCGACTTCAACCGCGACCCACAGCGACTTGCCCGCCCACCGGGAACGTTTCTATACAACGCCGGGCAGGCCACGCAACAGTCCGGCGGGGAGCTGGATTACATGGTGTCCAATGTCGAGACCGACAACTGGCAGGCCACCGTGGCGGTGAACCAGGGCAGCGATCATTGGCCCGTCTACTTCGGATCGCTGCGTGCTGCGGCCAATGAGTTTGTGCGGGTGGTGACCATCCACGGCGCCAGCAACGGCGGTGTCCTGGACGTGCTGGGCGGCGGTGACGACAACGGCACGACGGTCGGCGTCTACCACTACCACAACGGCCAGAACCAATACTGGTCAGTGAATTTCCAGCGCTACATCGCCGGCCGTGTGCTGTATCGCATCCTGAGCCAGATCACCGGTTTCGGCAGCCCGTTCAACAAATGCCTGGACGTCAACAACGGCCAGCAGTCCCACGCCGGCGACTACCTGAACATCTGGACCTGCCATGGGCCCAACGGCGAGCCCACCCCGGGCGGGCCCACCCGCGACACCCAGGACTTCACCCTCGAGCACCCCGACCGATACCAGCCCAACCTGACCATGATCCGCGACAACGCCACCAACCAGTACGCCAACATCCTCGGCAACGCCCAAGGCGACGCCCGCCCCGTCGGTCAATGGCCCTACCAACGCGGCGCCCGCAACGAATACTTCTACTTCCACCCCCAAGACAGCTAAACACCCCATACTCAACCTGGGGACGTGTACAACCAGCGGCATGACAGGACGTCGTAGCGGCGCGTCAGGTAGTGCGGCATCATGAACGGGTGCAGTCTTTTGTCGACGACGACCATGGTTATCTCCACTGGTTGTCGGCCCATCCAGATGGATTCGTGCTGAACGCTTACCCGTCATCGAGTGGATCAACGGTCACGTTGACGATAGCCCGGACGGGACCGGCGATGCCGTGCACGCCCCCACTGCGGGGTGGGTCGATGTGGGTCACCTCCGAGGTGAGGGCCCGCTCGGCGAAATCCAATCCGCCGGGTGGTCAGGCATTTCGTCCCCACTGCGCTAGGGTCGTCGTCGGTGTCCATATGTCCGCTGACGACGTTGCGCTGCCACTCGACGAAGCGGGTGGGATCGGTGACGTAATCGAACACCTCTGCGGGGGCGCGGTCGACCTCGGTGGTTGTGGTGATCGGTGCCATTAATCCTCCTGGTCGAACAGGCCGGCGAAGCGCTGCAGGTACAGCGGCCAGCCGCCGTCGCCACCGACACCGTCGCTGATGTCGTGCCAGCCCTGTCCGTGGCGGTCGATGTGGCGATGCTCCAGCTCCACCCGGGTGCGCTGCGCTGTTTCGGCAATGAAACGCACCTCGACCTCGCTGGTCTTGTCTGGGTTGGACTCGACCTGCCAGCGCGGATCGAGGTCCCAGCTGAACACGACCCGATGCGGCGGTTCGTAGGCCAGTACGCGCGCCCAGCGGCACTCGCTGCCGTCTACCGCCCGGTCGTAGATATGGCCACCCACCCGAGGTTCGAAGATCGTCTCGGCCAGCTCGCCCCCGAGGATGTTGTGTTCCACCGGCTTGAAGTCACCGAACCGCTCGGTGAACACCGTGAACGCGCGCTCGATCGATGCCTCCACGACGATCTGCGTCCGCACCGTTGCCTGTCCTGTTTGCGTCGTCATCACGCCTCCTGCGTTGATTTGCTCCGCGGACCGCTTGTAGGCCGCCAATGTTCTGTTCCAGAAACCGTCAAGCTGCGCGCGAAACGCAGCCATCCCTTCCGGGTCGACCCGATAGATCCGGCGGTTGCCGGCCGGTTGGTCCACCACCAGACCGGCGTCCTTGAGCACCTTGAGGTGCTGCGACACCGCCGGCCTGCTGACCGGCAACCCTGCGGCCAGTTCACCGACTGTCTGCGCCCGGTCAGCTACCCGCTCGAAGATGGTGCGACGAGTGCGATCACCGAGCACGCCCCATCCATCGAGCTCGTAAGTCTCCACTGACGGTTAGTATCTACTTACCAATCCGATATGTCAATCGAAGCGCCAAGAACGACGACGCTCGTCGGTATGCGAGCGCGTTAGGCTTGTCTTGCGAGCTCGATGTCCGGGCTTCGGTAGAGCCGTTCAGGGATCCGCGCGAGCGTGGACGGGTGAACCTGCCCGCCGAGCCCGTAGAGTTTCTGGAAGCTCATGATCAGCGGCCGCCACGCGTCGGGATCAATCCGGTCGTTCGTGCCGACCATCCGGATCTGTTCGTGCACGTGGACGCGCTGAACGCGGACCTCGATGGCGAGGATGGCGGCGCGTTGGGCCTGGTCATCGCTGGCCAGCGGGTGCACCGCGGCAACCACCGCCTCCAGGTTGACCGGGCGCTCGGCCACTCGCGGTGACGGCACCGTGTCGGAGGCGACTGGGGTGAGCCCGGCACGGGCGAACTTGTCAGGTTCGAACCGGTAGCCACGGTCTCGTTTGTGCGCGGGGACGGGATCCGAGCCGGTGGTCAACGCGAGCCGGCCGCCAGGGACTCGCACGGCAGATTCAGCACGCACTCGCCGGATCCGAGCATGTTCTGCGTGGTCTTCGGTCGGGCATCGAGCCCGAGAACAGCTCGCCAGCCGAGCCAGAACACCGAGGACATCGGCGCCAGGTTGGCCGACCCGCTCTCGCTCAGCGTGGAGATCAACACCACCGGTGTGCCGAAGTACAGGATGCTAGGTTCGATCCGCGTGTGCGTCAGGGGAGTTACAGCCACCCGACGACACTGTCCAGACCAGGCAGTAGTTCAGCTTGATCCCCTGACGACTTTCGGTCTTCTGTGGTGGCAGAACGCGTGTGAACGGAGCATCGAGAACTCACCGTGGCGAGGGTCTTGACTGCCTGCTTACCGGGAGCATTATTCAAAACCCCAGTTGATTGAGAAGAAGAACAATCCGCGAGCAGCGTTGTAGGCGTCGCGGTAGGTGTGGTATGGACGCCGGTAGTCTGTGTGGAGTATCCGCCAGGACTTGACATGTGCCACGACGCGCTCGATGGGTGCCCGCAATGCGGAGATCTCGGCGTTGCATTCTTTGTCTCGTTCGCCGAGTTGTCCGCCGGGTGGTGTTTTGCGAGGAGTGGCGTCGATGTGTCCTTGGTAGCCCTTGTCGGCGATGGCGCCGCCGGATTCTTGCACGATCTGTTTGACCGGAGTCTCGGTGAAGGCGAGGACATCGTGCGTCTTACCAGGGAGCGGATCGGAGAGGTAGACAGGTGTTCCGTCAAGCAGGCTGATCACTTGTGAGTTGAACCCGGTGGTGCCCTTCTTGCGGCTCCACAACTCCGGGTGCTCGTCGTAGGACCAGCACGGTGTGATGGTGCCGTCGACCAGGCAGACCCGCCCCTTGACCATCATGACCGCGTCCTTCGCGTCCGGCACGAACTCCTCCAGCACAGCCTTGAGAATCGGCACCAGGGTGGTCACGATCCGGGAGACGGTGGATTGAGAGATATCCAGCAGATCACCGATGAACTCTTCGGTGCCGTTCTGTCGTAGATACATGCACGCGACCTCCACCGCACGATACAAACCCAGTGATTTCGGCCGCCCGACCGGCTTGCTCCACGGCTCGGTCAAAGCCTTGCCGACGCGGATGACAAGCTCCTGCATCTGTGTGGCCATCAGGCCTGTAGTACGCTGGTAACGCAACGGTCTTTCCTTGGCGGTCGAACTCGATCTTGGTCAATCGAATTGATACCACGAGGAAGGGCCGTTGCCCTATGCGACACGCCGAGCCTGGTCAACCTGCAAAAGCGAATTGTCCAGCGAATTCGGAAAGGTGCTTTTGAATAACGTTCCGGAGTCACCGTACCCACTAGGCTTGGGACCGGTATAAAACTCGCTGGGACTCATGCTCGATTGGTCGTTCAGGGAGTCGCGGTCGATTTGCGCGCTCGGCAGAGACACCAGAAAAGGCAAGCCAGGGTCTTCTGGGCCTCCCCCTCGCCGCCTCAACGGGGAATGTGAATCGCCCCGGCGAGTCAGCTGTCGCCAGGTGAGCAGCGCGCCCAGCATGACCACGAGACCGCCGAGTGCTTTGAGCAGGCTGACACGGACGTCGTTGACCGCACGCGCCTGGCCGCCTGGCCGACCACCGGCCAGACCCCCATCCGCCAGTAAGAGCCTGTTGGTAAATGGTCACGCTGCTTGTTGATCAGGCGCGGACGCTACGGTGCGGGGGCCTCCCCACCTGGCATGGGGTGGCGTACCGGATGTTGTGCGGTCCAGTTTCCGGGTCATGATCGCGACGGTGGCCCACAGCACCATCGCTTCGTGATGCTCGGGTCGTCGTTCGTAGTCGCGGACCAGGCGGCGGTAACGCAACAGCCAGC
>DASXOV010000017.1:0-2553 GCA_036494005.1 Pseudonocardiaceae bacterium | reverse complement strand
GCCGCGCTGCCGAGCCCGATCTTGACGCCGCCGATGTCGCTCTTGTGCTCGATTCCGTCAGCGGCCAGCTTGACCACGACCGGGAAGCCGACCGCCGCGGCGGTGTCCGCGGCCTGCTCCGGGCTGGTGACCAGCGCACTGGGCACGACGGGGATCCCGTGCGCGGCGAGGAACCTGGCCGCCCGGTGCTCCGACCAGGACGAGCCCGGCTGGTCGGGCACGGCTAGCTCCGGCTCCGTGCGCGGCTGGGGCACACCTGTCGCGGTGGCCTCCTGCAGCGCGGCACTGTTTGTTGCGGCTCTGTGCAGCGCGGACCACCGGACGGCCCGGCCGAGGGCGGTCAGGCCGTGGTGGATGCCGCCAAGGACGCCCGGGTAGCCGGTCTGGCTCGCGACGTCCCGGCCGAAGGGAGTGATGTCGGTCAGGGTGTTGCCCATCACGATGAGCGGCTTGGCGGTGTGCCGCAGTGCCTCGCTGCTGTGCCGGAACATCTCGATGACCGGGGCCGGGTCGGGTGGCGCGGTCCGCGGCAGGTCCGAGACCAGCACGAGCGCGTCCAGGCCCGGGTCGTCCTGCACCGCCGCCAGCGCGTTGCGCATCAGGTCCCGGTTGATGAGGATGTAACCGGTGACGTCTACCGGGTTCTGGGTGGCGGCGAACGACGGGACGACCTGCCGCAGCCGCTCCACCGTGTCCGCCGCGAACTCGGGGATCTCGATGCCCTCGTCCTCGGCGCGGTCGGCGATGATCTCGCTGGCACCGCCCGACGCCGTGATGAACCCGAAGCGGCTGCCCGGCAGGGGGCCGGTCTCCGCCAGCAGCCCGGCGGTGATGATCAGGTCCTCCAGGGAATCGACCCGGATGACCCCGTTCTGCCGGAACACCGCGTCGACCACCGCGTCGTCGCCGACGAGCGAGCCGGTGTGGGCGCGCGCGACCCGGGCACCCGCCTGGCTGCGGCCGACCTTGATGGCGACGACCGGCTTGCCCTTGGCGAGCGCCTCGCGGGCGAGGGCGAGGAACTCATCCGGGCGGCGGACCGACTCGATGAACAGCGCGATGACCCGCGTGGCCTCGTCGTCGATCAGGTACCGCATGACGTCGGTCATCGACACCATCGACTCGTTGCCCATTGACACCAGGAGGCTCACGCCCACGTTGCGGGACTGCGCGAACGTCAGCACCGAGCTGGCCAGCGCCCCGCTCTGCAGCACCACGCCCACCGGGCCGCTCAGCAGCGGCTTGTCGATCGGCAGGCCGTAGGGCGTGATGCCGGCCGCGGCGTTGATGTACCCGTTCCCGTTCGGCCCGAGGATGGTCAGCCCGCGGCGGCGCGCCAGGTCCACCACTTGCCGCTCAAGCTCCGCGCCCTCCGCCCCCACCTCGGCGAAGCCGGAGGTCAGTAGCACCACCGACGGGATGCCCTGGTCGGCCACCTCGGCCAGCACGGACAGCACCGCCGACGTCGGCACCATGACGAAGGCGAGGTCGACCGGCCCGGGCAGGTCGGCGACGCGGGCGTAGCTCGGCTGCCCGTGCACCGGGATGCCGCGCGGGTTCACCAGGTACACCGGCCCGGCGAAGCCGTGCAGCTGCAGGTTGCCGAAGATGCTCCAGGACCAGCGGGACTTGTCGGTGGCGCCGATCAGGGCGATCGACCGGGGGTTGAACAGCTGCCGGACCTGCCCGGGGGTGCTGCTTGTGCTGCCCGTGCTGCCTGCACCGCTTGCGAGCGGAGTGGTCATCGTTGGCTCTCCTGGCATCGCGGACGGGGCGTCAGTCACCGATCTGCCCGAGCTTGACGTGGCCCTTGAGCAGGTTCCGCGCGATCGTTCGGCGCTGGATTTCGTCGGTGCCCTCGAAGATCCGCAGCAACCGCAGCTCGCGGTACCACCGCTCGATCGGCAGTTCCTTCGTGTAGCCCATCCCGCCGTGGATCTGGAGCACCCGGTCGACGACCTGGTTGGCCATGATGGCGCCGGAGAGCTTGGCGATGGAGGAGGCATGCCGGTTGTCGATGCCGTTCTGCAGCTGCCAGGCGGCGTGCAGTGTCAGCCACTTGACCGACTCGATCTCGACGTGCGAGTCGGCGATCTGCCACTGGATCGCCTGGTAGTCGGCGATCGGATGCCCCATGGACACCCGGTTCTTGGCGTGCTCGATCGCCATGCCGAGCATCCGCTCGGCGGACCCGATCGCCCCGGCGGGGATCATGTAGCGCCCGTTGCCGATCCACTGCATGGCGAGCTCGAAGCCGTGCCCGAGCTCACCGAGGATGTTCTGCTCAGGTACGCGGACGTCCTCGAAAACCAGGGAGGCCGGCCCCCATTCGCCCATCGTGGGGATCGGCTCGGACTTCCAGCCCATGTCGCGGTCGACGAGGAAGCAGGTCACTCCGCCGTCGGCGCCCTTTTCCTGGTCGGTGACGGCGAAGACCATGACGAAGTCGGCCTCGTTGCCGTTGGTGATGAAGGTCTTCTCGCCGCTGATCACCCAGTCGCCGCCGTCCTTGACGGCCCTGGTCCTGATGTTGCGGGCATCGGACCCCGCCCC
>DASXOV010000016.1:0-16007 GCA_036494005.1 Pseudonocardiaceae bacterium | reverse complement strand
GGGCTGGAATTCATGGACTCCAGTGCCGTCCGGGTCATTCTGCAGGCCGACGGCAGAGCCCGTGCGCAGGACAGACGTCTGGTGCTGGTCACGGGAAACGGCCCGCCGCACCGGGTGCTGTCCATTCTCGGCCTGACCGATCGGCTCGACGTCGTGTCGGACCGCGCCACCGCATTGCGCTGATCCGCACATTCTGCTCGAGCAGGTGCTCGTCATCATCATGCTGGTTTCGTGCTGCCGGGCTCCGGTGGCCAACAGCGCCGCCCATAGCCACCGTCGTACTTCCTGGTGTGCCTAGCGCGGCGCGTCGGGAGGGAACTCTGGTCGGCGCGGCGGCGCATGAAGCAGCCCCACCAGGGCAGGAACCGGCCCTGCACGGTGTCGGGGGCGACATGGCGCAGGGCGAGGAGGTTGCCGGCGCCGAGGGGCCTTCGATGTGCGCGAGCCCGTCGGGCCGGAGCTGGTTGATCCACGCGGCTGGCACTGCGAACAGCGCGCAGTACGGCTGTGACGACCAGCACCCGCCACAGCCACAATCCCCCGGATCGGGAGACCTGCCCGAAGCCTGGCGCACCCACCGAAACACACCACCCGGAGATCGCTCGCCGAGACGCGGGCAAAAGCGGCCCGCTGTGAACCGGAGTGCCGCCAGGGATGCCAGGCGCGTGATCGGCCTGCGCCTGCGGCGCATCCGCGAAGACCGGCACAAGTCGCTGCGGGTCATCTCTGGACTGGCCTCACCGTCCGCTTCGACCCGATCACAACAGCCTGACCAGCCACCTCACCTCATTTTCGTGTCAGACCCTGCCCGGGGAACGAATGGGTGCGTCATCCACCCGGGCGCGCTGCGTCGCCGAGACGTGCCCGGAGGAAGGCGATCGTGGCATCCCAGGCCTTGGCGGCCTGCTCGGGGTCATAGGTACCGATCAGGTTCTCGTCGTTGAAGAAGGCGTGCCCGGCCGGGTACAGGCGGAACTCGGGCCGCTGCCCGGACTGCTTCTCGATGGTGTCGGCGAGCTCGCGGACCTTCTCCGGAGTCACCATGTCGTCGTGCTCACCGAAGTGGCCCAGTAGCGGAGCAGAGAGGTTCTCGAAGCTCGGGTACTCCTCGCCCAGCACGCCGTAGAACGGCACAGCGGCGCCGACCTTGTCGCCCTGCTGCGCGGCGAGCACCAGCACGAAGCCACCGCCCATACAGAAGCCGACGGCGCCGATCTTCTCGCTGGTGACGGCGTCCAGGGCGAGCAGGTGGGCCACCGCACCGCCCAGGTCGCGGGCCGCCCGGTCCACCGGTAGCTCCTGCATGAGCTGCCCGGCCTCGCCGGCGTCGTGGGTGGTGGTGCCGCCGTAGAGGTCAGGGGCCAGTGCGACGAAGCCCTCGACGGCCAGCCGATCGGCCACGTCCTTGATGTGGCTGGTCAGCCCCCACCACTCCTGGATCACCACGACACCCGGGCCGCTGCCGGACTCGGGCAACGCCAGGTAGCCGTACGCCGTGGAGCCGTTGGAGGGGAAGCTGACGTTCTGCAGTGGGTTGTCGGTCTTCATGTCTCCGATCCCATCACGGACCGGGCGCGACGGCACGCCACGCCCGGCGCCCGCGGTGACTGGTGGGACCACGTGATCGACCCGCGAATCAGGCCCGTGAGCCCCCCGGCTGTTCTGCCCGGTCAGAGCACGCGGCGACCGGTCTCCACACAGGAGTACCCGCCGAGCGCCTCGACCGAGTCACGGAAGTCCGGATCGGCCAGCAGGTCCCACAACGGCGCGAGCAGCTCGGACTCATAAGCCTGCCGGGTGAGGACCAGGTCGTAGGGCTCCTGCACGACGGGCACGAAGTCCAGCCCGAACGCCCGCGCGGCGGCGAGAATGCCGAGGCCGGCATCGGCCCGGCCGGCCGCGACGGCGGCGGCCACGGCGAGATGGGTGTGTTCCTCGCGCTCGTAGCCGGCAACCTCGGCGGGCGAGCGGCCACGACGGCGCAGTTCGTGGTCGAGCAGCACCCGGGTGCCCGCACCGCGCTGCCGGTTGACGTAGCGCAGCCGGCCACGATCCAAATCGTCCAAGCCGGCCAGGTCGTCCAAACCGGTGAGCCCCAGCGGGTTGCCTGCGGCCACGATCAGCCCCTGATCACGGTGCACCAGCCGGACCACGGCCACCTCCTCGGCGCCAGCACCGAGCACCCGGGGCAGGTACGGCAGGGTGTACTCGCCGGTGTCGGGATCGAGCAGGTGCGAACCGGCCAGGTGACACAGCCCGTCACGCAACGCCACCAGTCCGCCCAGCGAACCGACGTTGGACGAGGCGAGCGTCACAGCGGGATCCGCCGCGCGCAACGCCGAGGCGGCCAGATCGAGCACCAGGTCGTGCGAGCCGATCGCCACGATCGTACGGTCGATCTCGGGGAGCCCGCGCAGCAGCTGCACCTCGACATCGGTACCGGCGTGGTAGCCCTCCAGCCCGGCGGGCACCACCAGCAGGCCATCGGCGCGCACCAGCGAGGTCAGCATCCCGGCACCCCTGGGCAACGGGGTGGCCACCATCTGCCCGCCCACCCGGCCCAGCCGCACCCGCACCCAGTCATCCATCCCCAGTGGGGAGGCCAGCTTGCGGGCAAGGCGTGCGTTGGCGACCGGGCGCGCCGGGGTTGTGGTTCCTTGAAGAGCGGCCAACAGTGGTGCGGCGAAGATCTCGAAGGTGAGCGCCGCGGACACCGGGTAACCGGGCGCACCGAGCACCGGTGTGCTGCCCACCGTGCCGAGCACCACGGGATGCCCCGGTCGCACCGCCACACCGTGCACGGCCAGCGTGCCCGCCCGCGCCACCACCGACGCGGTGTGATCACCCCGGCCCGCGCTGGAGCCGGCGATCACCACCACCAGGTCGGCCTGCTCGGCGGCCGCACACAACGCCGTCACGATCCGCTCCGGGTCGTCCGGCTCGATGGGCAACGTGCGCGCCTCGCAGCCGTGCTCGGTGGCCTGGCCCGCGAGCATCAGCGAGTTGGTGTCCGGGATCTCCCCCAGAGCGGGCTCTGACCCCCACGGCCGGATCTCATCCCCCGTCGGCAGCAGCGCCACCACCGGGCGGCGGCGGACCACCACCTCGACGACACCGGCGGCAGCGACGGCAGCAATATCGACGGCACGCAACCGGTGCCCCTGCGGGAGCAACAGTTCCCCGGCGGCGACGTCCTCGCCGATGGAGCGGACGTGCTGGTACGGCGGGGTCGCCGCGGCCAGCTCAGCACCTTCGCCGACCCGGTGCACGTGCTCCCGCATCACCACCGCGTCGCGACCGTCGGGCAGCGGGTCCCCGGTGTCGACCACCTCGAAATCGGTCAGCGTGACCGGAGCCGTCGCACTGGCCCCCACCGTGTCCGCCGCCCGAACCGCGATCCCGTCCATCCCGGCGGAGTCGAACGCGGGTGAGGATCGCCGCGCCCACACCGGTTCGGCGGTGACCCGGCCGATCGCCCCGGCCAGGCCCAGCCGCTCGGTGCCGATCCGATCCGGGCATCCGGCACGTGCGCAGGCCTCCCGCCAGACCTGCGCCGCCTGAGCAGCCGGAACGTCACGAATGAACGGGCTGAGCAGCACGGCAGCGACGCTACTCGCCACCCTCCGCAGGTCGGACCGTCGCAGGTCAGCCCGGTGCCGGCCCGGATGCCCGGTGAGCCCTTCGGGCGGGTACCGCCGCCGCTTCCCCGCGCCGCCGGGCGAGGTACCACCGCTGGGCGGTGTGGTACGCGCGCTGCGCTCGGCGCAGGACAGGGATCTGGGTGGCCAGGTGCATCTGGTAACGCCACGGTGGCTGGGCGCCGTTGCGTCCCGCCATCGAGTAGGCCAGCGCCGCGGCGTCCCGGTCGAGATGGCCGCGGTCGAGATGCCGGTCGATCCGTTCGAACCACGCCATGCTGGTGCGCGCCGCGGCCTGGATCGGGCGCAGCGCACTGCGGGCCTGGTGGTCGTACTCGTCCAGCGCCACGGACAGCGTCTCGTGCTCGTACAGGCAGTGCGCGAGTACGGTCGCGTCGATCATCGCCAGCCTGGTACCCGACCCGAGGGTGAAGTGGGTGGTGTGGGCGGCGTCGCCGACGAGCACCACGTTCTCGTGCCGCCAGCTCTGGTTGCTGACCTGCGTGAAACGCAACCAGCGGGCGGGTTCGCCCCGGGATCGGCTGATCAGCGAGTGCCGGTCGAGGACGTCGGCGAAGATCTTTTCCAGTAACCGCACGCTGTCCTCAGTGCCCAGCGTGTCGAACCCGAGCGCCTGCCAGGTACCCGGGGTGCACTCGACGATGCAGGTGCTGACCCCGGCGGTGGAGGGATAGGCGTGGAACCAGATCCACCCCGCCGAGGTCTGCTCGAAGGCGAAGACGAAGCTGTCGAACACCTTGTCGGTGCCCAGCCAGATGTAGGGGTTGGCACCGATGTCGACCTGCGTGCCGAAGTCATCGGCATACAACGCTCGCATCCGGCTGTTCGCGCCGTCGGACGCGACGACGAGGTCGGCGTCACGCAGCGCGGAGAGGTCGTCTGCCTCACGCTGGTACTGCACCTCGATGCCGAGTTCCGTCGCGCGCAGGGCGAGCACATCGAGCATGGCCGCGCGGCCCATGCTGAAGCCGTATCCGGGCAGATACGCCACAGGCTCGCCGGGCAGGCGAATCTCCTGCTCCTGCCACAGCACCGAGGCGGCGCGCAGGTGCCGGGCACTCTCCACGTCGTTGCGGTAGAGCATGTCGAGCAGGTCATCCCAGTACACGACGCCCCAGCCGTAGGTGGCTCCCGGGGGATCACGTTCGATGACGGTGATGTCATGGCCGGCGTCGCGCAGCTTCGCCGAAATCGCGAGGTACAACCCCGCTGGTCCGGCACCGACGCACACGATCTTCATTCGTGCTCCCCTTCGTTACCCGATTGGTTTGTCCTCTTGGCCTCTTGTTGGCCGCGCTGCGCCGGAACGGTCACGGTGCCCGCCCGGCCATCCAGCGGGTGATGCAGGCGGTAGAGGTGGGCGTAGTTGTTGTTGTTTGCGAGCAGCTGCAGATGAGTGCCGATCTCGGTGACCCGGCCGCGTTCGAGATAGACGATCTGGCCGGCCTCGCTGGCGGTGAGCAGGTTGTGTGAGATGACGATGGTCGTCCGGCCGGTGATGAGCCGGCGCAGTGGAGCGAGGATGCGTTCACTGGCCTCGGCGTCCAGGCTCGTGGTCGGCTCGTCCAGCAGCAGGATCGGTGCGTCGCGGATCATGGCCCTGGCAATGGCGATGCGTTGACGTTGCCCACCGGAGAGCAACCGGCCGCGTTGCCCGACACGGGTGTCGTAGCCCTCGGGCAGTGCCTGGATGAAGTCGTGGGCGTCGGCTGCCCGCGCGGCCGCGATCAGCTCGTCGTGACCGGCCTGCGGACGTCCGGCGAGGATGTTCTCCGCGACGGAACCGTCGAGCAGCAGGGTCTCCTGCAGGACGATGGCGATGTTGGCGCGTAACTGCACGGGGTCGAGGTCACGCAGCTCGTGCCCGTCGAGGGTGATCCTGCCGTGCGTCGGATCGTAGAAGCGCAGCAGCAGTTTGGTCAGCGTGCTCTTGCCCGCCCCGCTGACGCCCACCACAGCGGTGGTCTGGCCGGGCAGCGCGGTGAAGCTGACATCGGTCAGCACATCGGTGGCGGTGTCCGGGTAACGGAAGCCCACCTGGTCGAGGCGCAGTAGCCCACGGGGCCGGTTCAGCGGTACCGGATGGGTCGGTGCGGTCACAGCGGGTTGCTGGTCGAGCAGGTCGATGATCCGCTCAGCCGCGGCCGCCGCGCCGAAGAGAGAATTGGAGAGCTGACCCAGACCCTGGACGGGGCTGTAGAGCTGGGACAGGAAGACCAGGAACGCCAGCAGCCCGCCGAGGCTGATGCGGCCCGCGCTCAGCTCCCAGATACCGACCCCGAGTATGGCCAGCACCCCGGTGACCTCAAGAAGATCGATCAGCGGGGTGAACATCGCGCCCACCCTGGTGGCAGCCAGTTCGGCATGAACGCTGCCCAGGCTCTGCCGGGCGAACCGGTCGACCTCGGCCTGTTCCCGGCCGTACGCCTGGACCAGGGTCACGTTGCCCAGACTTTCCTCGGCGACCACGGTGATCGATCCGGCGCGTTGCCGCACGTCGCGGGACGCGATCTTGATCCTGCCGGCGAAGGAGCGAGCGGTCAGCCAGAACGCCGGGACGGCGATCAGCGAGACCAGCGCCAGCCGCCAGTCCAGGAAGAACAGCACCCCGGCGAAGACCGCGATCTTCATCAGATTGGAGATGATCCCGATGATCCCGGACAGCACCAGACTCTCGATCGCGCCGATGTCGCCGGTCAGCCGGCTGAGGGTGTCACCCAGCCTGCGACGGTCGAAGAAACTCACTGACAGTGTGTGCAGGTGTGCGAACACCCGCGTGCGCAACCGGTACAGAAAGTGTTCACCGATCCACACCGCCAGGTACTGTTCGGCGAACCCGACGGCACCCGCGATGATCGTGATGCCTACGTATGCGGCGGCCACCGCGGGGAACACGGAGAAATCCCGAGGAGTCAGCACATCGTCGACCAGCACCTTGAACAACAGGATCGCGGCCGCATCCAGCAGTGGTGCCAGGACAATCAGCACCAAGCTGAGCCACATCCATTTCCAGAACGGCCTGGCATCTGGCCAGAACCGCCGGAATATCTGACGAACACTCGCCGCCGGGACTTCGTCCACCAAGCCGTCGGCACCATGCGATGCCGGGCGCAGCAGCGATCTCATCACCTCCCCCACCGAAGCTCTCCCCTCGCCCTCTTCTGGAGCTCGAATCTGTCTGGAATCTGGCTGGGACTCGGACCTGCGGGGTCCGGAGCAGCGGTGGCCCCCTCGCTCCCCGTCGGAAGCCGAACCACCGCTGAACACTTGGCGGAACTACAAGCTGACCAACTCAGTTGTCAGCCAGCTGCCGGTCAGCAGCCCCAGCCGCCGCCCCAGCCGCCCCAGCCGCCGCCCCAGCCGCCCCAGCCGCCCCAGCCGCCGCCGTGGCCCCAGCCGCCCCAGCCGCCACCCCAGCCGCCACCGTGACCGCCACCCCAGCCGCCGCCGCCGTGACCCCCGCCCCAGCCGCCGCCGCCGTGACCACCGCCACCGTGGCCGCCGCCGCCGTGACCCCCGCCGCCGTGACCCCCGCCACCGCCGCCGCGGGACTTGAAGATACTCGTGATGTTCATCTGCCCTCCAACAATTTCATCTTCGTTTCCCGGGCACTGCGTTGTCCCAGGAAGACACTGGATGCATCCCTCCGGTAGCGACGTGTCAACAGTCGACGGAGAAACCAGGCAGCCGAGGAGACCCGGACGGGTCCCGGGATTTGAGTGCAATTGCCTGAAAGTGCACGATCGATCAGCCCCCGCTGCCTCGCAACCAATTCACCCACAACGGTATGCCGTCGTACTAGTGAGTTCAACTATAACTTTTCGGGCATAGGGCATCACGCTTGGTCACCGACCAAGCAGTGCCTATCGAGTCCAAGCCGCCGGTCACGGTCGGATCCATCCTGCAGGTTTGCGGGTTAAAGGTAGGGAAACCTTATACGCGCACCCGGGAAAAATCGGCCGATCGGACCCCGGCCCGGCCTACCACTGAGTCACTGCGCGCAATAATCCGCGCGATCCGAATCGCCACTGTCGGTCACATTGGCATACAGGCGATCGAGCAGGCCTTCGAGGCAATCTATCTCCTCGTCACTGAGACCGAGTCGTAGCCGCTGGTCGAAGGCGACGGCCGCGGTGCGCATGCGGTGGAAGGCGGCCTCGCCCGCCTCGGTGAGCTCGACGAGGTGCACGCGGCGATTGGTGGGATCTCGCCGGCGGGTGAGCAGGCCGTCGGCCTCCATCGCGTTGAGGTGGTGAGTCAGCGTCGCGCCCTGGATGCCGACCGCAGCGGCCAGAGCCCGCTGATTGGCCAGCTGCCTGCTCTTCAACGAGATCAGGATCAGCCAGCTCGGCAGCGAGCCACCCGCGGCAGCCAGCGCGTCGTCGAATGCGCGGCTGACGGTCTTCGCGGTCCTGGTGAGTCGCAGGCCGATCGGCGATGCAGTGGTTCGCGGCATGGCTCGATGGTACCAGCATACATCGATATCTAACGTATTGACATCTAATTATTAGGCATCTTACGTTGTGCAGGGTCGAAGCAGATGTCGAAGCAGATGACGAGGAGCGAACCCATGACGACCACCGAACAACCCACCCGGCGCCAGGCAGGCCCACCGCTGGCGCTACTTGCCACGATCTCGCTGCTGCTGCTGGCCGCGGGCATCGCGACCAGTGCCGCGCTGGGTGGGGTCTTCCCCTCACCCTTCGGTGCCGCCGACGCGATCCAGGACTACTTCGCCCGGCATCCCGACGCGGTGCGGGCCGGCGCCGTCTTCGCCTTCGCCTCGGCCGTCCCGCTGGCGATCTACGCGGCCACCGCCAGTGCCCGGCTTCGCACGCTCGGCGTCACCGCCCCCGGCGCGACCATCGCCCTGGCGGGCGGCCTGATCAGTGCCACCATGCTCTCGCTGTCCGGCCTGCTGCAATGGGTGCTGTCCCGTCCGGCGGTGCGCACCGACGTGCCCGTCGTGCGCGCGGTGCAGGACCTGTCCTTCCTCACCGGCGGAGTCGCGCACGTAGTCTTCCTCGGGCTGCTGCTCGCCGGAATCGCCGTCCCCGCACTGTTCACGGGTCTGCTGCCCAGACCGCTGGCCATCACCGGGTTGGTGATCGCCTTCGTGGCCGAGGTCTCGACCGTGTCGTTGATCTGGTCAGGGGCCAGTGTGCTGCTGCCCATCGCCCGCTTCCCGGGCCTGATCTGGCTGATCATCGCGGGCCTGCTGCTGCCGAGCACCCGCCCGCGCCGCCACACCGGCCCCCAGCGGTGACGGCGAGCCTGCCATGACCAGCACACCGCACCTGCCGCGGCGAATGATGCCCGCCCGCAGTACCGGCGATCGTAGGCACGGCTCAGCACGCTGGATCGCGCTGATGTTCATCGCGCTGGCGCAACTGATGATCGCCCTGGACGCCACGATCGTGAACATCGCGCTGCCCTCGGTGCAGGCGGCGCTGGGCTTCACCGATGCCGACCGGCAGTGGGTGATCACGGCCTACACCGTGTCCTTCGGTGGCCTGCTGCTGCTGGGCGGCCGGATCGCCGACCACATCGGCCGTACCCGCGCGTTCGTGATCGGGCTGGCCGGCTTCGCGGTCGCCTCCGCGGTCGGCGGCCTGGCGACCGACCTCACCGTGCTCACCGCGGCCAGAGCGGCCCAGGGCGCGTTCGGCGCACTGCTCGGACCGACCGTGCTGGCACTGCTGGCCGTCACCTTCACCGAGCCGCGCGAGCGGGGGACGGCGTTCGCGATCTTCGGCGCGATCGCCGGAGGTGGCGGCGCGGTGGGTCTGGTTCTCGGCGGCGTGCTGACCGAGAGCTTCAGCTGGCGAGCCTGCCTGTTCGTCAATGTGCCGATCGCGCTCGTCGCGGCCGTCGGGGCGTGGTATCTGCGCGGCAGCACCCGAGCGAGCAACGGCACGCGGCTGGACATCCCCGGCGCCGCGCTGGCCACCGCGGGGCTGGTCGCCCTGGTGCTGGCCTGCACCCGCGCGGCGGCGCTGGGCTGGTCGTCGGCCCTGGTGATCGGGCTGTTGGGCGCGGGGGGCGCGCTGCTCGCGCTGTTCGCGCTGCGGGAGTCGCGCGCCGCGAGCCCGCTGCTGCCCCTGCGCATCCTGGCCGACCGCAACCGGGTCGGCGCCTACCTGTCCGTCGCCTTCGCGGTCGCCGGGATGCTGGGGTTGTTCCTGTTCCTCACCTACTACCTGCAGGTGGTGCTCGGGTACTCGCCGGTCACCGCGGGCCTGGCCTTTCTGCCGCTCTCGGCGGCGGTGCTGCTCAGCGCCCAGCTGGTCGCCGGTCGGTTGCTACCGCGGGTGGCGCCCCGCGTGCTGATCGTTCCCGGGCTGCTGGTGGCCGCGGCGGCGATGGTGCTGCTCACCCGGCTCACTCCCGGCAGCGGGTACGCCACCGCTGTCCTGCCCGCGGAGATCCTGCTGGGCCTCGGGATGGGCTCGGTGTTCACCCCCGCCATCAGCACCGCAACCAGCGCGGTGGCGACCCGCGATGCGGGCGTGGCCGCCGCCGTCGTCAACACCGCTCAGCAGGTGGGCGGCTCGCTGGGCGTCGCGGTACTCAACACCGTCGCCGCGGGCGCTGCGCTGCGCTACCTCGGCGCGCACCCGGATCTCCCGGCCGGGCCCACCGCCGCGCTGGTCCACGGCTACACCACCGCCGCCGGCCTGGCCGCGGCCATCCTCACGGCGGCCGCGGTGCTCGCCGCCGTCCTGATCAACGCCGGGCCGCCTGCCCATCCCCGCCCCACCAGCCCAGCAAGGAGCACCTCATGATCCTCGTCACCGGAGCCACCGGGCACGTCGGCGGCGCACTCGTCTCCGAGCTCGCGGCTGCGCAACAGCCGGTGCGGGCCATGACCCGCCGCCCGCACGCGACGGCGTTCCCACCCGGGGTGGACGTCGTCCACGGCGACTGCGACGACCCCGGCAGCCTCGACGCGGCATTCCACGGCGCCGACCGGGCGTTCCTGATGTCCAGCCAGGCAACCGGGACCGCCGAGCGTCCCACCCACATCGAGGCACTGGTCGAGGCCGCCCGCCGGGCCGGGGTGCACCACGTGATGCATCTGTCGGTGTACAGCGGCGGTGGTGGCGGCGACGCGATCAGCGTCTGGGCCGGGCAGTCCGAGGCCGCCGTCACCGGCAGCGGGATGGAGTGGACGCTGTTGCGCCCGGGCCGCTTCATGTCCAACGCGCTGCAGTGGGCGCCGATGATCCGGCGGGGTGACACCGTCACCATCCCGTTCGCCGGCCGCGCGGCCGCCTCGATCGACCCGGCCGACGTCGCCGCCGTCGCCCTGGTCGCACTCACCACCGAGGGCCATCGTGCGGTCGCTCACCAGCTGTCCGGGCCGCAGGTGCTCACCCCCACCGACGAACTGCGCATCCTCGCCGAGACCCTGGGCCGCCGGTTGCACCCGGTCGAACCGCCGATCGGCAGCGTCGAGGCCGGGATGCTCGCCGCCGGGCTGCCCCGGCCGGTCGTCGACGCGATCCTGGCGCGGACGCTGGACAGCGACGAGGGTACCCAGATCCTCCCGACGGTGACCGAGATCCTCGGCCGTCCACCGGCCACCTTCGCTCACTGGGCCGGCACGCACGCCGAACTGTTCACCGGCACAGACCCGGACTGACCTCGCCGAGCGGGATCAGGTGTAGCGGGTGACGGTGACCTGGGTGCCCGCGGCGAGGCCGGTGGCGGGTTCGGGTATCACCAGGCAGCCGTCGGCGCGCGTGAGCACCGACAGCAGGGCGGAGGCACCGAACAAGGGCCGCGCCTGTGTCGCCCCGGCCCGATCCGGGGCCAGCTGTACCTGCACGACGTCCAGCCGACCCGCCTCGGACGGCACGTCACGGGCCAGCACGGCGGTCATCGACGGCTCGGGCGGCGGTGTCGGGCAGCCGGCCAGGCGCCACACCAGTGCAGCGCCCAGGATCCGGAAGACCACCAGCGCGGACAGCGGATTGCCCGGCAGGCCGATCACCGGCACGCCGTCGCACTCGGCGAGCAGGGTGGGCTTGCCGGGTTTGAGCGCGATCCCGTGGCAGAAGACGCCCGGCTCACCCAGCCCCGCGATGACCTCGGCGGTGCTGTCCCTGGCTCCCACCGAGGACCCGGCCGAGACCACCACGAGGTCCGCCCGCCGCAGCGCCGTCAGCAGCGCGCCACGCAGTGCGGCCGGATCGTCGGACACGATCCCGCACGGCACGGGTAGCCCGCCCGCGTCCAGCACCAGCCCGGCCAGTGCCGATGCGGTGGCGTCGCGGACCTGGCCCGGGCGCAACCGGGACGTCTCGGGCGGCACGACCTCGTCGCCGGTGGACAGGATCCCGACCCGAGGGCGGGCGTGCACCGCCACCTCGGTGACCCCTGCCGCGGCGAGCATTCCCAGGTCGGGAGCGCGCAGTGGGCGTCCGGCGGGCGCCAGGACGGCCCCGGTGCAGACATCCTCGTCGGCCCGGACCACTCCGTCCCCGGGGGCGACGGGTCGCAGCACCTCCACGGTGCCGGGCATCGTCTCGCTGGTGTATTCGATCATCACCACCGCATCGGCGCCGGCGGGCAACACCCCGCCGGTGGGCATCTCCACCGCCCGGCCCGCCGTCACCTGCACGTCGGGCTCGGCGCCCATCCGCACCGCTCCGCCGATATCCAGATAGGACGGCAGACCCTCTGATGCGCCGTAGGTGTCGGCCGCCCGCACCGCGTAGCCGTCCACCGTGGACCGCGCGAACCCGGGCAGTGGACCGGGAGCGAGGACGTCACGAGCAGGCACCCGCCGCAACGCCGAGGCCAGCAGCACCGTTTCCACGGGTGTGCGCAGCGCGGGGCTGAACCCGTTCAGCGCTTCGGTGACCGTGCGGGTGGCGAAGAACTCCCGGCTCATTCGGGTCGCCCGGGCTCGCGTGCATCAGCGGCGGACACACCGGGCCCGGGAGGCGGACCCGCCGGGGAGGCGGGGGTTGGGGCGGGAAAGCTGAGCACGCTGAGCACCGGGCCGAGCGCGACCTGGCCCAGGCCACAGATCGAGGTCTTGCGCAGGACGTGCTCCAGTTCGGCGATGCGGGCGGCACCTGCTTCGTCGAGGCCGCCCGGTGTCGTCAGCAGGGTGTGGGCCTTAGTGGACCCGACCCGGCACGGCACGCACTTGCCGCAGGACTCGTCACGGAAGAACCGCAGCACGTTGGTGGCTGCCGCGAGCAGATCGGTCCCCTCGGCGATCGCGACCAGGGCGCCCGAGCCGAGCATCGAGCCCGCATCCGCCAGCGGGCCGAAGTCCAGCGGCACATCGAGCCGGTCGGGGCCGAGGAAGTTCGACGATGCCCCACCCGGCTGCACCGCGGCCAGCGACGCGCCACCCGGCACTCCGCCCGCCTCCGCCAGCAGCGCACCGATCGTGGTACCCATCGGCACGCAGTACACCCCGGGTCTGGCCACGTGCCCGGACACCGCGAAGAACTTCCAGCCCACCGAGCCACCGATACCGGCGTCGGCCCACCACTGCGCACCCCGCCGGACGATCACCGGGACGTCGGCGAAGGTCTCCACCGAGTTCATCAACGTGGGCCGCCCGTTCAGCCCGTACACCCCGGGGAACGGCGGCTTGTTGCGCGGCTCGCCGCGGTGGCCCTCCATGCACTCGATCAGCGCGGACTCCTCGCCGAGGATGTAGCCGCCCGGCGAGGTGAAGATGTCCAGCTCCAGGGTCCGCCCGCTGCCTCCCGCGTCCGCTCCGAGCAGGCCCTGGGCGCGCAGCGCGTCGATCTCCGCGCGCAGCACGTGCTCCTCGGGGCCGTACTCGTGCCGGATGAACACCCAGCCCTGCTCGGCGCCCACGCAGATCATCCCGACCAGCAGCCCTTCCAGCACCAGGTACGGCTGATCAGCCAGGATCTGCCGATCCTTGAAGGTGCCGGGCTCGGACTCGTCGGCATTGCAGATCACGTATTTCGGTGCTCCGGGCTGGGCCGCCACCACTACCCACTTCTTGCCGGTGGGGAAGCCCGCGCCACCCATCCCGCGCAGCCCGGAGTCCTGGAGGGCGGAGATCACCTCCGCCGGCTGCCGTGTTCCGGCCAGCAGCTCGCGCAGCACCTGGTAGCGCGGCTCGCCCGGCCGGTACGGGTCGTTGGGCCACGGCGTGCTGCGTCCGGACGGTGTCGGTGCGGGAGCGGTCAGTGCACCGTCCCGGGCGGCCGCAACTAAGGCGCCGGCGTGCTCGATCGACGCCGGATGATCATTGACCGCGACGGCGGGCGCGACGTCGCAGCGCCCCAGGCAGGACACCTCGCGGAACTCCACGTCGGAGTTGTCACGATTCGCCCCGTAACGCTCGGCGAGCTCGGCGATCCGCTGCGGCGCACCGGCCAGCCAGCAGGACAGATCCCGGCAAGCGTGCAGTGCCACCGCGGCCGGGGGTTCGGTGCGGAAGTGCGGGTAGAACGAGACCAGGCCCTCGATCTCATACAGCGGCCTGCGCAGCTCGCGGGCGAGCGCCACCAGTTCCTCGCGGGGCAGCCAGCCCAGCCGGGACTGGATCGCGTTCAACTCCGGGATCAGGCTCGGCCCGGGGAACCTCCCGCCCCGGGCCTCCACACCCGGCACCCGGACCCGACGGTGGGAGCTACGGTCGCCCATCTCGTGGCGACCTGCGCCGCTGCCCCCGGCACCGTTGTCATGGGCCACAGTCCGAGGCTAACGCAGTTCGTCGCTACCGGACGGCGCTCGCGAAACGACTGCCCGGCCCTACCACAAGTTGATGCGCTTGATAAGACCACATCACGGTATCCGTCAGCAGACTGGATCGGTCATGCCGCCGGGGTGTAACCCGGCAACCAGCT
Source organism: Pseudonocardiaceae bacterium (assembly GCA_036494005.1). Lineage (GTDB taxonomy): Bacteria > Actinomycetota > Actinomycetes > Mycobacteriales > Pseudonocardiaceae. The sequence goes on along the minus strand of DASXOV010000016.1, from coordinate 1,495 downwards.
TCGTGGCGGATCTCGCTCAGCCGAAACACCAATGGACACCGACGGACACCGTTAGGGTGAGCCGCCGACTACTGGGAGGTGTGGGGTGTGGGCGGCGGTTTTCCTCGTGGAGGTTGCCGGCCTGGGGCAGCTCATCGCGACGTTGTCCGAGGCCGCGGATGCGGGCGGCCGGTGACAGGCTGCGCGCGATATCGGTGGTCGGTAACCATGTGGACCGTCCTGGGGTATTCCTGATAGCGGATAGGTGTATTCACGGTCAGAATATGAGGCGCTCCTCCCGGGCGTGGCGGCCGATCATGACTTCACGGCGGACCGTTACGCTTTCCCGAACACAGAGAAATCCAGGGTGTGATGGGATCGGGGCGGTCGCGGCAGCACATCGGCCGGGTGGCCCGTGCCTACCGCGTGCACTCCTACCTCCCCCGTTGAAACTCTCCCCTCGGCGTCGGCAGGAATATGGCGTCTCAATCTGGAAAGTTGGTACCCTCGCCCTGCCAGCGGTGGCCCCCCTCGCTCCCGTTCACGAAGCCGGAACCACCGCTGGCACACTCGTCGGACTAGCAGGCGACTAACTGGTTAGTGGCCGCCCCCCTGGTTGGTGAGGCCACCTCAGCTGGTTTAGTGGCCACCCCAGCCGCCGCCCCAGCCGCCACCGCCACCGCAGCCGCCGCCCCAGCCACCCCAGCCGCCCCAGCCGCCACCGCAGCCGCCGCCCCAGCCACCCCAGCCGCCACCGCAGCCGCCGCCGCCGGATTTGAAGAAACTCGTGATCTTCATCTTCCCTCCACATTTCCATCTTCATTCCTGGGCACCCCTAATTGTCCCAGGAAGGCACTGGATGCATTCCTCCGGTAACGACGCGTCAGCAGTCGGCGGAGAAACTGGGAGGAACTGTCGGCAGCCACGAAAACCCAGGCGCTTCCGAGATTTGCGTGCAGGTGCACGACTGATCAGCCCCCCTCCCTCGCAACTAATTCACCCACAACGGTAAGCCGTCCCCCTAGCGAGTTCAACTCTAACTTTTCGAGTGTAGGAAATTACGCTTGGTCACCACCAAGAGGCTGCACATCGAGTCCACGCCACCCAGTCACGGTCGGGGTCCATCCTGCAGGTTGCCGGGTTGAAGGTTGGGCAACCTAATGCATGAGTCCTCGAAAAAAACGACTGATCGGACTAGTAACAGCACCTGCGCCTAGCGCATGCGGGCTGCCAGGTCATTGCTCGCAATAATCAGCACGATTTCGAGTCGCCACCCTCGGTCACATTGTTGCGAAAGCGATCGAGCAGACCGTCCCGACAGCTGAGCTCGTCGTCACTGAGACCCGCCGTAGCGCTGGTCAAAGGCGACGGCCGCGGTCGCATGCGATTGAAGGCGGCCTCGCCCTGCTCGGTGAGCTCGACGACGTGCACGCGGCGGTTGGCGGGATCACGCCGCCGGGACCAGACCTTCGGCTGCCATGGCGTTGAGGTGTACGTCAGCGTCGCACCCTGGATG
>DASXOV010000015.1:0-13270 GCA_036494005.1 Pseudonocardiaceae bacterium | reverse complement strand
GGCCATGGCCGACAGTTCGGAGACACGCGATACAGGTTCAGGCATGAGCGGTAAGCCAGGAACAGCCTATGACCCCGAGAAGCTGGGGGAACCTGGACAGCCCGGAGTCCCCATGGGAGATCAACACCCCACCAACGAACGGGACGACAAAGAGGAGATCGTCGCCGACGTCCACATCCCGGGGCCCTATCCCTCTGCCGAGGGCGATCCCACCGGTGAGCCCCTTTCGTCCGAACCGGAGCCCACGAAGGAAACACGCGATGCGGGATCGCTCGGGGATCTGGTCCACGGGTCGGACACGCCTGCGACGGCCGGGATGACCGGAAGTCCAAGCGGCCCGATATACGAACACGACCCGGAGAGCCCCGAGGGGAAGATCGAGAGGGCCAGGGCGGAGTCATTTCCCGGAGGCGTACCGGAGGACGCAGACAGGGGCACCGGCCGTAACAAGGGCCAAGGTCTGCCTCCCGGGTCGGTAGGCAGGGGACACGACACTCCACAGACACCGGCTACCTGAGGTTCTGCATCAGGTTGTTTCCGATTCATTCGGAAGGGCACGTTAGGTTCGCCCTCCCTGGGCACTGATCGTCGGCGGCGGGCTCGGCGCAGGCTCTGACCGCTCGGGTCTGTGGCAGTACCGTTGCTGGGTGAGGTGATACCCGATGGCCAGGACGAAGCCGGTGAGCCACGAGCCCGTCGAGATCGGCCACCGGGCCCGGGTGATCCGCCGTCATCGCGGGCTGTCGGTCGATATGGTGGCGGGGCTCGCCGGGATGAGCGAGCACGAGCTGTCGATGCTGGAGAGCGGCGAGCGCCGGTTCACCCGGCGTGGGCAGATCGAGGATCTCGCGAACGCGATCGGCTGCCCGGTCGTGGTGCTGACCGGGCAGCCCTACCTGCCGGTCGACCGGGCGACGGCGGACGTGCTGGCGGTGGTGCCCGGCATTCGTGAGGCCATCGTGGGCACCACATTTGACGAGTCGTTCGAGGGTGCGGCCCGTCCGGTGGCCGGCCTTGCCGAGGAGGCGCAGCGAGCCCGGGAGCACCTCGACCAGGACCGGTACGCCGACGCCGGGCGGGGCCTCGGGACGCTGATCACCGAGTTGCAGGTGCGCAGTGGCGAGGATGCCGACACTCGTGAATCGGCGTTGGCCGCGCTGGTGACGGTTTGTCACGTCGCCGCCGTCATCGCGGGGATGATCGGGTATCACGACCTGGCGCTGTCCGCCGGCCGTCGTGGGCTGGACGCCGCGACCCGGCTGGGTGATCCGGTCGTGCTCGGGCTCGCCCGCTTCAGTTGGGCCGGGACGTGGATCAACGTCGGCGCGCGACCCCAGGCGCAGGAGGCCAACGCACTGGCGCTGGCGGAGCTGGACACGGTGGCCGATCCAGCGGCTGCCGACACCGGCGCGGCGGAGCTGCTGGGCATGCACCATCTGCTCGCCGCGAAACTCGCCGCCCGGGCCGGGCGGGCCGGTGACGCCGACGACCACCTCGACCAGGCTCGCGCGCTCGCCGCGCGCACCGGGGAGCGCAACACGGCCATGCTGCACTTCGGGCCGACCAACGTGGCGTTGTGGACCTTGTCGGTCGGTGCCGACCTCAGGGAAGGCCCCCGGGACTACGAAAGGGTTCACCGCGAACCGCTCGACGTCGATGGTCTGCACAGCAGGGAACGCACCGGTACCTACCACTTCGATCTGGCGCGGGCGCTGGCCCAGTACGGCGGAGACCGCGACGATGAGGCGATCCGCCATCTCGACCTGGCCGATCGTGCCGCGCCGGTGCGCACGCGCAACCATCCGATCGCCCGAGAACTGACCGAGGAGCTGACCCAGCGGGCCCGCCGGTACCTGCGGGAGGTGGACGGCCTGCTGGATCGCTTCGGCCTGCCCGGACAACGTTCACCACCTGTGAACAACTAGATGATCAATGTTGGATCTGCTGTGGCTGAACCGATCAGGGGAGGTGGGCTCCGGTGGCGAAGACCGTTTCGGTGAGCCGGGAGTCTGTGGAGATCGGGCGGCGGGCCCGCCTGATCCGTAAGCGTCGCGGGCTGAGCTTGGACGTGGTGGCCGGGCTGGCCGGGATCAGTAAGCCCTACCTGTCGATGCTGGAGCTGGGGCAACGGGGATTCAACCGGCGCGGGCTGATCGACGGCCTGGCCAGGGCGCTGGGATGCTCGGTGACCGACCTGACCGGCGAGCCCTACCAGCCGGTCGACCGGGACACCGCCAACGCGCTGACGGCCGTGCCCGGTATTCAGACGGCCCTGCACAACTACGGCCCCGGCGACGTGCCCGACGTACGGCCCCGGCCGCTGGACGAACTGGTGACCTGGGCGCAGACCGCGAACCAGCACCGCGACCAGAGCCGATTGTCCCTGGCCGGGCGAGACCTCGGCACGCTGATCACCGAGTTGCAGGTGCACGCGTTGACGGCAGCCTCAGCCGACCGGGACCGGGCAGTCACCGCGCTGGTCACCACATGCTCGGTGGCCGGACCGGTCGTGCGAGTCAGCGCGGGAAACCTCGACCTTTCAGCGGCCGCCGGCCGCCACATGCACAAGGTAGCCCGGCAACACGGCAACCCGGCGATGATCGGATTCGCCCACTGGTTCTGGGCGTCGGATTTGTCCTGCCTCGGGGCACAGGATCGTGCGCGGGCGCTGGTGTCCACAGGTATCGACGAACTGACTCCTGCGGTACGACTGGATACCGCGGACACCCTGCCCGCCGAGATGATTGGCTTCCTGCATTTACGCCACGCGTGGATTTCGGCGCGGGAGCGGCGCGGCGACGAGGCCCGCGCTCACCTGGACGAGGCCGCGATGATCGCGCGCCGGGTCGGGGAGCGCAACGGGATGGGCCGGCACTTCGGCCCCACCAATGTCCGACTGAACCGGCTGGGCATCGGTGTCGAGCTGGGCGAAGGCGCCCGCGCTTACGAAGAGATCACTCGGACGCCTCCAGACGTGGAAGCACTCGGTAGCCTCACAGCATCCTCGGAGATGCACCTTGACCTGGCCCGCGCGGTGGCTCAGGACGGGCCGGACCGCGACGGCGAGGCAATCCGGCACCTGGACACCGCGGACCGGCTCGCGCCGCAGCGGATCCGGCTCAACCCGATCGCCCGCAACCTGGTAACGGACCTGCACCGGCGGTCCCGGCATCGGGTCTGGGAACTGGACTCCCTGTGCAATCGCTTCGGTGTGGGCAGCGTTCACAGGAGGTACAGGAACGCGTAGACCGGGAGCCCATCCCACTTCCTTGGTCACATCAATTGCTATGACTCGGAACCGGGGGGTCGACACCGCAAGCCCGGCGATGATTAGTCCAAGCTGTGCAGGAGCTCTACGGAATAGCTGTAACGTGCTGGCTTTCTGGCGCTGCGCATCCAGGCCATCTCCCGGCTCGGCCGACGCATCCCTCGCCACACCAGTCACAGGTGCCTCCTCCGTCTCAGGAGTTAGTTGATTTCGGGCGGCGGAGGGCAGGCGCGCTTGGAGGCGGCCTGAGGTCCGTTGAGTGCTGGGTGTGGTGGCCTGGGGATGTGCGCGGGCGCCAGTCCAGGCAGACGGCGGTTGCGTCGTCGGTGAGTTCGCCGTCGCGGAAGTCGACGACGGCGCGGGTAAGGTGGCGGACGAATTCGGCGGGTGGCAGATGTGGGTGGGTGGTGAGGATGTCGGTGAGTCGGGGATCGCCGAAGCTGGGGCCGCCGATCGGGTGGGCCTCGGTGATGCCGTCGGTGATCAGCAGGACCCGGTCGCCGGGCCGGAGCTGGAGCGGGTGCGGCGTGTAGGTGGTGGTGGGGAACAGGCCCAGTGGCAGGTTGGGCGGTATCGCCAGCTCGGTGACGGCGCCGTCGCGCAGCACGAATGGCGGGGGGTGGCCCGCGTTGAGGATTGTCCCCGCGCCGGTGTCGATGTCTAGCTCCAGGAGCAGCCCGGTCACGAAGGAGGGGCCGGGGAACTGCTCGGCCAGGTGCTGGTTGGCCGCGTGGGCTTGTTCGGCGATGCCGGCATGGGAGCGGCGGGCGTTGCGCATCGCGGTGCAGGTGAGACTGGCCAGCAACGCGGCCCGCACACCCCGCCCCACCCCGTCGGTGATGGAGACGGTGAGCCGATGCGCGCTCACCGCATAGTCGAAACTGTCCCCACCAATGTCATAGGCCGGTTCGAGGGCACCGGCGATGGAGAACCCGGGCAATTCGTAGGCCAGCGACGGCAACAACTCCCACTGGATCTCCGCGGCCAGGCCCAGCGCGCGGCGGCGACGCAGCATCTCGAACCGATCGGTGTAGCGGCGGGCCCCGGTCAGCACATAACCCAGGACCTGCGCGACATCGTCGAGGACAGCGGCCGTGTCACCGTCGAGTCCCCGGCCGGGCAGGGTGACCGTGAGAACCCCGAGACGCTCGGCCCGAATCGACACCGGCAGATACACCACCTGCACCGGGTCGGGTTCGCCGAGTTGGTGATGGACCCGCCGTTGTTCCCGGTAGGCCCTGCCCGCCGGGCTGGTGAGCATGTCCTGAACCTCAGTCGTGTACGCAGTATCACCCGCGGGGACCGGTTCCAGGCTGACCTCGCTGTAATCGGCCAGCAGCAGCACACACCCCGGCGCCGAAAGCCACTGCTGCAGCCACGCCGCGCAGGTCTCCACCAACTCCGCCGGCGGTGCCCGGTCCAGATCCCGCAACAACGCACCCACACCGGGCCGGACCCCCTCCAGAGCATCCGTCACCAGCCCTACCCTTCCACCTCTCCACCCGACCGGGAGACCCACAACCGCGCCTGGAAGACAGCTCCCGGACCAGTTCCGCCGCTCCCACCTGGCGCTGGCTTCTTCACCCACCTCGCAGGCGACCAAGCAACAGCCTGGTCAGGCGGCTGTCTCTCCGGCTCTCCGGTAGCTGTTCGAGTGGCCGTGGTCGCCCCCCGTGGTTACGGTGGCTGACGCCAGCACCGAACTTTTCCGGCGTTGGTCCCTGACCCGTAGACCGCCGGCACACCGGAGATCATGACTGCGCCGCATTCGGCTCCGAGCCCAGAGGACACCACGCGCACGACCCGGCTCAACCTGACCCACGTCCTCGCGGCCGCCCTCGCAGCGGTCACCGCTGCCGTGCTCGCCTCCCGGCTCGGCGCAGCCGGAACCCTGATCGGGGCGGCCGGAGCCAGCGTGACCACCACGATCAGTACCACGATGTACCAGGCTTCACTGGAACGCAGCCGGGACCGGGTTCACTCTCTCGCCCAGCGCACCCGTTCGTTGCCGATCTCCCGCCACAGATCCAGGGCCGAACGCTCCCACATCTCCGCGGCCAATGACCCGCCTGACGAGGAGCAGCTCACCGACAGCATCGATGGTTCCGGCAGCGGGCCGCAGCCGGCGGATCGTCCCCGGCGGATCGCCACCTTGCGCTGGGCAATGGTGGCCGTAGCCGCGCTCGGCGCCTTCGGGCTGGCCATGATGGGCATCACCGGCTTCGAGTGGGCCAGCGGCGAGACCATCGGTGGTAACGGCAAGGGGACCACCATCGGACGAGTGGTCGACGCCCCGGCCGGCCCCCAGAACCCGGCAATCCCGCCTGCGCCGCACAGCTCGAACCTGCCGACGTCGGAGACTCCCGCCGCAACCACCACCGCCCCGGTCCCTGTGACCATTAACCCCGACGGAACTATCAGCGTGGAACAAAGCCCACCCACCACCTCCGGCCGGCCAGTGCCCAGCAAGGTCAGCCCGGTTCCGCCCCTCATACCGCCCGCGCTGCCCGGCATCGGGCGCTGAGCCTGGTCATTCACAGGGTGTCGTCCAGGGAACTTCGGGTGGATCCGGCTGCTGAGGGTACAAAAATCGGTGCGCCCCCGGGAAGCTCTGAGAACAAGAGCTCGTGACCGACCGCAGGAGGGGAGCCATGCGGTCCAGTGGTTATCGGCGGGATCGTCCTCCCAGCTGGGTACGGGCATGATCGCTCGCGGAGGCTGCGCTGAAGAAAGAAGGAACCTGTGCCACCGGATGACAGGGGTGACGATGTCATCGCCCTGCTGCTGCGCAAGGCACACGGCCCCGAACGTCTTCACACGATGGCCGCAGCAGTGCGGGTGGCTGAGGCGGTCGCACCCACCCGTCCGCATCCGGGCGTGGAAAGCGCCACGGCGAATCTTCTGCTCGGGCCACCGATAGCCATCATGGACCGGGCACGCGACGCGATCCGCAAGGCAATCGACCGCTGACACGTCCGTAACCGAAGTTTGCGGCACCCGTGCGCCCAGGGGGAACGCCGGTGGAGCCGGTGCCGTGCTTCTCGATGGTCGGTGTCGGCGCTCACCCGTATCGCACCGTGCTCGCTTCGTGCTCGCTTCGTGCTCCTGTGTTCGTCGTGACGATCGTGCGCGCGTGCCCGTGATGCTCCTGCCCTCCGCGCTGGGCTTGACTGTCCTTGGTACTGCCACCAGTCTGCCTCCGACCGCTTCGCCATGGACGGATCCGTAGGATGTGTGGTCATGATGCGGATGCTCGTCACAGGTGGGGCTGGTTTCATCGGCGCGAATTTCGTTCACTTTACCGTGAAGAATCATGCCGAGTACCGGGTGTGTGTGCTTGATGCGCTCACCTATGCTGGTAATCGGACCACTTTGAGCCCGGTCGCGGATAAGATCGATTTCGTCCATGGTGACATCTGCGACGGGGGTCTGGTCGATCGCTTGGTAGCGGATGCGGACGTCGTTGTCCACTTTGCCGCCGAGTCGCATGTTGATAACTCGCTGCACGATCCCGAGCCGTTCATTCGCAGCAACATTCTCGGTACTTACACACTTCTGGAGGCGCTGCGCCGACATGGCGGACGCTTTCATCACATCTCGACGGACGAGGTGTTCGGTGATCTTGCACTGGATGCTGTCGAGAAGTTCACCGAGCACACCCCGTATGACCCGTCCAGCCCGTATTCCGCCAGCAAGGCGAGTTCGGACATGCTGGTCCGCGCCTGGGCGCGGTCGTTCGATGTGGCGGCGACACTCTCGAACTGCGCAAACAACTATGGTCCTTATCAGCACGTCGAGAAGTTCATCCCCCGGCAGATCACCAATGCCATAGTCGGCGAGCGCCCAAAATTGTACGGCGCAGGTGAGAACATCAGAGAATGGACCCACGTGGACGATCACAATGCTGCCGTGCACCTGATCCTGACCAAGGGCAGGATCGGCGAGACGTATCTGATCGGGTCGGGCGACGAGCGCAACAACAAACAAATCATGAAATTGATCATGGAATTGATGGGACGGTCTCTCGACGCCTATGATCACGTCCCGGACCGGCCGGGTCACGATCTGCGGTACTCCAACGACAGCACGAAGATCCGTACCGAACTGGGATGGGAGCCGGTCTACGGTGACTTCCGCGCCGGACTCGCCGCGACGATCGCGTGGTACCGGGACAACGAGTGGTGGTGGAAACCTCAGAAGGAGAGCACCGAGGCGAAGTACACCATGCTGGGCCGCTGAAACCGCTCCGACTTTCTCTCCGTTACCGAAGGTGGAGCAGGATACAGACAAGCGATGCGGCGCCGAGGACGACGCCGGCGCGGTCCAGGTCGACCGTGCCGGGTGTGCGGACTTGATCCAGTTCACGCAGCAGGAGCGTGGCCTTGGCCAGGTCCGCCGGGAAGGCGCGCCGCCCGGTGCCGGCGTCCTTCCTCGTGACCCACCGGAGTCCACCTGCGTAACCGGTTCGGGCCTCGTTGACGCGTATCTGGCAGACCGCATGTGCTGAGCGGAGTTTCGAACACCCGCAGACGTGGCAGGCGTGCCCGATAATCGCGGAAAGTGATGTGACCCGCCTCGATGGCGTAACTCTCTGATATGTCACCTGGAGTACTACTGGACCTCTTTGTCCGGGTGACGCTCTTTGGTCACCTCACCCTCTGTACCGCAGGTCACCTTCACTGGATTTTTACAAAATTGGTGATACTACTACCGTCGATCACGGATATGAGAGGGTTCGTGCGTCCCCTGTGACCAGACGCACCATCGGATTGCAGAAAGGAATTTCCGGCGCGACATCGCTCGGGGTCGCGAGCCACGCGGGTTTCATTTTTGCCATCACCAGGGCAGATTACGGTGTTATGGCCCGGCGCTGCGCTGGACGAGTCGACTGATGACATGAGAGATGGACCACATCAATTGCGGCGAGGAGGTTCGATGATCGATACGGACGGTTGCGCCGTCGAGTCGAGGCCTGTGGCGGTTATTCGTTTCGAAGGAGAGTACAGACTTTTCGCACGGGAGCCCGTCCCGAGCGGCACCAGCCTCTTCAAGGTTGATGGCGTACTCACGGACGTCCCCACGCGGTACTCCGTGCAGGTCGGGCGTTCCGTGCACCTCGACGTGTCCGCATCCTGTACCTCCGAGGAGATCATGGACCGGTTCTACTGGCGGTTCACGAACCATAGTTGCGAACCGAACTCGATGCTTCGGGGCCGAGAATTCTTGGCGCTGACTCCCATCGAACCGTGGCAGGAGATCACCTTCAATTACAATACTACGGAATACGAGCTTGCCGAGCCTTTCGACTGCCGGTGCGGAAGCATACGTTGCGTGGGACGAGTTGAAGGTTTCCGATCTCTCCGCACGTCGGAGAGGGAGCGTCTCCGACCCTGGCTGGCCGATCATCTGCTCTCCCTATTCGCCGGATGACAGGTTGGCATCGTCGACGCCCGCTTGACCGGGCAGCGTCGTTCACCGCTGAGCTCCCACACCGCCGCGACGACCGGCCGTCGGTACTCCACGAGTTCTTCGAGAGAGCCGCGCGGCAATGGCCGGACGCTGTCGCGGTGGACGTTCCACCCGCAGCGGGAAGACCGCAGAGAAATACCATTTCCTATGGGGAGCTGGAACGTCAATCCGGCCTGCTGGCACGGGCTGTCCAGCTCGCTGTCGGCCACGACCGGGTTGCCGCGGTCCTCTTGCGCCGAACCACCGAGCAGCTCTATGTAGCTCAGCTGGCGATTCTGCGTTCGGCGACGGCCTACGTCTGTATCGACCAGGCCTTTCCGGATGACCAGCTGCGCCACATCCTTCGCGACTCTGCAGCCGGCGCGCTGGTGACCGACGCCGAAGGCGCCGACCGCGCAAGGCGCATCGGCTACCAGGGACCGATCATCCGCGTGGATCAGCAACCGGACGTCGCGGCGGCACCGCCACCGCAGCCGCCCGCCCCGGAGAGCCCCGCGTATCTGATCTACACATCCGGCACCACGGGGATGCCGAAGGGTGTCGTGCTCCCGCATCAGGGAATCGTCAACCTGATCGACGGCGACCTGGCTGAGTTCGATCTCGGCCCCGGCGATCGGGTGGCGCAGGGCTCCTCGGCCGCCTACGACTCCTCCGTAGAGGAGGTGTGGATGGCGCTGGCCGCCGGGGCCACCGTCGTGGTGATGGACGACGACACCGTCCGGCTCGGGCCCGATCTGGTGCAGTGGCTGCGCACCGAGCGCATCACCGTCCTGTGCCCACCGCCCACCCTGCTCCGGACGACCGGATGCGACGACCCGGACACGGAGCTACCGGACCTGCGTCTGCTCTACGTGGGCGGCGAGGCGCTGCCGGACGATGTCGCCGAACGGTGGTCACGCGGGCGGCGCATGGTGAACGGCTACGGACCTACCGAATGCACCGTCACCTGCCTGCGCCATGACATCGTTCCTGGCCAGAAGGTAGCCATCGGCCGCCCGGTTCCCGGCATGCAGGCATGGGTGCTCGACGAGAATCTCGAACCCGTTCCCGACGGCGACCGGGGCGAGTTGTGCATGAATGGCGCCGGGCTCGCGGTGGGCTACCTCGACCAGCCGGAGCTGACGTCGAGCGGGTTTCCCCATCACCCGCGGTTCGGCCGCATCTACCGGACGGGCGACCTGGTCCACGTCGCGCCCGACGGGACCTACTTCTACCACGGCCGGATCGATTCACAGGTCAAGCTGCGCGGGTACCGAATAGAGCTGGAAGCGATCGAGTCCTGTCTGGCGCGCTGTCCGGGGGTCCGCGAAGCGGCCTGCCGCATACAGGGCGAGGGGGCCACCGAAGTTCTCGCCGCCCACGTGGTCCCCGCGGATCCCGCCCGGCTGCCACCCGTCGACGATCTGAAACGTCAGGTGCACCGGTTGCTTCCCGCGTACATGGTGCCCTCGGTGTTCGGCACGATCGACGAACTGCCCAGGAACACGAGCGGCAAAGTGCGCCGCAGCGATCTGCCCAGGCTGTCCACCGGGAAGCGCCGACCCGGACCGGCCCCGGCGCAGCCACCCGATCCGATCACGAGACGCATCGCGGAGGCGGTGCGCCGGGTACTCGGCCTGCCGGACACACCCTCCGTGCGCGATGACTTCTTCCACGATCTGGGCGGAAGCTCGCTGAACGCCGCGCTGCTCGTCACAGAGCTTCGCTCTGATCCGAGTACCTCATCACTCACTGTCCGCGACCTGTACGAGGCGCGAACGGTCGAGCAACTGGCCCGCAGAGCGACCCCGCGCCGGGCCGAACCCGCCACCACACCGTCGGAAGAACCCGCCGGCAACGCCGCCTTGGTGACCGTCACACAATCGGCGTGGCTGTCACTGGAGTTGCTGGTCGCATCGGCATCAGCCTATGTGGTCGTCTTCCGGCTCCTGCCCTGGCTGTCGCACCGGATCGGCCTCGTCACCCTCATCGTGCTCGCTCCGCTCCTGCTGACCGGGGCAAACGTGGTCCTCACTCCGCTGTCGATCGCGATCGCCGTCCGGGCCAAGAAGGTCCTGATCGGCCGGTACATGCCGGGCCGGGTCCCGGTGTGGAGCGCCGGCCATGTCCGGATGTGGATCGTGCGGCAATTCATGCGGCTCATCCCGTGGGGAACCATCGCGGGAACCGAATTCCAGTGCATGGCGCTGCGCGCGCTCGGCGCACGGATCGGCAGCCGGGTCCACATCCATCGAGGAGTCGACCTCCTCCAGGGCGGATGGGACCTGCTGCACATCGGCGACGACGTCACGATCAGCCAGGACGCTTCGATCGGCCTGGTCCGGCTCGAGCGGGGCCAGGTGGTGCTGGGCCCGGTCACGCTGGCCGACGGCGCCGGCCTCGACGTGCGCGCGGGGGTTGGACCACACACCCAGGTAGGGCGACATGCATGGCTGGCCGCGCTGTCGTCCCTGCCGCCCGGCGGTGCCATCCCGGACGGCGAGAGATGGGACGGGGTACCGGCCCAGCCCGCCGGAACGGCTCCGAAACCTCCTGTGCTGAGCGACGCCGGACGATGCCTGCCACCGCTGGCACACGGCGTGGCGATGATCCTCAGCCAGAACCTCCTCCGATGGGTGCTGACGCTGCCCTCCACTCTGGTATTCGTCCTGATCGCCGCACGGTTCGATCTCACCTGCGACTCGCTGCTCTCGGCCCTGGCCCGGCCGACCGCGAACCTGCCGCTACTCCTGACCATCGGCACGACCACCTGCCTGATGCTGGTCTGCACGGTCGCGCTCGAAGCGGTGGCAGCCAGGCTGCTGGGCACCGTGTCGCCCGGCGTCATCAGCAGGTGGAGCACCAGCTATATCAGGGTGTGGCTGAAGAGCGGGCTGGTGACCTCCGCCGGCACCTGGCTCAGTGGTGGCCTCTTCTGGCCGGGGTGGCTCCGCGCGGCCGGTATGCGGGTGGGACGCGACTGCGAAATCAGCACGATCATCGATGTCGTGCCCGAACTGGTCCGGATCAACCCTGGCACCTTCTTCGCGGACGGCATCTATCTGGGGGGACCCCGGATACAGCGGGGCACGGTGATTCTGGAGCACGTTCTCCTGGACGAGAACACCTTCCTGGGCAACCACGTGGTGGTGGCAGCCGGACAGCGACTACCCCGGGATATTCTGATCGGAATATCCACCGTCGCAGATGATCGCGTCGTACGGCCCGGTAGTTCGTGGTTCGGCCAACCTCCCTTCGAGTTGCCCCGCCGGGAGATCGTGACCGCCGACCGGGCCCTCACCCACGACCCGTCGTTCGTCCGCGTCGCCACCCGGGTCTTCTGGGAATGGCTCCGGTTCGCCCTGCCGGTCGTCCCGATGCTGAGCGTGCTGCTCTGGACATCCGGAGTCAGCCACGCAGCCGCAGCCATGCCCCTCGGCGCGTTACTGGTGTTCGGAGCACCCGCGGTCAGCCTGGCGACCGTGCTCTCTCTGTTCCTGTTCGTGCTCGGCCTGAAATGGGCACTACTGGGCCGGGTACGCGACGGTACTCATCCGCTGTGGTCCTGCTGGTGCAGCCGTTGGGACTTTCTGTACGTCGCGTGGGGCGTCATCGCCAGTGGTCCGCTGTCCTGGTTGGAAGGCACGCTGCTGCTGCCGGTCTACCTCCGGCGGATGGGCATGAAGATCGGCAGACGGGTCGTGCTCGGCGACGGATTCGCCCAGGTCGTCGACCCCGACATGCTCGACATCGGCGACGGTGCCACGGTCAGCGCCATGTTCCAGGCCCACACGTTCGAGGATCGCGTCCTGAAGATCGGCCACATCCGGGTAGGTGCCCAGTGCACTCTCGGGGTCGCCACCGTCCCGCTGTACGGGGCAGACATCGGCGCGCACGCGGTCGTCGCACCACACAGCGTGATCATGAAACACGAACACCTACAACCAGGCCTGCGGTACGAGGGTGCGCCGACCCGGGAACTGCTCCGCGACCTGGCTCAGTCCGGTTCCGACGCCGAACCGGTCCACCCTGCGCCAGCTACCCTTGACCGCCTCGCCCCGGTCACCACTACACCCCTGACCAAAGGGGGCACCCCATCGTGAGCCGGCTGACCTATCTCGAAGCCATCGTGGTCGGCGCCTTCCAAGGCGTCACCGAACTGTTCCCGGTCTCCAGCCTCGGCGACTCCGTGTTGATTCCCGCCCTGGTCGGCGGGCGATGGGCGCAGGATCTGGACGTGTCCGCACCCGAATCGCCCTACCTGGCGTTCATCGTCGGGCTGCACGTGGCGACCGCGGCGGCGTTGTTGGTGTTCTTCCGGCGCGACTGGTTGCGCATCCTCGGCGGTCTGGTCACCTCGCTGCGCTACCGCCGCGTCCACACCCCTGCCGAGCGACTCGCCTGGCTGATCATTGTCGCCACCATCCCCGTCGGGATCTCCGGCCTGGCCCTGGAACACCTGTTCCGCACCACCCTCGGCCGCCCCATCCCCGCCGCGGCCTTCCTCCTCGCCAACGGCGGCGTGCTCTACCTCGGCGAACGACTCCGCCGCCG
>DASXOV010000014.1:0-3298 GCA_036494005.1 Pseudonocardiaceae bacterium | reverse complement strand
AGAAATAATGCTGATTGGTACCGGCTGCTGGACCTGGCCGGGGTGACCGACACGCTGATCGCCGACGCCGACGGGGTCTACCACCCGGCGTTGTTCAACGACCGCCTCGTGTTGGGTATGAAGGGGACCATGTCGGAAGCTGAGATCCACATCCTGCGTGCCCGGCTGGACGGCGGGATCCGCAACAAGGCCGCCCGTGGGCAACTGCGTAAGGAGTTGCCGGTCGGGCTGGTCTGGGGCGAGGCCGACGGGGAGATCCTGCTGCACCCCGACGAGGCCGTCCGCGGGGTGATCGCGGCCATCTTCGAACAGTTCACCGCATGTGGGTCGGCGCGTGGGGTGTGGCTGTGGCTACGCGAGCACGGGTTGAAGTTCCCGTTACCCAAGAACAGGTTCGACAGCTTCACCGAACCGATCCGGTGGGTGGAGCCGACCTACCACGCGGTGCACAAGGTGCTCACCCACCCCGCCTACGCCGGGGCGTACGTGTTCGGCAAGACCAAGTACCAGCGCTACCTCGGTGAAGACGGCGCGATGCACACGCGGCGCCGCAAACTGCCGCAAGACCAGTGGGAGGTCCTCATCAAAGATCACCACCCGGGATACCTCGACTGGGACACCTACCAGGCCAACCAGGCCGCGATCGCCACGAACACCCGCCCGATGGCCCACCAGCCGGGCACCGGCGCGGTGCGGGAAGGCTGCGCCTGGCTGCAGGGACTGGCCACCTGCGGGGTCTGCGGCCGGAAACTGGCCGTCTTCTACGAGGGCCCGACCAAGGCCACCCCCGGCTACTACTGCACCGCCGGTGGGCTGGTCAACGGCCGCGGCGTGTTCCACATGCGCGTCGGTGGCCTGGCCATCGGGCAGGCGGTGGCCGAGGTCTTCCTGGCCACCCTCGCCCCAGCGGCGTTGCAGGCCGCGCTGGCCGCCGCCCAGCAGCTGGAGGACGGCCACGACGCCGCCCTGGCCCAGTGGCGACGCGAAGTCGAACGCGCCCGCTACGCCGCGGCCAAGGCCGAACGCCGCTACCAGGCCGTCGACCCCGACAACCGGCTCGTGGCCCGCGGCCTGGAAACCGCGTGGGAACAAGCACTCCGCGACCAAGCCGACGCCGAAGCCGAACTGGCCCGCCGCGAAACCGCCCGGCCCACCACACTGTCTGACGCCGAACGCGACGCGATCCTGGCCCTCGGCAACGACTTGGACCAGGTCTGGACCGCGCCCACCACCACCGACCGCGACCGCAAGCAACTCCTGCACACCCTGCTCGACGAAGTCAACATCACCCTGCACCGCGACGCCGAACACAACCAGGCCAACCTCATCCTGCGCTGGAAAGGCGGCGCGATCAGCGACCTGACCGTGCCCCTCAAACGCCGACAACCCACGATCCGCACCGACGAAGACACCGTCGACCTCGTACGGCGCCTGGCCGTGCACTACCCCGACGCGGTCATCGCCGGCATCCTCAACCGGCAAGGCCGCCGCACACCCCGAGGACTGTCATACACCGCCGCTAGAGTCCAAGGCCTACGCCACTACTGGAAAATCGACTGCCACCAACCAGACGACCAACCCCAGGAAGGACCAGTCCTCACCGTGGCCGACGCCGCTACCGAACTCGGCATCGCACCCTCAACCCTGCACCGCTGGCTGGGTGACGGGTTCATCGCCGGTGAACAGGTCACCCCCGGCGCGCCCTGGCGCATCCGCATGACCGACCAGCTACGCGCCCTGTTCGTCGACGACGCCCCCGAAGGCTGGCTCGCCATGCTCGAGGCCACCCTCGCCCTCGGCGTGTCCCGCCAGACCATCATGCAACGTGTCAAGCGCGGCGAGCTGCAAGCCGTCCACGTCCGCACCGGACGCCGCAAAGGCTTACGTATCAACGTTCCCAGCCCCACCAACACCCTATTCTGATCATGACAATGAACGGAAGGAGCAGTGTGACGATGCATCCAACGCGCCGGCCAGGTCCGCGTCGAGAATCCACACCCGTGTGCCGCCACCGGCCAGGGTGTTGAACAGCGACTCGATCGCGTCGTGACAGCCGCGACCCGGCCGGAACCCGTACGATCGGGCCTCGAACCGGGCCTCCCACTCCGGCTCCAGCGCCTGACGGACCCGTGCCTGGTGGCACCTGTCCATGATCACTGGGATGCCGAGCGGCCTCGTCCTGGTCTTGTCATGAGCTTTCGGGATATACACCCGCTTGACCGCGACGGGCCGCCACGAACTGCGGGTGGTGTGCACCTGCACCGCCACCTCAGCCCGAGCCTGGGCGGTCAACGCGACCCGCCCGTCAATCCCCGCGGTCGCACGACCCGTGTTGCGCTGCGTCACTTGCCGCACGCTGATCAGCGTGTTCGACCAGCTCCGCAGCATGAGTTTCTGCAGGTTCCTGACCTTCGCCAGGTCCCCGTCCCGTACCGCCTTGAAGATCCTGCGCCGCAGCCGCCGTACCCGCTGCTCATGCATCCGCCAGTCCACCTGCTGCCAGGCGTCCCCGTCGAACACACCAGGCGGGTCCTCCGGTCCGTTCACCGAGGTGTCCAACATGCCCTTCGGTTCCGACATCCACGTCCGCTTCGTCGTCAGAGGCTCACCTGCCCACGTCAGCACCCCATCCAGGGCCCCAGGCGCAAGGCCTGGTATCCGGCCGGTTATCCAACCACCATCCAGGAGAAGGACCTGGTCACGCGGTCGTCGGTTTCCCGTTGTCTTTCGACCACCGGCATTCGCTTCTTGGGCACCCTGTCCCGCCGGGAATTCCGCCCCGATTACTCTCGGCCTACCACCACCGCGCACGCCTACCTGCACACGCGGCGTGGACCCAGACGCGGGTTTACCACGTTCCACACGCGTGAGACCCGGACCGGGCCGGGCGCTCTCTTTACCCCGGGGATGACGGTGTTCTGCCGGCCATCGCGTTGTCCGTGGCCGCCGCCTGCCGTCTCACAACGGCCGATCCCTGCCATCCCGGCCTACGTCCCAGCCCGGGATGTCGGTGTAACGAGGCATCAGCAAGAGTTCCCTGATAGTCGCCCCATACCGGTCCTTCCCCTCACCTGTGACCGCCATGGCTGGGACGACGGTCCTTGGGCTTTCCCGCGGGCTTCGCACCCGACCGATCCGGAACCGGCCACGCACGCCACGGTGGGGACAAGGTCGAACACCAACCCGGAGCTACGTCTTCGACATACGTCGAGCCTCCTTCACGAGCTCACTCACAACGTGCGACTTCGCGTCGCAACAACGGACACCGCCCACACCAGGGCATCGCGAACACACGCCC
>DASXOV010000013.1:0-2320 GCA_036494005.1 Pseudonocardiaceae bacterium | reverse complement strand
GCCGGTTCAAGCCGGGCAGATTCCGGTCCAGCATCGCCGAAGGCCGTCTCGACGGGACGCCGGTCACCGTGGCTAAGCCGCTGACCTACATGAACGAGTCCGGCGGCCCGGTTGCGGGACTCCGGGGCTACTACCACCTGGACCCGGACCATATCGTCATCATCCACGACGAGCTGGATCTGCCGTTCGACACGATCAGGCTCAAGCTGGGCGGCGGAGACAACGGGCACAACGGGCTCCGCTCGGTGACCTCGGCGCTGGGCACCCGGGACTATTACCGGGTACGGCTCGGCATCGGCCGCCCCCCCGGCCGGATGGATCCGGCCGCGTTCGTGCTGCGCGATTTCAGCGCCGCCGAGCGCAAGGAACTGCCGTTCCTGATCGACCGGAGTGCGGATGCCGTGCAAGCCTTGCTCAGCACCGGCCTCGCGGCGGCCCAGAATTCCTTCCACGGTGAGGCTCCCGGCGCGGCCGGCCCTGAATGAACACCGGGCGTCACTGGGTGGACGAACCGGTTTTTTTCCGGCTCAGGTGGTTCCCCACGCCTGGGGACGCTAGTTTCGCTGCATGAAAGCCCTGGTCCTGTCGGGGGGCGCGGGAACGCGGCTGCGGCCGATCACGCATACCTCGGCCAAGCAACTACTTCCCGTAGCCAACAAACCCGTGCTGTTCTACGGCCTGGAGGCGATCCGGGACGCCGGCATCACCGACGTGGGGGTGGTCGTCGGCGACACCGCGCCCGCGATCCAGGAGGCGGTGGGAGATGGCTCCGCATTCGGGCTGAACGTGACCTATCTCCGCCAGGAGGCCCCGCTGGGACTGGCCCACGCGGTGCTGATCGCCCAGACCTTCCTGGGCGACGACGACTTCGTCATGTACCTCGGGGACAACTTCATCGTGGGCGGGATTTCCCCGCTGGTGGATGGGTTCCGGGCCACCCGTCCGGATGCTCAGATCATGCTCACCCAGGTCCCCGACCCGCGCGAGTTCGGTGTCGCCGAGCTCGACGAGACGGGACGGGTCATCGGGCTGGAGGAAAAACCGAAGCAGCCCAAGAGTGACCTCGCCCTGGTCGGCGTGTACATGTTCACCGCCTGCGTGCACCAGGCGGTGCGCAGTCTGAAGCCCTCGCCGCGGGGCGAACTGGAGATCACCGAGGCCATCCAGTGGCTCATCGACGACGGCCGGAAGGTCGCGTCCACCACGATCTCCGGATACTGGAAAGACACCGGGAACGTCGCGGACATGCTCGAAGTCAACCGGCTGGTACTGGAAACGGCGGAGCCGGCCCGGCGCGGTGTCGTCCACCCGGGCTGCGAACTGATCGGCCGGGTGGTGATCGAGGAGGGCGCCGAGGTGAGCGCGTCCCGCATCGTCGGCCCGGTCATCGTCGGCGCGCGGACCCGGGTGGCCGATTCCTACCTCGGCCCGTTCACTTCGGTGGCGGAGGATTGCACGATCACCGACAGCGAGATCGAATACTCCATCGTGCTGCGGGGCGCGTCCATCAGCGGGGTCCGGCGGATCGAGGCGTCTATTATCGGGCGCGACGTGGAGGTCACGCCCGCGCCGCGGGTGCCCAAGGCCCACCGACTCATTCTCGGCGATCACAGCAAGGTGCAGATCAGCTCATGAGGATCCTGGTAACCGGCGGGGCCGGATTCATCGGCTCGCACTACGTCCGCACCATGCTCGCCGGCGGTTATCCCGGCTACGAGCAAGCCGGGGTCACGGTCCTGGACAAGCTCACCTATGCGGGCAACCTGGCCAACCTGGATCCGGTCGCCGGGAACCCGCGGCTGCGCTTCGTCCAGGGCGACATCTGCGACGTCACGCTGCTCGCGTCGCTGCTCCCCGGGCACGACGCGGTGCTCAACTTCGCCGCCGAGACGCATGTGGACCGGTCCATCGACGGCGCCT
Organism: Pseudonocardiaceae bacterium; assembly: GCA_036494005.1. Classification (GTDB taxonomy): domain Bacteria; phylum Actinomycetota; class Actinomycetes; order Mycobacteriales; family Pseudonocardiaceae. The sequence goes on along the minus strand of DASXOV010000013.1, from coordinate 400 downwards.
CCGATTTCGTCGCCGCGAACGTGGTGGGTGTGCAGGTTCTGCTGCAGGCCTGCCTCGACGCGGGGGTGAGCCGGGTGGTCCAGGTCTCCACCGATGAGGTCTACGGCAGCATCGCTGAGGGCTCATGGACCGAGGATGCCCCGCTCGCGCCGAACTCCCCGTACTCAGCCGCCAAGGCCGGCGGCGACCTGATGGCCCGGGCCTACGCCCGGACCCACGGGCTGAACGTCAGCATCACGCGGTGCTGCAACAACTACGGCCCCTACCAGTTCCCGGAGAAGATCATCCCGCTCTTCGTGACCAACCTGCTGGACGGGCTTAAGGTGCCGCTCTACGGCGACGGCGGCAACGTCCGCGACTGGATTCACGTCGACGATCACTGCCGGGGTATCCAGCTCGT
>DASXOV010000012.1:0-3633 GCA_036494005.1 Pseudonocardiaceae bacterium | reverse complement strand
CCGCGTTGATGGACGCGGTACCCGAGTGTCTCTCCGCCAGCCGCTGCGGTCCGCGGGCCGCAGGGCACAACCACTTGATCAGTGGCGGCGTTCTGCGCCACCATGCTGCCCTTCCGCATGATCCCGAGTCGACGTGAGACAACCTCCGCGGCCACATCAAGCGGGTCCAACCAAGAACGTCGCCCTGACCCGGGTTCCGCAGCTGTTGTCCGGTGACAGTGCCCAAATATGAGGGCTGAGCTGGGGAAACGGGTGTTGGCCTGGTGACATGTCGTGTCACTAGGCGCGGGTGTTGTTCCTGGTCAGCGCGTTGCGGCGAGGTCGGGGTCGAGGGCGAGGATCCGTGGTGGCAGTGCGATGTCGAGGACCTGGTGTAGCTGTCGGGCCTCAGTGCTGGGTGGGGTGGTCTGGCGGAACAGCCCGGCCGGGCCGGTGAAGGTGCCCACGTGCAGGCGTTGCAGCTGGTCGCGGGCGCGGGGCCAGGTGGTGGTCTGCTCGGGGGTGCTGGCGCGGGTCTCGACGATGCGGGCCAGTAGCAGCGCGAGCCAGCAGAGCAGCACGTGCGCGCGGATGCGGTCCTCGAGCCGGTGGTAGACCGGTCGCAGGTCCAGGACCTGTTTCATGTCCCGCCAGCCGCGTTCGACCTGCAGTAGCTGCTTGTAGCCCAGCGCGATGTCCTCGGTCGACAGGTGCGGATCGGCGGTGCGCAGCAGGTACTTCCCGTCCAGCTTCGCGTCCGCGGTCACCTTCGCGGCGTGCACGCGCAGCAGCCCGCCGGGGGTGACGCGCAGGAACCGGTTTAGTCCTGGTTTAGTCCGGGCTTGGTGGAGATCACCCCGCGCAGCTCGGCCCGTTTCGTCGGCGACAACCGATCCGATTTCTCGATCATCGCTTCGAGCCGTTCGACCAGGTTGGCGCGTACGGCGGCGTCGCGGTCGGCGGCCTCGGGGTTGTGGCAGACCACGAACCGCTCGTGCTCGGAGATCTTCACCTCCTTGACCCGCGGGTTCGCGGCCACGTCCTGGTAGCGGCCCTGGCGGGACAGCGCGGCGGTGGCCTCGGGTGAGCCGGAGCGCAGCTTCTCGCCCAGGATGTAGCCCCCACCGCCGGCCATCAGGTGGCGCCGGTTCTCCTTGGAGGTGAACCCGCGATCGGCCACCCAGATGACCTTGCCCAGGGTCCAGTCCCGCAGCTCGTCCTTGACCTGTCGGATCAGCGGGGAGTCGGAGGTGTTGCCCGGCCAGCACCACACCCGCACCGGGATCCCGTCGCGGGTCACAGCCATCCCGACCACGACCTGGGGCAGGTCGTCGCGGGAGTCTTTCGACTTGCCATGCGCGCGGAACCCGGCCTGGCCCGTCGCTCCCGCCGGCGGCTGCCCATCGTCGGCCTGCTCAGCGGCGTCGACATCCTCGACACGGCGGCCGTGTTCGTCGCGCCAGACGGCGACCTCGGAGTCCTCGGTCTCGAAGTAGGTGGAGGTGGTGTCGAAGAAGATCAGATCCACTTCGAGGTTGAGCAGGTCCGCGACCTCGTCGAACACCCCCCGCGCGAGCTGCTCCTCGACCGCGATCAGCCAGTCCATGGCCCGGTAGCAGGCGTCGTCGGACACCGTGTCGAGACCGGGAACGTGCACGTCATGAGCCACCCAGCTGGTGGCGGCCAGCTTCGAGGACGGCGCCAACGCCCGGTTGGCGACCAGCGCGAACAGCACCCGCTCCACCACCGGGTCCCGCCGCGTGCCGGCCGCGAGGCGGCGCGGGAGGGTGTCGATCCCCAGCCGGTGCCACAGGCCATCGAGTAGCCAGGCTCCGCCCAGCGGGCGGGACTCGACGAACTCCAGCCCTGGCAACCCGCCCGCGCGGGCCCGATCCGGTCCCGTCGAGCTGGCTTCGACACCCACGACCCGGGTCAGGGCGGTGATCAGGCGTTCGATCGCGGCCCGGTCGAGCTGATCGGCCCGGCCGAACGAGTACAGCACCTTCGTCCGCGCGGTCTTCGCGGCCGGGTCCCACTCGTTGTGCGCCAACTGCAGATACGACACCTTCGACCCGTCCCGGTTCCGCCGGGTCGACGTACGCACGAACACGCCACCAGACCCTACACGATAACCAGCAGCTCAGAACACTAGACACGGCCAAGTCGTGTTACTAGGGATTTTCGCCAGCCAGGCCAGGCTCCACCACGCTGACCTGCGGCAACACCCGTGACCATGCACCAGATCACACGTTAGCCGCGGAACCCGGGCTAGTGCCGTGGCAGGAAACGTTCGCCCGGTCGTGGTTCGTTGTACGGCGCGCCGTCTCGGTTGTGGGCTAGCTGAGCGATGATCGGGACTCTGTCGGAGTGGCAGAGCGAGTACGCGTACGGGAAATCGATGCCGATGAGGGCCATCGCCTGCTGCGGATCGTGCGCAGGGGTACCGGTTCGGTGGTGACCTGGCGGCGAGCCCAGATGGTGTTGCTGTCCGCCCAGGGTATGACCGTGGCGAAGATCGCGGAAGTGAGCTTCACCAGCCACGACCGTGTCCGCGATGTGATCCATAACTTCAACGCCGACGGATTCGACTCGCTGTACCCGAAGTACCGGGGCGGACGACCCAAGACTTTTACCCTGCTCGAGCGGCGCGAGATCAAGAAAATCGCCAAGTCCAAGCCTGTCGAGCACGACCTGCCCTTTTCCACCTGGAGTCTGACCAAGTTGGCCGACTTCCTGGTCGCGGAGGGGGTGGTCGACGACATCAGCCACGAGGGGCTCCGCATCCTGCTCCGCGAGGAAGGCGTCAGCTTTCAACGCATAAAGACCTGGAAGACCTCCCGCGATCCCGACTACACGACGAAGAAGGCTCGCGTCGAGCACCTGTATGCGATCGCCGACGGCGAGGTCACACCCGAGGTGGATGACCCCGCCATCGTGATCTGCCTTGACGAGTGTGGGCCGCTCAACCTGCAACCGCACCCTGGCCGGCAGTGGGCTGACCGCGGCGGCACGCACAAGGTTCCCGGCCGCGAACCGCGTTCCCGACGCCGCGCCACCTACAACCGCTACGGCGGAGTCCGGCACCTGTTCGCCGCCTACGACCTGAGCACCGACCAACTCTATGGACACATCAAGCCGACCAAGAACCGCTCCAAGTTCCTGGAATTCTGCCGCTACCTGCGCGGGCTCTACCCGCCGCGAACGCGAATCGCGATCGTCTGCGACAACTTTTCCCCGCACCTGACGACAAACAAGTGCCGTCGCGTCGCGGACTGGGCGGCGTCGAACAACGTCGAGATCGCCTACACGCCGACCAACTCCTCCTGGCTCAACCGCATCGAGGCGCAGTTCACCGCCCTGCGCTACTTCACCCTCGATGGCACCGACCACGCCAGCCACAAGCAACAAGCCAGCATGATCCGCCGCTACATCATCTGGCGAAACCGCAACGCCAACGACCACCAGCTGCGAGCCGTCATCGACAAGGCGAACGTTGCCTGACGCGGCACTAGCTTCGCGGAATACGCCCACACATACGGCCGGTTCGGGTTGCCTGAAGCAATCCGGTCAATCATGCCCCCGAGGCGGCGACGGACAACGTCGACATCAACACGAATCTCGGTCTCGAGCTGCGCGCTACCGGCCGCCGGACGA
>DASXOV010000011.1:0-2562 GCA_036494005.1 Pseudonocardiaceae bacterium | reverse complement strand
GCCGAGCCCGGCGATGCTGCCGAACCCGCCGAGACGGCTGCCGGTTCCGCCGAGCAGCCCTCGCGCCGCTTCCGCACCCTCTCCGGCGCCCTGATCGCGGTGCTGTGCCTGGCCCTCGGGCTCGGCATCGCCACCCAGGTCCGGCACACCCGGTCCGGGGACACCCTCGCCGAACAGCGGCCACAGGACCTGGTCGTGCTCCTCGACGGGCTGCAGCAGCGGGAGGCCGCGCTGCGCCGGGAGATCACCCAGGCCGACCAGGCGCTGCACCGGCTGCAGGCCAACGGGGACACCTCCGCGGCCGCGCTGGACGAGGCGCGGCGCAGGGCGGGCACCCTCGCGGTGCTCGCGGGCACCGTCCCGGTGCGCGGTCCCGGCCTGGAACTCGACATCAGCGACCCGGCCGGACGGCTCACCCCCGACACGATGCTCGACGTGCTACAGGAGCTGCGCGGGGCGGGCGCGGAAGCCATCCAGGTGGGCCCGGTGCGCATCGGCGTCAACTCGTCGTTCACCGGCGCGCAGGGCGCGGTGCTGGTGGACGGCAAGCCGCTGGACGAGCAGGTTCGGGTGCTCGCGGTGGGCGACCCGCCGACGCTGGCCGCGGCGCTCAACATCCCCGGGGGAGTGGTCGACACGGTCCGCCGCGGCGGCGGTCAGGTGTTCCTGCGCCAGGCCCCGACACTGCAGATCACCGCCTTGCGATCGGTGCCTGAGCCCCAATACGCTCGCCCGGCCAAATAGGCGCCGCGCCGGGCTGACCCGGCCTGCGCCGAGCACATCGGGCCGGGTGACCCGGTCCGCTGAGGGAGGAGCACGGTGGTCCCCGAGGAGCTGCGCTACACCCAGGAGCATGAATGGGTCTCGTCCCGTGGGGACGACGCCGTGCGGGTGGGCATCACCGACTACGCGCAGTCCCAGCTCGGCGACGTGGTCCACGTGCAGCTTCCGCAGGTCGGCGAGTCCGTGTCGCCCGGCAGCCCGATCGGCGAGGTGGAGTCGACCAAGAGCGTGTCGGACGTGTTCGCGCCGCTCACCGGCGAGGTCGTCGCCTGCAACGACGCCCTGGAGGCCAGCCCTGAGCTGGTGAACTCCGACCCGTACGGTGAAGGCTGGATGATCGAGATCAGGTTGGCCGACGCGACCGAGCTGGATTCGCTGCTCGACGCCGAGGACTACCAGAAGCTCACCGGCCAGGACTGACCCAGCTGTGGCGCGATCGGTTGATCTCGTGGCCAATTCGGCGGGCCCCTCCGCCCGCGACAGCCGCTGGTGGCACTGTAGGTTGTGGGCTGATCAGCCGCGACCATTCTCCGAAGGAGAGTCCAGGTGAGCACGAACTACGGGCCCGGCGTCCCACCGGAGCGGGGCCCGGAGCAGACCTCGACATTCCGAGCCGACTTCCTCTCCGAGCCGGAAGCTCCCGAGGCGGCGGAGTCACCCGTCAGCGGTGTCGACGCGCTGCCTGCGGGGTCCGCCCTGCTGGTGGTCAAGCGCGGCCCCAACGCGGGGTCCCGGTTCCTGCTCGACCAGAGCACCACCAGCGCGGGACGGCACCCGGAAAGCGACATCTTCCTCGACGACGTCACGGTCTCCCGTCGGCACGCGGAGTTCCGCCGTGAGGGAGGCGAGTTCGTCGTCGTGGACGTGGGCAGCCTCAACGGCACCTACGTCAACCGCGAGCCGGTGGACACCGCGGTGCTCGCCAACGGCGACGAGGTGCAGATCGGCAAGTTCCGGCTGGTGTTCCTCACCGGTCCGCGTGCCGGGGACCGAGGAGCTGACCAGGGGTTGCGGTGACCGTAGCGGATCGTTCGCCGCACCGGCGGGGCTCGAGCATCGGAACGGTGCTGACCCAGCTCCGGGCCGACTTTCCGGACGTCACCATTTCCAAGATCAGGTTCCTGGAGTCCGAGGGGCTGGTCTGCCCGGAGCGCACCGCGGCGGGCTATCGGCAGTTCTCTCCGGCGGACGTGGAGCGGCTGCGCTACGTGCTGGCCGCCCAGCGGGACCACTACCTGCCGCTCAAGGTGATCAAGGAGCACCTCGAGGCGATGGACCGGGGTGAGCACGGATCGGCGGGCGGGCGCGGGCCCCGTCCGCCGCGCACCCTCGTCGGAGTGGCCGATCCGGTACCGGCGGGCGCGGCTTCGCTGGAGGACTTCGTGATCCACGACGCGGTACGGCTCACCCAGGAGGAACTGCTCGCCGCGGCCGGGATCACGACCACGGTGCTGGCCGAGCTCGAGCAGTTCGGGCTGATCCGGCCCGGCCCGGCCGGCTTCTACGACACCGACGCCGTGCAGGTGGCCCGCACCGCCCGCGCCATGACCGACTTCGGGCTGGAGCCCCGTCACCTGCGCGCCTTCCGCGCCTCGGCGGACCGCGAGGTGGGTCTGCTGGTCCAGATCGTGACCCCGATGACGCGTCAGCGCGACCCCGACGCCAGGGAGCGGGCCGACGAGGTGGTGCGGGAACTGGCCGCTCTCTCGGTGCAGTTACACGCCTTGCTGGTGAAGACGGGGCTTCGTGGCGCGCTCGGAAGCTGATCATCGCGCCGGA
>DASXOV010000010.1:0-16490 GCA_036494005.1 Pseudonocardiaceae bacterium | reverse complement strand
GGTGACACCTGCCGCGGCTGTCACCCCGTCGATCGACGTGGCGTGGAACCCGTCGGCGTAGAACAGCTGCTCAGCGGCTGCAAGGACATCGTCGCGCTTGCTCACGCCAGTGAGTATAGCGAACGTTATACATACTCGGAGTGGTTGCCAGCGGGCTCGGCATCGGAGAGCCCGGACACCCGCAGGGTGAAGTTGAGCCGGCCTCGGCCCAGCCCGATGTCGGGTACCTCGATGTCGGGCAGCAGTTTCGGGACGCCGTGATACGCCAGTCTGCTGTCGTCGCCGAAGACGAGCAGGTCCCCGGAGTGCAGCGCGATGTCGGTCCACGGCCTGCCGCGGTTCTCGGTGTTGCCGAAGCGAAACACGCAGGCCGTGCCAAGGGAGAGCGACACGACCGGTTCGAGGGCTTTCTCGTCGCTGTCGCGGTGCAGGCCGAGCCTGGCTTCGCGGTCATAATAGTTGATCAGAGCGACATCGGGGGCGTAGTCCCTGGCCCGTCCGGTGTCGAGGTAGGCGTCGGCAACGGCACGGCGCCCGAGGTCACCGAGCCAGCCGGGGAACTGGGCGACCGGTGATCCGTCCTGGTCGTCGCGGGTCCGGGAGTAACGGTAGGGGTACCAGTGCCAGCCCAGGCACACCGTCTGCACCGTCATCCGGGCGCCGCGGGGCAGCGCCGCGGCCCGGATACCGGGTCCTTCGGCGGCCCACTCGCGGCAGGCGGTGACGAGTTCGCGTTGTTGGTCGAGAGTGAGCCAGCCGGGGACGTGGACCGCGCCCGGTGCGAGAGTGCGGCGCTCGCGTGGGATCAGCTCGGACATCGGCGTTCTGCTGGGGTCGCGTGCGGTCAGCGAGCGTTGTGGAAGATGATGCCGAGCACGGTGCGTTCGCCACTGTGCACGGCGCTCACGCCGTGGCGCAGCTGCACGCGGTGGTAGCCGCGGGCGCCTCGCTTGGGCCGATGCCGGACGGGGAAGATCACCGCTCGGCCCTGGGTGGGGCGGGCGACCATCGGGCGGGACTGCTGGCGTGGGCGTTGTTCGACGAACACGCTCTCCCCGCCGGTGAAGTCCTCGTCCGGGCGGCTGAGCATGACCAGCAGCTGCAACGGGAAGGTGAGGTCGCCGTAGACGTCCTGGTGCAGGCAGTTGTAGCCGGTGGGGCCGTAACGCAGCACCAGTGGGGTCGGCTTGTGCTGGCCGATCCCGGCGCACTCGTCGAGCAGCCCGTGGAGTGTCCCGGGGAATGGGCGCTCGCCGAGGCGCCCGGCCCAGTCGTTCGCGATCTTCGCGAGTGGCGGGTACAGCGCGGTGCGCAGGGTCTGCACGATCGGGGGGAGCGGGTCGGCGAAATAGCGGTAGCTGCCCTCGCCGAAAGCATGCCGGGCCATCACCACGGTGCTGCGGAAGCGCTGATCGTCGTCGAACATGGCGCTCACCTCGGTGCACTGCTCGCGGGAGAGCAGCCGCGGGGTCATCACGAAGCCGTCCTCGTCGAGCCGGCGGCCGAGCTCGGGCCAGTCGAGGGCGTCCAGGCCAGGTATCGCGGCCGCATCATCCGCAGCCGCGTGGGTGACCGTCTTCGCGGTGCTCATGGAGATTCCCTCCTGGTGGTCGCGCACCTCCGCCTCCGAGGGTGCTCCGACGCGTCCTCGCAGTCTGGCGGATACCGGACTCCGCGGATGGAGAGCACGGAATTGCATCACACGTAGCCGTGTGGGTCAGGCGAGGTCCGTCGCTGGCAGCCGGAATTGTCGGGCCGTGTTGCCACGGTGTTGCTCATCGGCGCCGAAAGGGGAGACGGGTGAGCGCGCTGAACCTGCGAGGATGGCTCACGAGGTCCGGGTGCTGGGAGGAAGAACCGTGAGCCGGTGGTTCTACGTGGAGCTGTGCTGTCAAGGCGCCCCGTCCGAGGAGCTGGATGCCCAAGTCGACGTCATCATGGAAGCACTGATCGCCGAGCCGGGTGACGTGGACGCTGACGTCGGGGCCGACCTCGTCGCCGGCACTGTCGACTTCTGCGTGTCGGTCCAAGCCGACGACGCGGGTGCAGCGCTGTCCCGGGCGCTGGCGTTTGCGCGCTTCGCGCTGCACGGTGCGGGGATCAGGACGCCAGGGCCGGAGTGGATCGCTGAGCTGGTCGACCGCGGGGACGCAGTGGCCAACTGTGCGTCCGTCCGAACTGCTGGTCAACTCGTAGCAAGCCCACCGACACGTTGACTGTCATCACGTCACCGGACCACACCAGTGGCGGGTCGAGTTTGATGCGCCAGGAGTGCGGGATTCCGTAGCGGACGTACAGGGCGGACTGCCGAGTGAGTGCACGAACGAACCCTCAGGTTTGTCGATCCAGACCTGGTTTCGCCCGTCTGGGTCCACGGTCAGGCCCAGGCGGCCCCAGCCGGGGCGGTCGACGTTGAGCCACAGCTGGTAAGCCCACTCGACCGGCTCCCACAGCGGCGTGCCCCCGGCCTCGGTGACCGTGCGGTCGGTGAGGTCGATCTTCGCCCAAGATCCGTCCGGTGCGGTCATCGTCGCGGCCGTGGGCTGGCGGGTGTCGGGATCGAGTACTGCGCCGTAGATCACACCGCGGGGAAGGTGCAGCTGCGCGAGGAACCACACCACCGGGGCTTCCCGCCACGGCTGGGTCGGGACCTCTGTGCAGTACCGCCGATCGTGGCTCTCGCCGGGGTCCACGCGGGGCATCGGGGTGTGCTGGTCAGCGTGGTGGCGCATGGCCATGAATGACGCCCACCGTGCGGTGAACCGCCCTTCGAGGCGATCCTCGTGGCGCCGCAGCTGGACGAGGTTACCCGCGCTGATCGCGAGTTTGAGGTCGACGAGGATGCTGCCGCCGGGCGCGAGCTGGTCACCCCAAGACCGGGGAACGGCCGGTACCGAGCAGGTCGCGATGATGTGGTCGTAGGGCTGATGTTCGGCGAACCCGAGTTCCCCGTCGAGCGCGGCGAGAGTGGGCCGGTACCCGATCGAGGCGAGCCGCTGCCGCGCAAGTGCAACCAGGTTGGCGTCGAGATCGACGGAAAACACCGTGCCCTCGCCCAGCCGGTGGCACATGAGTCCGGCCTGGTAGCCGGTACCGGTGCCGATCTCCAGCACCCGCTGACCGTCCTGGATGTCGAGGATCTCCAGCATCCGCGCCATCAGCTCTGGGTTCGTGCTGGACGACGCCGGTTCCTGGTAGCCACCACGGTCTGCCAGGGCCGTGACCAGAGTGCGCGGCGAGTAGACCCGCTCCCAGTCACCGGCGGTCGCGCGACGAATCCATCGGGCCGTGTTGTCCTGCTCATAGGCTTCGGGCACAAATACGTGACGGGGCACGGCGGCGATGGCCGCGCGCCACTCGGACGAGCGGATGTCACCGCGATCCCACAGGATCTCGGCCAGCCGCTCGGCGTGCGTGGTCCAGTCAGTCTCGATTACGGTCACTGTTGCCTTTCGTGAGAAGCTCAGCGAGCTGACCGGTAATCGGCGCTCCGGTTGCCTCCTCGATCCAGCCATACTGTCCACCCGCGTTCACTTCCAGAAATGTCCAGGTGTCATCCGGGCCGATAATGAAGTCGAACGCGCCGTACACGAGACGCATCTCCGTCATCAAGCGCCGCACACCCGCAACAACGCTCGCTGGCGGCTCGATCAGTTCGTAGGTGTTGGAGTCGTATCCGGTGCGCCAGTCGATGTAGCCTGAGACGCTATGCGCGTAAATCGCGACCGTGGTAATGTGGTTCCCGACTACGAATATGCGCGCTTCATGCTTCTTTGACACCCAGCGCTGAATTTGATGGACAGTGACCTCAATTCCGCGCAGGTCGCCCAGGCCGGCATCGTCAACGAGATCGGTGTGGGCGAATTTGCGGACACCGCCTTCGACGATCGAGACCGCGCCCAGCATCTTCGTCACGGTCCTGCCCTCGTTCGCGAAACTCTCCACCGACGCTTTGCTGTTGGTGATCAGTGTGTCCGCGACGTTCAGGCCGCAGCGGGCAGCGACGGCGAGCTGGAATGGTTTGTATGCAGAGTCAGCGAGCCGGGAAGGGTGGTTAACCCACAGAACCGGTAGCGACATCAGCACCCCGCCCAAGCCGTACTTCGCTTCGACTTTCGCGTGGTCCAGCTCCACCGTATTCAGCTCGGGCGGGAAACGGTATGCCTTTGGTGAGCGGTACCAGATCGCGTGGATGGCCTCCAGCTCTACCGTGCGGTGCTCAGTGCGCAGGTGCCCAGCCCAGCGGCCTCCGCGCAGCCGAGCGGACAGGCGTAGCTGCACGGGGAACCAAGCGGTGTCCAACCGGTGCACCTCGACCCCCCCGTTCTTCCAGCTCCAGCACCATCGCGTCGGCGCTCGGGTCGCGCTCATCGGCCAAGACAAGGATGGACATGTCAGTCGTTGACGTAGTCCTCAGAGGGGTCCCCTTCGGAACCGTCCGTGCTGCCCGTGGTCGGCGCTGTTGGTGGCCCCATCTCGATCAGCGGGCGCCCCTCGCCGTCGACCCGCACCTGACGCACGGGGTCGTAGCGACCTTTCGAGCTAGGCACGCCCCGGAACGGCACGGGCGCCATCCGGCGCAGACCCCACGGACGAACACCCACCCGCGAGGGCTCGTCACGGGGCCTGGAACCAAGGGAACCACGAGAGAGAGGAAACTGGGCACTATCCCCAGCCAGGGGCTCATCGACAAAGCGGTAACTGTCCCGCCCCGGCCGGGGGGTGATGTCCGCGACCTGCATACTTCCTCCAATCAGTGGTTCGCATGCACTACGTGTAGCCGATCGCATCGGTTCCGTCCGAGACGTCGCACCCCGGGGACAGGTGCCGCCCGGCGGGGTTCCCTGCCACGCCCTTGTGTGGTAGAGCGACGCGGTCGCGGAGTTATGGCGGATGGTGTTAAGCGGCGGTGGTGTTGGCGAGGCGGTGGCGGAGGTCGGCGACGCCAGGGCCGGTGTGCAGGTATTCGAGGACGGTGTGCAGGGTGCGCAGCTTGTCGTAGGCGCGGGGAGAGGACACGGCGGTGACCGCGTCGACGGCCTGGTGGCCGACGGTGACGGCGGCGTCGGCGTCTCCCGCGATCGCGTGGGAACCTGCCAGATCGGGCAGGTAGAGCGCCCCGAGCCGGGCGTAGTTGGGACCGAGACGGTCCACGCCGTTGCGAAGCAGGGCTACCGCGTGTCCAGCGGCGCGCGGGTCCCGGTCTGCCAGGGCGAGTGCGTAGTGGGCAGCGCCGTGGAAGCCGGACATACCGGTCTCGCTGACGTGCCCGCCCCACGGTGGGGCGGTCACCGGGTCGATGGCGGTGAAGTGCTCAGCGGCTTGGCCTAGTGCGTGCTCGCAGCCGTCCACGTCACTCTGGGCGGCATGTGCCCGGGCTTTGATGCTCGCCAGGCAGCCGATCGTCGATGCCGATATGGGGTGCCGGCCGGTGGCGGTGCTCTCGCCGATGCGCACCAGGTGTAGCGCCTCCTGCGGACGGTTCAGGTGGACTGCTTGCAGCGCCATGTCGTAGAGCAGGTAGGCACTGAGGTCCTCGGCGTGGGGATGGTCGGTGTGACGGGCGATGTCGAGCCCGATCAGCCACAGCCGCCGGGCGGCGTCATGGTCGAGTACCTCGAAGCTCATCCACCCCGCCTGCATCGCCAGGCGCCCAACGGCGAGCTGTAGCCGGAGCCGAAGCTCATCGCTGACCTGCGCGTCCAGCAGCGGCAGCACCGTGTTCACCTGCGCCACCGCCGCGTCACGGATCAGCCCACTACCGTGAGCGAAGTCCTGGCGGGCGAACCCGGCGGTGAGCTGCTCGATGAACTCCACATCCGCAGCACCCACCCGCCGGCTACCGACCGGCGCAGCCCCGGGCAGCAACGCCCGCAGCCGGCCGATGTCCAGCCCGGCCGTGGCGGCCATGCCCAGGGTCAGCTTGGCGGCGTGGTCCACGAAATCCCTGCGGTCCACCCAGCTCACACCCTTCTTCCGCCCGGTATCCACCCCCTGCCCCACGGTAGTCCTGCCGAACCCGAACTTGCCCGCCGGAATGGTGAGAGCGTTGGCGATTCGAGAGATCACCCGCACGTCGTAGATGAACCGCCGACCCCGCTCGATCTCGGAGACGGCCTTCTCCTCCAGCTCCACGACCTCACCGAGCCGACGCTGGGTCCAGTCCTGCTCCGCACGGACCGCCGCGAACACCGGCCCCACGTCACTGACGGCCAGCGCGGCCGACAACGGCGCCGTGTCATAGAACCCCGGCGGCAACACCAACCGCACACCCCGGCGCTCGCACGGATCGCACAACCCGCGACCGGCCCGAGCCTGCCGCAACCACGCCCCGCACTCCGAGCACCTCGACCTGGCCCCCGTGTATCTCATGCGCGCAACATAGTCCGATCCCATTACAAGGCGACAGCAAATGGTCACCCGACGTGGCAATGCATTCCCGCAAGGGGGAATGCGCACCTACCACAGGTGACCGACTCACACAACCCTCGCCGCCAGCGACTCGCGCACCAGTCCTCCACCTTTCGCATTACCGCTGTGATCCACCACACAAGAACTCCAAGGAGACTGACATGGTGGCGCTGAGGGGCCGGCCGCGCAGGCGGGGCGATAGGCATTTATCCACACCCGGGGAGCCGATCCCTGTCAAACGCTGTGAGTGCTCCCCGGGGATTCGTGAATGGAGTCGCCGCAATGTCGGGCCGGAGTGGGTGAGCTGGTGACCGGCGAGCTGCACCGGGAGCACTGGACAGTGCCGGTACGCGGCCTGACCTCCGCTGACCCCGACGGTACGGTGCAAGCCATCGCCGACCGCGACGGCACCGTGGTCGTGAGCTCGACCTGCGGGCACTCCCGAACCGTGGTGCGTCTGGATGTCTGCAAGGCTGCCCAGCTGTCCACCGGAATCTGGGAGGCTGCCGGGGCCGCGCAGCAGCTCATCGGCGACCTCGGTGGGGATCAGTCCCGGCCGCCACAGCCATCCGAAGCGGGGGATCCGCCGCAAGCCTGGGACGTCCCACCTTTTCCAGGGACATCGTTTCGCGATCGCTCGTCGAGACGTCGACCACGGCTGCCGCTGGTGAATGACGATGCCGTCAGGGACACTCGCCGCGCACTCGGCCTGCGAATCCGGCGACTGCGCCACGCCCGGAACAAGTCATTGGCGGTCATCTCCGGAATGGCCGGGATGAGCAGCTCCACCCTGCACCACGTCGAACACGGACGACGCGACCTGACCCTCTCCGAAATCGCGGCACTGGCCAACGCTCTGCAGATCGACCCCAAAAAACTGATCATACTGCCGATCGCCACAATCACTTCCCGATAACTACTCCATCACCGGATGACCATTACTGGAGTGCAACGCGGCGCTGACGATCGGCCGGCTCGGGGCGCTGCGCTGCCAGGAGCTCGGCTGCACCGACCCGTTTGCCAAGGCCTCGGGCTTCTCCTCTGTCGCCACCATCTCCGATGGCCGGGTCCTGATCGCCGACGGTACCGAGCTGTGGATCCGGTGCGGCCCACATACTCTCGAAGGGTGCCCACCCCCCTAGCGTCTGCGGCCGTCGATTCCGTCCAGCACGCCGCCGCCACGCCCGAGCATCCCCAGCCCTACCGTGAGCTGGGACTGGCCGATGACGAGTACGCCCGGATCCGGGAGATCCTGGGGCGCAGGCCCACCGAGGCCGAGCTGGCGATGTACTCGGTGATGTGGAGCGAGCACTGCTCGTACAAGTCCTCCAAGGTGTATCTGCGCTACTTCGGTGAGACCACCACCGAACAGATGCGGGAGCGGATGCTCGCGGGCATCGGCGAGAACGCCGGGGTGGTCGACGTCGGGGACGGCTGGGCGGTGACCTTCAAGGTCGAGTCACACAATCATCCGTCCTATGTGGAGCCCTACCAGGGTGCCGCCACCGGGGTGGGTGGGATCGTGCGCGACATCATGGCGATGGGTGCCCGGCCGATCGCGGTGGCCGACCCGCTGCGGTTCGGCCCGGCCGACGCGGACGACACGAAACGGGTGCTGCCGGGGGTGGTCGCCGGCATCGGCGGTTACGGCAACTGTCTTGGCCTGCCCAACATCGGTGGCGAGGTGGTCTTCGATCCGAGCTATGCGGGAAACCCGCTGGTCAACGCGCTGTGTGTGGGGGTGATGCGCACCGAGGACCTGCATCTGGCGCATGCCAGCGGCACTGGCAACAAGATCATCCTGTTCGGGGCGCGCACCGGCCTGGACGGGATCGGCGGGGTGTCGGTGCTGGCCAGCGAGAGCTTCAGCGGGGAGACCGGACGCAAGAAGCTGCCCAGCGTGCAGGTCGGCGACCCGTTCACCGAGAAGGTCCTGATCGAATGCTGCCTGGAGCTGTTCGGTGCCGGGTTGGTGGCCGGCATTCAGGACCTCGGCGGGGCCGGGCTGTCCTGCGCCACCAGTGAACTGGCCAGTGCCGGCGATGGCGGGATGCGGGTGAACCTCGATGCGGTACCGCTGCGGGCGCTGGACATGACAGCGGCCGAGATACTGTCCAGTGAGTCCCAGGAGCGGATGTGCGCCGTGGTGCATCCCCCCGATGTGGACGCCTTTATGGCGGTGTGCGCGAAATGGGACGTCACCGCCACGGTCATCGGTGACGTGACCGACGGCGACCGGTTGGTGATCACCTGGCGGGGCGAGACCGTGGTGGATGTTCCGCCGCGCACCGTCGCGCACGAAGGCCCGGTCTACCACCGCCCGGTGCGACGGCCGTCCACTCAGGACACCGTGCAGGCGTCCACCCGGGACGCGCTGCCGAGACCGTCCACTCCGGATGAGTTGCGGGCGACGTTGCTGCGGATGGTGGCCAGTCCCGGGCTGTGCTCGCGGGCCTGGGTGACCGATCAGTACGACCGCTACGTGCGCGGCGGTACCGTGCTGGCCCAGCCCAGTGACGCCGGGATGGTCCGGATCGACGAGACCACCCAGCGCGGCGTGGCGGTGGCCACCGACTGCAACGGCCGGTACTGCGCGCTGGACCCCTACGCCGGTGCCCAGCTCGCGCTGGCCGAGGCGTACCGCAACGTCGCGGTCAGCGGCGCCACCCCACTGGCCGTCACGAACTGCCTCAACTTCGGCGCGCCCACCGACCCGGGCGTGATGTGGCAGTTCGAGCAGGCCGTCCGCGGGCTGGCCGACGGTTGCGCCGCCCTGGGCATCCCGGTCACCGGCGGGAACGTCAGCTTCTACAACCAGACCGGGGACACCGCGATCCTGCCCACTCCCGTGGTCGGGGTGCTCGGCGTGATCGACGATGTGCGCCTGCGCATCGCCACCGGCCTGGGCGCACCGGGTGATCAGGTCTGGCTGCTCGGGGACACCCGCGACGAGTTCGGGGGCAGCGAATGGGCCCACGAGGTGCACGGGCATCTCGGTGGCCGTCCGCCGGTGGTGGACCTGGCCGGTGAGCAGGCATTGGCGCGGGTACTGACCGCCGCGGCCAGGGAGGGCCTGGTGAGCGGGTCACACGACCTGTCCGAGGGCGGTCTCGCGCAGGCGCTGGTGGAGGCGGCGCTGATCCGTGGTGCCGGTGCCCGGGTGCGGCTGCCCGCGCAGCTCGATCCGTTCGTCGCGCTGTTCGCCGAGTCCGCCGGCCGCGCCCTGCTCGGCGTGTCCGGCGCTCATGCACACCGTGTCGCGCAGCTGTGCACGGACCACGGGGTGCCGGTGACCCGGCTCGGGCAGGTCCAGGCCGAACCCGTGCTGGATATCGAGGCCGTCGCCACCCTCGGTCTGGACGAGCTGCGTAGTGCGTGGGAGAGCACGCTGCCCGCGCTGTTCGGTGGTTGAGCGTGCCGGGTGGCAGGGGTGAGTGTGGCGGGGGTGAGTTGGGCACCGCGCTGGCCGCGGTCCTGCCGTGGCTGGACGGGGACGCTGCGCAACCTGCGCGGGCCGAGCTGGCGCAGGCCGTCCGGCTGAGCCTGCGCACTCTCGCGCAGCTGGCTCCCGGTGCCACGGTGGAGGTGCGGATCCCGCCGTTCGCCGTCGCGCAGTGCGTCGCGGGGCCGAGACACACCCGAGGCACTCCGCCCAATGTGGTGGAAACCGACCCGCGGACCTGGCTCGAACTCGTCACGGACCGGGTGCCCTGGCAGGTCGCACTGGCACAAGGACGGGTGACGGCATCCGGCATCAGGGCGGACATCTCCGGGTGGTTGCCGTTGGTGCGCCACCCCACCACGGTGGAACAGCCGTGCTCCCGGGAACCGGGGTCCGGGCGACGCGAGTGACGAGGACCGGCGGCCTGGGACGTGCCTCGGTGCGCGCTGTCCACGGCCCGCCACTGCCTCGCTGCTACCGCTTCCGCCGCAAAACAACAAGCACGACGCGCCGTCCGCGTGTTACACGACGTGGGAATCAACGGCAGCTCGCCAAGGACTCTCCGTAGCAAGGAATCGGCCACCGATCACGGACAGTGTGGCAATAACCCGATGGGTTTGAAAGTCGTACCCCGGCTCTCTCACACTGCGTATAAGTATCGAGATCATCTCATTTTCACGCCGGGTGATGTCGGCGCCACATGGTCGGCAACGACCGGTGGCGTGCACCGTCGCCGCAGCTCACATGCGGTGTCCGACCCTCCACAACACGGTGGGTGATACCTGGCACCATTACCCGCGGGGGTGGTCGGCTCACGAGAAGTGGGCCGGCCCGAAGACCCCCCATCTGGCGCGGTGACTGGGGCAGGTGCCGAGCTGGAACTGCCGGGCGGTGCTGCCGGGGAGTTCCAGATCTCGGTCTCGACGGCGAGCGGGTCACCGGGGGAATGCCAGGTGTTACGGCCGGTTTGCGCCACCGTCCGGGCTGGGATCGGTCTGCGCTCGGATCGGGAGTGCAAGCCAGGGGAGGAGCCGCCGGCGTGGTCGCGAAGCAGCGGCTGCGCGGCGGGTGGCCGCATCGGTAAGGGGGCGTCATGAAAGCGGTATTCACCCGAATGTGGGCTCAAGCCGTGGCGGGGACCAGCTTCGTCGCATTGAGCCGTGCTGAGCTGGACGCGTTGCTGAGGGGATTCGCAAGGACGATCGAGGACGTGCTGCAGTCGGAGCCGTTCTGCGCCGACTCTGCTGCCGACGTCGGCGCCCAGATGGTGGCCGCGCAGCTCACCGGTGCACAGACGCTGCGCCGGACCGTCGAGGTGATCGGACGTGAGCTGGGCGGAGGTGTGAGCGACCGTCGGGTGACCGCCGTGCAGGGTGCACTGGCGGCCGGGTACGCGCGGGAACTGCGGGAGCGCTCCCAGCTGGAGCAGGAATCGATCCTGCGGGCCATTCTCGCGGCCCGGCGCGACACCGAGGATGCGCTGCGGGTCAGTGACGCTCGGTTCCACGCGTTGTTCACCCAGGCCGGGGTCGGTATCGCGATCATCGATCTGGACGGGGCGGTGCTGGACGCCAACGCGGCGTTGCTGACGATGCTCGGGCACTCGCTGGACGAGGTGGCCGGGCTGTTGATCACCGAACTGGTCCATCCCGATGATCGGGCCAAGGTCCAGGTGCTGGCGCAGGAACTGCTGTGCGGGCGCCACGATCATTTCCGGATGGAGCGCCGGTTGGTGCGAGCGGACGGCGACGTCCTGTGGGCGCAGTTGTCCGCGACGCTGGTGCGCGAGGTGGACGGCGCACCCCGATTCTGGGTCGCCATCGCCGAGGACGTCACCGACCGGCACCGGCTGCAGAGCCGGCTGCGCCACCAGGCGCTGCACGACCCGCTCACCCAGCTGCCCAACCGGGCGCTGTTCCTGGACCGGCTGACCGAGATCTTCTGCGACACTGTCGGTCGGGTCGGGGTGTGCTACCTGGACCTCGATGGTTTCAAGGTGATCAATGACAGCCTCGGCCACGATATCGGCGATCAGTTGCTGGTCGCGGTGGCCCAGCGGTTGCACGACTGCGCGCAGGGCGGGGGCTGGCTGGCGGCCCGGATGGGCGGTGACGAGTTCGTGGTGCTGGTGCAGGACAGCGCAGGCACCGACGAGGCCATCGCGGTTGCGGACACCGTGCTGAAAGCACTCGCCGAGCCGGTGCTCATCGCCGGCCACGAGCTCACGGTGACCGCGAGCATCGGGGTGGTCGAGCGCGAGGTCGCCGGTACCAGCCCCGCGGAGGTGATGCAGGCGGCGGACATCACGCTGTACTGGGCGAAGGGGGAGGGCAGGGGACGCTGGGCACTCTACGACCCGGAACGCAATGCCCGCCAGGTCGCGCGGTTCACCCTTGCCGCGACGATGCCCAAGGCGCTGGAGCACGGCGAGTTCTACCTGGACTACCAGCCGCTGGTGCGGCTCGCCGACGCCTCGGTGACCGGGGCGGAGGCGCTCGTCCGCTGGTGGCACCCGGAGCTGGGCCGGTTGGGGCCGGATCGGTTCATCGGTCTGGCCGAGGAGACCGGGCTGATCGTGCCGCTCGGGCAGTGGGTCCTGCGCCAGGCCTGCTGGCAGGCGACCACGTGGAGCAGCGGATTCGTGTCGGTCAACCTGGCCGAGCGCCAGGTACGCGACCCCGCAGTGGTCGACATGGTCGGCGCCGTGCTGGACGAGACCGGGCTGAGCGCTTCCCGGCTGCAGCTCGAGCTCACCGAGACCGCGGCGATGGGTACCGACGGTGAGACGCTGCGCACTCTGCACCGACTTGCCGACCTGGGGGTCCGGATCGCGATCGACGACTTCGGTACCGGCTACTCGAACCTCGCGTATCTGCGGCGGCTTCCGGTGCACGCGCTGAAGATGGCCGGGGCGTTCATGGACGGCCTGCAATCCCCGGCCGGTGACCGGGTGGACCTGCGCATCGTGGAGACCCTGGTGTCGCTGGCGCACACCCTGCGGCTGTCCGTCACGGCGGAGGGTGTCGAGACCGAGGTGCAGGCGGCCCGCCTGCGGGCCATCGGGTGCGACGCGGCGCAGGGTTATCTCTACGCCCGGCCGGGGCCACCGCAGGTCATCGCCAGCCTGCTGGCGGAGCGGGTCACCCAGCCGGGGCCGGGACCGCCCCGGCAGTACACCAGCCGGACGAAGAGGGGCCTTGCGCACCGGTCAGTCGGCAGCACGATGGAGACATGACGCAGCACGATGGAGACATGACACTGTCCCGTTACGCCACCGCGCTCGCCGAGTTCGGTCACC
Organism: Pseudonocardiaceae bacterium; assembly: GCA_036494005.1. GTDB lineage: Bacteria > Actinomycetota > Actinomycetes > Mycobacteriales > Pseudonocardiaceae. Next base: position 3,339 of record DASXOV010000010.1, on the reverse strand, counting down.
GGGTGCAGGCCGTCCGCCCCGGCCAGTGGTACGACCCGACCCCCTGCACCGAGTGGGATGTGCGAGCTCTGGTCAACCATCTGGTCACCGAGCAACTCTGGGCGCCGCTGCTGCTCGACGGTGCCACCCTCGGCGACGTCGGGGACCGATTCGACGGTGATCAGCTCGGGGACGATCCGGTGGCCACCTGGCGCACCGCCGCCGCCGCGGCCCGGGACGCGTTCAGTGCACCGGGCGCGCTGCGCCGGCACGTCGAATTGTCCTACGGGCGCAGGCCCGCCGACGGTTACTGCCGGGAGATGACGCTCGACCTGACCGTGCACGCCTGGGATCTCGCCAGGGCGATCGGCGCCGAGGAACACCTGGACCAGGGACTGGTGCGCGACGTGCTGGCCTTCGTCACACCACAGGCCGGCCAGCTGGCCGGCACCGGGCTGTTCGCCGCACCGATCGAGGTGAGCGACGACGCCGACATCCAGACCAGGCTGCTCGCCCTACTCGGCCGCCGCGCCTGAGCGTCAGCCGCGTCTGGTTCACGGACAGTGAACTATGTCGTGGATTAGGAATGGTGGGAACTCACGATCCCTTCGGTGCCGAGTAACGCTTTGACGTCGCCATAGAATTCAGCGGACACAGCAACGCTGTGGTCTCCCAATGCAACGGTAAAGTTGTTCCTTCCTTGCAGCTGAAGCCGGACGGGCCGGTTTCCTGGGTGAGAATTGAGTACCCGTTTAAGGTTCTCGACCAGTTGGGGCGTGATCTTCCGGGTCTGTGCCATGAGTATCACCGGGGGATCCTGATCGAAACTCAACAGGTCGGCATCTACGATATCGAGTGGCACGATATCGACGGCGAAGATGCTCACCATACCGTCTCGACGGTTAATTCTGCCCTGCACGGCGACAGCCGAGTCCTCAATCAGGTTTGCGGCGAGTACTTCGTAACTACGCGGGAAGACGAGCACCTCGACGGATGCCTCCAGGTCCTCCACGGTAGCGATCGCCCAGGGCTCGCCGTTCTTGTTCACTCGGCGCTGTACTGCCGAGATCATTCCAGCGATCTTTAAGCTCTGTCGTTCGTCCCGGCTCGGGGCGTCTTCGCCGACGAGTTCCGCGATGGACACGTCTCGATATTTCCGAAGGATTTGCTCGGCGCCGGACAGCGGGTGCGACGACACGTACAGACCGAGCATCTCCCGCTCGTATCCCAGCAGTTGTTTGCGAGGCCATTCTTCGGGGCTGTAGGTGATCTCGAGACCGACTGACGGGGCATTCTCTCCGGATGCCAGTTCGCCACCGAACAGATCGAACTGGCCGATCTCTTGCTGGCGCTTGACTCCCATCACCGCGTCGATGGCGTCCTCATGGTGTGCGCACAGGGCCATCCGGGTGTTGCCAAGTTCATCGAATGCCCCAGCCTTGATCAATGATTCAATAGTGCGCTTATTGCATGCGGTGATTTCGGACTTGTCGAGAAAGTCCGAGAAGCTCGTGTAGCGTCCTTTTGCTTCCCGACTTCTGATGATCGAGGCTACGATGTTTCCGCCGACGTTGCGCACGGCTTCCAGTCCGAAACGTATATCTGTGCCGATCGCGGTGAATCGGTGACCGGATTCGTTGATGTCTGGCGGCAGTACCTTGATCCCCATCTTCCGCGCTTCAGCCAAGTAGACGGCCATCTTATCCTTGTCGTCCCGGACACTCGTCAGCAGCGCCGCCATGTATTCGCCCGGATAATTCGCTTTGAGATAGGCCGTCCAATAGGAAACGATGCCGTATCCGGCGGTGTGCGACTTGTTGAACGCATATCCGGAGAATGGGAGCATGACCTCCCATATGGTCTTGGTGGCCGCTTCGGAGTAGCCGTTACTCCGCATCCCCGCGAAGAACGCCTCGTACTCCTTCTCAAGGATCTCGGCTTTCTTCTTTCCCATCGCCCGGCGTAGCAGGTCGGCCTTGCCAAGTGTGTAACCAGCGAGCTGCTGGGCAATGGCCAGTACTTGCTCCTGGTAGACGAGGAGATGGTAGGTTTCCCCGAGGATGGGCTCCAGTGCCTGTTCCAGTTCCGGGTGAATCGGTTTCATGGGCTTGCGGCTATTCTTGACATCCGCGTAGTCGATGTGCGCATTGGCGGCCATCGGCCCCGGCCGATACAGCGCCAGCACCGCGGCGATATCGCCGAACTTGGTCGGCGCCATCAGCTTGAGAAGCTGGCGCATGGGCCCGCCATCGAGCTGGAAGACGCCGAGCGTGTCGCCCCTGGCGAGTAGTTGGTATGTCGTCGCGTCGTCCAGTGGCAACGTGTCCAGATCGATCTCGATGCCACGGTTGTCTTGAACGTTCTCGATGGCCTCATCAAGGATCGCAAGGTTGCGCAGCCCAAGGAAGTCCATCTTCAACAACCCCATGGCCTCACAGCTGGGATAGTCGAACCCGGTGATGATCGCGCCGTCCTGGTCGCGTCGCCAGATCGGCAGTACGTCGAGCAGCGGCTCGGCGGAGAGAATGACTCCGGCTGCGTGCACACCTGCCTGCCGGGTCAGGCCCTCCAGCCCCCGAGCGGTGTCGAAGACCTTTTTTGCATCCGTATCGGACTCGAGCAATGCCCGAAACTCGGCCGCCTCGCCATAGCGCGTATGCGACGGGTCCACGATGCCGGCGAGCGGTATGTCCTTGGCCATCACGGCCGGCGGCATAGCCTTGGTCAGGCGCTCGCCCATCGAGTACGGGTAACCGAGGACACGAGCGGCATCCTTGAGCGCCGCTTTCGACTTGATCGTCCCGAACGTGATGATCTGCGCGACCTTCTCCTCACCCCACCGCTCAGTGACGTAACGGATCATTTCGCCTCGTCGGCGCTCGTCGAAGTCGAGGTCGATATCCGGGGGGCTCACCCGCTCAGGGTTGAGGAAGCGCTCGAACAGCAACGAGTGCTCGATCGGGTCGAGATCGGTGATCTGCAGCGCGTAGGCCACGATTGATCCTGTTGCGGACCCTCGTCCCGGTCCGACTCTGATGTTGTTGCGCCGGGCGTACTGGCAGAGGTCGGCGACGACCAGGAAGTACGCCGGAAATCCCATGGCGCCGATGACCTGGAGTTCGTACTCGGCTCGGGCCTGCCGGTCCGGGGGGATGTCGTCCGGGTAGCGTCGTTCCAGACCCTGCTGGACTTCCTTCGCCAGCCACGAGTTCTCGGTCTCTCCGTCGGGGAGGGGAAAGCGCGGCATTCGGTCGACGAACTGGAAGACCTTATCGTAGGACTGCACTCGCTCGGCGAGCAGTAAGGTGTTCGCGCACGCCCCCGGGACCTGCTCGTCGAAGAGTCCGCGCATCTCGTCCG
>DASXOV010000009.1:0-11776 GCA_036494005.1 Pseudonocardiaceae bacterium | reverse complement strand
CCGCAGGATGCAACTGCTCGCCTTCGACTCCATGCTCGCCAAACACGCGAAGGACATGTACTACCTGGACGCTCACAGCCGCGAGGTACTCGACTTCTCCGGTGGGTTCGGTGCACTGGCCACGGGCCACAACCACCCGCGCATTCTCGCCGTGCGTCGCCGACTCGCCGAGCGACGCAGCCGCAATGCCGGCCCCGCCTTCGCATCCCGCTACGCCGCCGCGCTGGCCACCAACCTGGCGCGGATCGCACCCGGAGATCTGGACGTCGTCCAGCTGTGCCGCAACGGGTCCGAGGCGATCGCGGGCGCCGTGCGAATCGCCCGGCAGGCCCAGGGACCACGCCGCTCGCAGGTGGCGTACGTGTCGCGGTCCCGCTATGGCAGGGCGCCCGCAGCGCCGCGGGTGATCAATTCGACGCACCGCCGGTCGGGTTTCCGGCGAACCGGCAGCGCGGTCTGGGTGCCCTACGGGGACACCGGAGCACTGGCCGCGGCGTTGCGCAAGCGCCGGATCGGGACCCTGCTCCTGGAAACGGTGCAGGGCAGCGCCGGTGTGGTACCCCCGCCGCTCGGCTACCTGCGCGAGGTGCGACGGCTCTGTGACCAGCACGGGGTGTTGTGGATCGCGGACGAGGTGCACTGCGGGACCGGACGGACCGGGCGGTTCTTCGCGTTCGAACACGACGGCGTGCTGCCCGACATCGTGACCCTGGCCAGGTCGCTGGGTGGGGGCGCCGTGTCGGTCGGCGCGGTGATCGCCCGGCGCGGTGTGCCGCAGCACCCCGGCCCGGACACCCCGTCGGCGATGGCGCCGGGCACCGCGACGGTGAGCCGCACCGGGGAGGCCTACTGCACCGCGATCGAGGAGCTGTCCGTTCTCTACGACGAGGACCTCATCGGCAACGCCGAACGCACCGGCCGGTACCTGCGCCGCCGGCTGGAGGGGCTGCGCCTGAGCTACCCCGACCTGGTGACCGACATTCGCGGAATGGGCCTGATGGTGGGGGTCCAACTGGCTGGGATCAGCGCAGGCGTCACGAGTGACGTGTACTCGGCCGCGCGACTGCACAGCGGGGATCAGCCGGGCGGGCTCGCCGGGGTGGTCGGCAGCCTGCTACTCGCCGAGCACGGGGTCCTGGTCACGCTCACCGAACACGACCGTGACGTGCTGCGGCTGGAACCACCGCTGACCATTCAGCCCCAGCACGTCGACGAGTTCGTGGACGCGCTGGACGAACTGCTCAGCCGAGGCATGCACCGGCTGATACTGGACTACCTCAGTGTGGTCCGAGGATCGTCTGTGGTCCGAGAATCCTCTGTGGTCCGAGAATCGTCGCCGGACACCGCGCCGGTCCAGGCGTTGCCCGCTACCAGCCGACAGTGAAGCCGTCCTCGACCGGAGGCAGGTTCTCCGTACCCGCGCACCCGGTCACCCCGAAACAGGAAACGGTGAGTTCGTCCTTGTTCACCTCGAGATGCAGGAACTGCTTGAAGAACGGAGGATCGGTGAAGGCGAACGTCTCGGAGCCGAATCGTTGAAACAGGCGACCCGACGGGAGACGGCGAAGCAACGCAGCTTTGATTCTCCGGCCGAGCGGCAAGGCGTCCGCCACCTGCCGCTCGGCCTGTGACACGATTCCCCGGTCCGCGAAGTACCTCGCCGCGGAGGCCGGATCGATGGACAACCGGTCCCGGCCGCCGAACAGTCGCTGGTCGATGACCTGTGAGAACCGTGCCAAGGAGTCACGCCGCAGCGGGTAACAGCGGAACTCGGCCTCGGTGACCCCGTTGATGTTCACCGGCGGAATTCTGTGGGTGGCGTGCATGTACGCGCCGCCACCACCACTCACGACATACTGAATGGTTCGGCCGTCGGCCAGTTTCACCGGATAGCGCTGATAGTTGTGAATATCGCCACCGATGGCCATCACGTAGTTCGCCCGGGGATCGGTCACCACGTCGTCGACCTTCTGCTTCATCCCGATCACCGGACCCGGGTGATATTCGTTGTCGACGTAGATGGGTTTACCGGTGAGCAGGATCTTCGGCCGTTCGGGGCACCCGAGTGACACACGTTGCAGCCATTCGTACTGTGCGGCGTCGATATCACCCTTGATACCCGTGTCGATACCGACGAAGCGGACCCGGCCCGCGTCGATGGCAAAATACGGCGCGGGCTGGATCGGATCGGGCGGCGGGCGTTCAGCCACCGGGCCGCCGGGAAACTCGGGAACATCTCTCGGCGCCGTGTTCTGAGGTCTACGCCACAGCATCGCCGCCAGGCCAGCCCGCAACCCGCGCCCGAAATCCGGTTGATGCCCGGAGTCGTCCATCTTGCAGAAGTTGTGCATGAAACCGGTGAGACCGTCGTGCCAATCATGGTTCCCCGGCACGGCGTAGATCGGCACCGGCAGCTTCCGGTAGGGATGGTAGAACTTCGCCGGATAGTCGTAGCCGTCCCCGGTCGGATAGATCACATCACTGCTGATGAACGCGAAGTCCGCCTGCTCGGCGTGACCGGCCAGGGTGTACGCGACCGCGTATTGCGGATTGTCCCCTTCCCCGGTGTCGCCGAGGACCAGTACGGAGAAGGAGTCACCCACCTCGCGGGAGATCACGAAATCCGGGGTTCCCTGTGCTTCCTGGGCCCGCTGCGCGGCGAGCTCCATCCAGCGGGAGCGCGCGGCCGGGACGGGATCGGAGAGAACCCTCGCGACGGTGTCGTTGCGGGCCTGCCACAGGATCGAAGGGCGCAGCCAGGACAGCGGCTTCGCACCGGCAGGCACGTCGGCCTTCCATGCGCCGGGACCGGTGCAGGTCTGCCAGCCGGCACCTTCCTCACTCGCGCGGGAAGACGGCCCGGATGAGGTGGTTGCGGCCATGGGGATGTCCCTCCATCCACTTCCGCGTCGGCTCGGCGCCGGCCTCGAATCGGCCGTGCTCCCGGCCGGGCGTCAGTCCAGCAGGATCAAGCGTTCAGCTTTGTCATCCCGCCGAATGAGGACCTCGCCACCGTCGCGCACCACGCGGTAGACCACGATTCCGTATCCGATGAGACGGCGAACCGCCTCTGTCATCGAAATTTCCTTGTCTTTCGTTACCTCTCGTAGCGCGCTGGCCGTGGCATTCGAGATATTGACGCTCAGCCGGGTCGGCTTGTCGGTACGGTGTTTGCGGGGCTCGTCGGCTCCCTCTGGTGGCTGTGGATCCGATCCGGAGCCGCTGGCGATGCCCCTCGCATGACCGGCTCGAGCCGCCCTCGTCGTCATGAGCTCCTCCGCTGGTTCCGCTGCTTCCCCTGAGTCCTCTGCGGGGGCTCGCCGCCGCCTCCGTCGAGCTACCCGACGCGGGCCAAGTATGCCCACCGCGTGCGGCGGCTGTCCACACCCTGTGCGATCAGCCACCGCTCATGTCGCATACTTTTCACACACTATGCGCACATATCGTGTGGCTGAGTAGTACACACCGTGCGCGGGGCCACCCCGCCGACCGGTCCGGCACTCAGCCCGCTACACCCCTTCTGACCTGCGCACTCCGTCGCAAACAGGTACACTGCGTGGGGGTGGAAGGTGACTCCCCCCGTTGAGAAGGCGCAGTGTGGGCGCCGAGGCGCAGTGAGAGGGCACGGTGAGCGGGCGAGGGAGGTTGCGCGGCTGGACCCACCGGCCAGGCAGGGCACGTGGACGCAGCACCCCTGCGGGTCACATCGCCCGGATCGGTCCGGGCCGCGGCCGGCCTGGGCGGCACGTTCCGGCCGAATCGGCGCGAAGCGCCTATCACAGGTGACAATCGTGAGTGAACCGGAGAGCCGCAGCGGCGTGGACGACCCGCAATTCGACGTGGTGCGGGTTACCGAATTCAGTTTGCGGGACGAGATAGCGGAGGACGTCGTCCCGAACGAAGATCCGGTTGTTTCGCTCGCGCAGACCCGGAACGAACTACACCGCTGGGTGGTCGGCGGGGTCGGCGGGTTGATCGCGCTCGCGATTCTTCTCAGCTTCGTTTTCGTACTGCTCCGGCCGTCGAGCGCCGAGTTCGCGCTACAGCTGCTCCAAATCGTCGTGCTCGGCCTGGCCGGTCTGGCTGGTTGCGTCGTCGGTGTGCTGCTCGGTCGCGACCAGCTGTGAGCCGATCTCCCCCGGTGCGGCCGGTGGCCGGGCACAAGGGCGCCCGGCCACCGGCGGCGCAGCGGCACCTGTGCCAGTCTGGACATCGACCGGCCGAACCCAGCGGAGGGGGTGCGCCATGAAACGCAGGCACCGCGGTCCCACTACGGTCGTGATCACCGATGCGGCGGCCTCTTCGGATGACCAGTTGCGCAACCGCAGACGCCGCTACGCCACGTTGATGTCGGTCCACATCGTCGGGTTCGCATTGGCCGGAGTGCTCTACTACCAGGCATGGTGGCTGGGGCTGACGCTGATGATCGCCACCGGGTTGCTGCCCTGGGTCGCCGTGGTGGCGGCCAACGACACGCCACCGCACCCCGGCCAGGCCGCGCAGCTGAGCCGGAACGATTCCGCGACCCGGGAGCTGGAGAGCCGCGAGCACATCACGATCGAGAGCCCGTAGGGTCCCCCGCAGCTTGTTCGACCTCGAGCAGTGACTGGCTGCGCCGCTCGCTCTCGACAGCACCGGCTCCGCCACGGACGCCGAACAGCCGCTTGACCACGATCAGGTAGAGCACCGCGGCGATGTTGATCACTAGCGCGGCGACCCGGACGGGCGTGATCCGCTCGGACAGTTCGTAGATCTCCAGCGGCAGAAAAGCCGATGTCGCCACCACCGTGAGGTACTCCCCCCAGCGGCGGCCGAGCCACAGTCCGACACTCTCGGCCAGCTGGACCAGGGCGTAGGCGAGCACGGCGAGACTGATCCACACCAGGGTGGCGGGCCGGATGGCGAACGCGCCGCGGATCGTGGCCACCACCGGTGACTGGTCAAGATCGTAACCGAACACCCCTGCCAACGGTTTCGCCATCGGCAGGTCGTCCTCGAACAGCCGTTGTAGCGACACTTCGGTGTTGCTGAACCGCCAGATCCCATACGCGAGCCCGAGCAGCAGGAGGCCCCGGATCCCGCGTTCGATGGCCAGCAGCCGCAACACGAACACCTGCCGCAGGGCGCGACCGCGCAACACCGGAGGCGCCTCGGCCGCCGGGCCGGATCCGCGCGGGGTCCCCGGTACGAAGTCGCCGCAACGCAGACAGCGCCACGCCTCGCCGACCGACGTGTGTGCGTGCAGCCGACCGCGCAGCGGCTGCTCGACGGGGGCGTACGTCAGGTGACCACGACGAGCGCAGGTCCGAAGGCTCCAGTCCATCCCGGCACCCTAGAGGTGGCGGGGAACCCACGTGCCGCGAACGGCAAGCGACCATCCGCGACATGCAGGCACGGGCATTGGGCGTCGTACCAGGCAGCCCTCGGTCCCGCCGGCGCTGAGGTGGCCCGCAGTGTCCTCGACGCCGCTCGCGGGCCACAGCTCTCCTGACCACCCGGACGGAGCCGGCCTTAACCGCCCAGGTGTGCCGGTGATCGCGGTGCAGGCCGGGCACACCTGGGCCGAGGCTCAGGAGGTGCTGTCCTTGTCGTCGTCGGTCTTGTCGGAAACCGTCCGTGCCTTCTCCTTGGCCTTCTCGACGAGTTCGCTGCCCTTCTCCTTGGCCTGCTCCATGAGAGGCGCGGCCTTTGCCTTGGCCTGCTCCATGAGAGGCGCGGCCTTCTCCTTGGCCTGCTCCATGAGAGGCCCGGCTTTCTCCTTGGCCTGCTCCATGAGAGGCGCGGCTTTCTCCTTGGCCTGCTCCATGAGAGGCGCGGCTTTCTCCTTGGCCTGCTCCATGAGAGGCGCGGCCTTCTCCTTGGCCTGCTCCACGAGAGGCCCGGCCTTTGCCTTGGCCTGATCGGCGAGGTCCTTGATCTTGTCTGTGAGACCCATCGGTCTGTGCCGCCTTCCGCTCGTCCGGTCGAGGAAACCCCTCCACACTGTAGCCCGAATGGAGTAGCGTCGATTGATCGTAGCGCAGTCCCCCGCGGCTCGCGCGATCTCGGACCGTCACCGGTCCGCCCCGCGACCGCGTGAATAGTACTTTCGTTCTTATGGTCGACAGCGGGACGTTGCCAGCGGCGGTACGACGCAGGGTCCGGTGGGCAGTGCGACACGGGCTGATCAGGCGGACGCTGCATCAGCAGATGCGCGCGGGCGACCTGGGGGCGCGGCTGATGGCCGATCCGGCGATCCGGGAAGACCCGTTCCCCTACTACGAGCAGATGCGCGATCGGGGCAGGCTGGCGCGCAGCGAACTGGCGCTGATCTCGGCGCACCATGACGTCTGCACGGCTGTGCTCCGCAGTCCGGACTTCGGCCAGATACGCCCGGACCAGCTGCCCTGGCTGATCCGGCTGGGCGTGAAGATCGGTGGACGGGCGGTGCTGGGCCCGGTCGAGCCACCGTCCATGCTCACGGCAGATCCACCCGATCACACCCGCTACCGCAAGCTGGTCACCAGGGCGTTCAGCGCGCGGGCCATCGCCGCCCTGCGCTCCCGCGTCGAGGAGATCGCCGAGGAACTGCTCCAGGAGATCGCCGGATCCACCCCGGACACCGATGACGGGCTGGTTGATCTGGTCGGCCGCTACGCCAGCCTGCTGCCTGCCACCGTGATCGCCGAGATGCTCGGAGCGCCCGTGTCGATGCGCAGGCAGTTCCTCGACTGGGGAGCCGGCGCGTCCCTGTCGCTGGACATCGGACTGAGCTACCGCGACTTCCGCCGCTCCGAGCGGGACCTGGCCGCGCTGCACCAGTGGATGCTCGGCCACTTCGCCGAGATCCGCCGCGATCCCGGCGACGACCTGCTGAGCACCCTGGTGCGGGTACACGACGAGGACGGCGAACTGTCCACTGACGAGCTGAGCAGCCTGGCCATGCTGCTGCTCGCCGCCGGCTTCGAGACCACGGTCAACCTGATCGGCAACGGGGCTGTTCTGCTGCTGCGACACCCCGATCAGCTCGGCCTGCTGCAGGCTCAGCCCCAGGTGTGGGCGAACGCGGTGGAGGAGATCCTGCGCTTCGACTCACCGGTGCAGCGCACCGGCCGGGTCGCCGTGCGGGACACCGAGGTCGCCGGGTTCCCGGTGCGGGCAGGCTCCCTGATCATCCTGCTGCTGGGGGGCGCCAACCGGGACCCCGCGGTGTTCCCGGATCCGCACCGGTTCGACGTCGCGCGGGCCTCGGCCGGCGAGAATCTCGCGTTCTCCAGCGGCATCCACTACTGCATCGGCGCCGCGCTGGCCAGGGTAGAGGGGGAGGTCGGGCTGCGGACGCTGTTCCGGCGGTTCCCCCAGCTCGCCCTGTCCGGCCCCCCGCACCGCCGTCCTACCAGGGTGCTGCGCGGCTACGACCGGATCCCGGTGAGCCTGAGCCGGGCCACGCTGCCCGCCTAGCGGCCCGCGCGGCTGCCCGATCAGACGGCTCGGGCCGCCCGTCCGGATGACCCACGGTGCTGTGCGCATCGCTGGGGGCCCGGCACGCTGGGCAAGGGCTCCGAACCGCTCGTGGACGTGGACCACTCGTCTCACCTGCGGAGCCCTGATCAGCGGATGACGGGGGCCGGGGATGGGGCTCAGCCGACGACTGTTCTTGCGAGCAGCCGGTCTCGGTACGGCCACTGCGGCGATCGCGGCGTGCTCGCCAGGACGCCTCGGCGGGCAACTGCCGGGCACCGCCCCGACCGGCACCGGTTCGGCCGGCACCGGTCCGACCGGCACCGCCATGGCACCACCGGATTGGGCGGCGCTGCGGGCGCGGCTGGCCGGTCAGCTGCTCCTGCCGTCGGACGAGGGGTATCCCACCGAAAGGCTGGCCTTCAACCCGCTCTTCGACACCAACCAGCCGGCCGCGGTCGCTCGCTGCACCCGGCCGGAGGATGTGCAGGCCTGCGTGGACCTGGCCGCCGCCAAGCACATCCCCATCGCGGCCCGCGGCGGGGGTCACAGCTACGTCGGCTATTCGACACCGGACCAGGGCCTGGTGGTCGACCTCGGCGCCATGAACGGCATCGAGATCCACCCGGACGGGACCGCCGTGATCGGCGCGGGCGCCCGGCTGATCGACGTGTACGCGACGCTGGCCGGCGCGGGCCGCTGCCTGCCAGCGGGATCGTGCCCGACGGTCGGCATCGCGGGACTGACCCTGGGCGGCGGTCTCGGGGTGCTGAGCCGCAAGTACGGCCTGACCTGCGACCGGCTGGCCTCGGCCCGGGTGGTGACGGCGGAGGGCAGCCTGCGCACCGCGGCACCGGACTCGGAGCCCGGCCTGTACTGGGCGCTGCGCGGTGGCGGCGGCGGCAACCTCGGCATCGTCACCTCGTTCACCTTCAGCACCGTGCCCGCACCGGAACCGGTCGTGTTCCAGCTGCGCTTCCCCGCCGGTTCGGTGGCCGACGCGCTGGGTTCCTGGCAGCAGTTCACCCTCTCGGCACCGGACGAATTCTGGTCGACGCTCGCCGTCTCCGGCGGCGATCCGCCGACCTGCCGGGTCACCGGCTGCTTCGTCGGCACGACCGGGGGCCTGCGGCAGTTTCTCGACGATCTGGTGAGCCGGGCAGGGGTGGCGCCGCTGTCGCGCTCCATGCAGGCCACGAGCTACCTGGACGCGATGCGCTACTTCGGTGGTTGTTCGACGAAGTCGATCCCGCAGTGTCACCCGAACTGGAACGGTCAGATGAACTGGAACGGTGCCGGGCAACTCGGCCGGCAGTCGTTCGTGGCGAGTTCCAGAGTGCTGCAGGCCCCGGTCAGCGATCCGGGCCGGATCGCCTCGATCATGGCCGAGCAGCCCGGCATGGACCTGCTGATCGACAGCCTGGGCGGCGCCGTCGGCCGGATCGGGACCACCGAGACGGCCTTTCCCCACCGGTCCGCCCTCGCCACCCTGCAGATCTACCGGGGCGCCACCACGGCAACGGCACCGGGCGCACGGCGAGCCGTCGGTGCGGTGCGCACCGAACTCGCCGCCCTGACCGGCGATACCGGGTACGTCAACTACATCGATCCGGAGCTACCGAACTGGGCCAGGGCCTACTACGGCGCCAATCTCCCGCGGCTGCGCCAGGTTGCGGCGATGTACGACCCGGATGGTGTCTTCGCCTTCGCCCAGGGCCTGACCAGCGCCTGACCAGCGCCTGACCCCGTCCCTGAACCGGTCACGGCAGGGTCGAGCCGCGAGCGCGGGCCAGCTGGGATCGGGCACGATGGGCTGCCGGTACCGGGGAACCGGCACCGGGGGACTCGGGAGGTGTTCGGTCATGGTGTCGCAATCCAGCCGGCTTCGGAACGTCCGGTACGACATCCGGGGTCCGGTGCTGAGCCGGGCCCGGCAACTGGAGGCCGAAGGACACCGCCTGCTCAAGCTCAACCTGGGCAACCCGGCGCCGTTCGGGCTGGAAGCTCCCGAGGGTGTGGTGCACGAGGTGGTGCGCAACATCGGCGCGGCACAGGGTTACAGCGACGCCCGCGGCATCTCCTCGGCGCGGGTGGCCGTCGCGCAGTATTACGACAGCTGTGGGATCACCGGCATCGACCCCGATGACGTCTACCTGGGCAACGGGGTCTCCGAGCTCATCGTGATGGCCTTGCAGGCACTGCTCGACCCGGGAGACGAGGTCCTCGTGCCGAGCCCGGACTACCCGTTGTGGACCGGAGCGGTCCACCTGTGCGGCGGCCGCACGGTGCACTACCGGTGCGACGAGCGGGCCGGCTGGGCGCCCGACCTCGACCACGTGGCCGATCAGATCACCCCGGCCACCCGCGCCCTGGTGATCATCAACCCGAACAACCCCACGGGAGCGGTGTACTCCCGGGAGGTGCTGCTCGGGCTACTGGACCTGGCGCGGCGGCACGAGCTGCTGGTGATGACCGACGAGATCTACGACAAGATCCTCTACGACGACGCGGTGCACCAGTGCGCGGCCGCGCTGGCCCCCGACCTGCTGGTGCTCACCATGTGCGGGCTGTCCAAGACCTATCGGGCCGCGGGCTTCCGCTCCGGCTGGCTCGCGATCAGCGGCCCCAAGACCGAGGCGGGCGAGTACCTCGAAGGCCTGGAGCTGCTCGCCAACATGCGGCTGTGCCCGAACGTCCCAGCCCAGCACGCCATCCAGACCGCCCTCGGTGGCAAGCAGACCATCGCCGCTCTGGTGCAACCCGGCGGGCGGCTCCTGGAGCAACGGGACCACGCCTGGCAGGAGATCACCCGCATCCCCGGGGTGGACTGCGTCAAGCCGCAGGGGGCGCTCTACGTCTTCCCCCGGCTGGATCCCGACGAGTACAAGATCTGCGACGACCAGCAGCTGGTGATCGATCTGCTCGAACAGCAGCATCTGCTGCTCTCCCACGGCACCGGCTTCAACCTGCCGTCCCCCGACCATCTGCGGATGGTCTTCCTCGCCCCCGTCGATGTCCTCGACGACGCCGTCCACCGGCTGGGCGAGTTCCTGCAGACCTACCACCAGTGACCGGCCGCCCCGGGCCTGATGCGTGACGACAGCCTTCCGGCACGGTCCGCGTCTGAGCACTGCACTGGAGGGTGGCGGCCTCGGTAGGCTGCCGGTCATGGCTCAGCCGGACGACCTGGAGGCTCGTGTGGCCGCGCTGGAAACCCAAGTCCGGGACTTCCGCCAGGCCACCACGTCCAGTTTCAACGCGATGCGCGACGATCTGACCGACCTACGCGCGCGCGTCAGCGACGGCTTCGCCCAGGTTGATCACGGATTCACCGAGATGCGTGGCAAGCTCGACGCCACCGCCGCTGGACAGCAGCAGGTCGTCCACTCACTGAACACGTTCATCGCTCAGCAGGGCGGCCAGCCCAACGACCAGTAGCCCAAACGACTCCGCTCGGCCCGGGTGATCAGCGCGGGCACGCGTTCGTCGCAGCGGGTAGGTTCCAGCGGCGGCACATGGCGCCCGGTCAGCGCCCGAGCTCGCTGGTCGTGCTGTCGATCGCGCTGGTCACGTTGGACACGCCGTCGTGGATCGGCCCCCACCAAGAGCTACAGACCAGGAAGACGCCGAGCAGCATCGCGGACAGCACGTACGCGAGCCCGATCTGGCCCTTGCGGTAACCCCAGATCACGATGACAGCGAAGATCACGAGCGGCATGCTCATCCGGTCCTCCCCCCGGCCACGGACCATGGCACGATTCCCCACCGCCCAGCCTTCACCAGGCCCGAGGTGACGGCACACCGCCAGTCCGGGGAGCCCCCTGATCGGGCATCCTCACGGCCCGCGCAGCGCGGCCCGGTGGCAGAAGGACGGCTGGGATCCGCTCAGCGCCTGACGGTGCCCAGGTCGTCGGAGCGTCCGGATTCCAGGCGGGACCACTGGGCGGTGGGACGTCCGTAGGTGCGGTGCAGCTCCACGCCGCGGCCGGTGGTCCAGTAAGTCTCGAACACCCGGTTGGCGTGCCTCAGGTAGCACACCAGCATGAAGGAGCTGCACCCGGCGAGCAGGGCGTCGGCGGAGTCCTGCGCGGAGTACCAGGGCACGTCCCAGCCCATGAAGTCGCGGCAGCGGACGCCCTCGTGGTACGGGCCCTGGCAGAACGTGGCGTAGGTGACGTCGCGGGAATGCAGGTTGGGGACAGCTCGCGGACCTGGCCGTTGTAGAACGTGCAGCCCTCGCACTGGGCGGCGGCGGGCTGGCCGGCGTGCCACATGTGAAAGTAGGCGATGAGCTGCCGGCGGCCCTCGAAGACCTCCAGCAGCGTGACCGGCCCGT
>DASXOV010000008.1:0-12042 GCA_036494005.1 Pseudonocardiaceae bacterium | reverse complement strand
ACCAACACTTCGTTGAGGACGGTGAGGGCGCTGCCCTGCGCGCGACGGGTCACCAGTCCGTCGCCGGGAACGATCAGTGATGACGTCCGTTTGCGCCAGGCGGCGCAGTCA
Source organism: Pseudonocardiaceae bacterium (assembly GCA_036494005.1). GTDB lineage: Bacteria > Actinomycetota > Actinomycetes > Mycobacteriales > Pseudonocardiaceae. The sequence continues at coordinate 11,931 of DASXOV010000008.1, read as the reverse complement.
CGGCTGAATCCCTCGATGTAGATCACGTCGACCCACCCATCACAGGTGCGGTTCCCGATTAGCGGGCCGTCCGGGCCGGCTGCGGCGCGCTGGAACTGGAAGCCACGCAGCTTGAGATGGTCGAGGAGTCGCTTCGCGATCACCAGGTCCGAGCTATCACTCCCCATCGGGTGCCCCGATCCTGGCGCGGATGGTGTGCAAACGCTCGACGCTGACCCGGCACCTGCTCCCCGCGGTGCGCCGCTGGCGGTCGTCAACGGCCACCGAACCGACCGGCGAGAGCTTGGACGGCGTCATCGGCGATCAGCACCGCGAGTCCGGTCTCTCCGTGGGGGTAGAGCACCCACCCTCGACGGCGTCGATCCCGGATGGCGATCACCGTGCATGCCCCGCCACCGTCGATCCGGCGTCCCTCTACCGCACACCGTTCCTGCTCGCCATACGGCAGGTTATGCGGCCCCTCGTGCTCTGCTGGCTGCTTCACAGAGACCCCTCACTCTTGGGACACGCTCTGCCCCGACACCCGCTCGTGCCCGTCTATCCACGCGATTGCCGGTGAACCCGACCGTCGTTATGTGATCACGAAGAAGGTCACGGATCCTGTGGTGGCTGCAGCGTTCGCCCAGTTCGTCGCTGACGACGAGCAGCTCGGGTACGTGCCCGCTGACTTGATTCCGGAGGTGTGAGGTGCTGGACGCCGAGGCTCTCGGCCGCTTCATCGACGAGCACTACAGGCAGCTGGGCGATCGCCTGTTTCGGATGGAAGTCCGTCCGGAGTACGAGGTGACCTCCGATGGAGAGGACTTCCGACGCTGGCTCGAGGGCGCCATTGAACCCACGTGGTCCCGCAAACAGCCATGGCTGGACACGTTGCGCCGCGAACGCGACAGGGGGCAGGTCTCCACCCGCGTCCGGATTCTGTCCGAGCAAGTCACCGACTACGAGCGATACGCCTGCGACTTCGGCTACCGCTACAACAGTGAGTACGAGGACATCCGGGTGCTGCGTCGCGGCGAACACGAGATCCCCACCGGCCTCATCGAACGCGACTTCTGGATCATCGGAGACTCGATCCTGGTCACGATGTTCTACGACGAGCACGGTCGGTTGCTGGGCGCCGAGGTGGCCAACTCCGACCAACTGGACAACCACCTCCGAACTCGTGAGCAGGCGTGGGCGGCGGCGGAGCCGTTCACCGCCTGGTGGAGTCGGCACCCCGAACTGCACCGTAGGATGGCCGCCTGAGGACGGTGCCGAGCGGAGCAGACGACACAGGCCAGGACCGTGGCACTCGCCCTCGGTCCCTCCGAAAGCTGCGCGAAGTCGCCGGTCTCAACCAGATCGAGGTCGTCGAGCGGGTGAAGCGGGCGCTGCCGGACGCGAGGTTCTCCCAGCCTGCGCTGTCCCGGGCCGAGAAGGGCAAGGGCAGGCCGATCCCCGAGGTCGTTCGGGAGCTGTGCCGGATCTACGGGGTCACCGGCGCTGAGCGAGCCGCGCTGATCCAGCAGGCGAGGGACGCCGAGGCTGGATACGTGGACGCCCGGGTTGTGCTGCAGGCCGGCAACACCATGAACCTGCAACAGCGATTCGCCAGGCTGGAGCGCGACGCCAGAGAGATCCGCGCCTTCAACCCGGTCATGGTGCTCGGCGTCTTGCAGACACCCGCCTACGCGGCCACCGTGCTCGGCACCACCGAACACGACCCGCTGGTGACGAGCCGGATGGCCCGCCAGCGAGAGATGATCAAGGATCGACACCGGCGCTGGACCTTCCTCCAGGCCGAGGGAGCGTTGCGCTGGCAGGCCCGCTCGGCGACGGTCATGGCCGAACAGGTCGACCATCTCATCCAGCTCAGCAACACCCCGCACGTCGCGCTCGGAGTGATCGACTGGCGCACCCCCGTGGAGGTGTTCCCACACACCGCCTTCCACCTGTACGACGAGACCGCAGTCGTCATCGGCACCCGCGACGGCACAGCGATCATCAACGACAATGCTCGCCTGGCCGACTATCGCGGCCTGTTCGACGAGCTCGCCGGTTTGGCATCGTTCGGCGACGCAGCCCGGAAGGTCCTACGACGGATCGCCGCCGACTACCGGGCCTTGTGACTGGGTTACCGGGTCTCCTTGCCCGGGTCGGTGTCGTAGCCGGCGCGGCGCAGGGCGTCGGCCAGGGCTCCACCGGGTGAGCCGCCACGGCCTTGGATGCGCTTGGCGTCGCCACCGCCACGGCCTCCTCGGTCGCCGCCGGTGCGGTCGCGGCGTCCTCCGCCGGTCGGCCGGGACGGCGCGTGACGGTCGGGGGCCGGCTCCTCGCCGGCCGGGTCTTCGGCGGCCTGCCCGGGAATCGGGTCGTCCAGTCGCAGGGTGAGCGCGATGCGGTTGCGGGGCACGTCGACGTCGAGCACCTTGACCCGCACCACGTCGCCGGGCTTGGCCACGTCGCGCGGGTCCTTCACGAAGGTCTTCGACATCGCCGAGACGTGCACCAGGCCGTCCTGGTGCACCCCGATGTCGACGAACGCGCCGAACGCGGCGACGTTGGTGACCACGCCCTCCAGCACCAGGCCCGGGGCGAGGTCGGAGATCTTCTCGACGCCCTCGGCGAAGGTCGCGGTGGTGAAGGCCGGGCGCGGGTCGCGGCCCGGTTTCTCCAGCTCGGCGAGGATGTCGACCACGGTGGGCAGGCCCACCGCGTCGTCGACGAAGTCCGACGGCCGCAGCGCCCGCAACGCCGTGCTGTTGCCGATCAGCGTGACGATGTCGGTTCCGGCCGCGTCGAGGATGCGGCGCACCACGGGATAGGACTCGGGGTGCACGCTGGAGCGGTCCAGCGGATCGTCGCCGGCGGGGATGCGCAGGAAGCCGGCGCACTGCTCGAACGCCTTCGGGCCGAGCCGCGCGACCTCGGTCAGTGCCTTGCGCGAGCGGAACGGGCCGTGCGCGTCGCGATGCAGCACGATGTTCTCCGCGAGCCCCGGGGTGATCCCCGAGACCCGGCGCAGCAGTGGCGGGGACGCGGTGTTGACGTCGACGCCGACCCCGTTCACGCAGTCCTCCACCACGGCGTCGAGCGAGCGGGACAGTGCGGTCTCGGACACGTCGTGCTGGTACTGGCCGACGCCGATCGACTTGGGATCGATCTTGACGAGTTCGGCGAGCGGATCCTGCAACCGCCGGGCGATCGAGACCGCGCCGCGCAACGACACGTCGAGTTCGGGCAGCTCCTGCGAGGCGTAGCTCGATGCGGAGTACACCGAGGCACCCGCCTCCGACACCACCGCCCTGGTCAGGTGCAGCTCGGGGTGCCGCTTGATCAGATCGGCGACGAGCTTGTCGGTCTCCCGGGAGGCGGTGCCGTTGCCGATCGCGACCAGGTCGACCTGGTGCTTCGCGGCGAGCCGGGCCAGCGCGGCCAGCGACTCGTCCCAGCGCCGGGCGGGCACGTGCGGGTGGATGGTCTCGGTCGCCACCACCTTGCCGGTGGTGTCGACGACCGCGACCTTGACGCCGGTGCGAAAGCCCGGGTCCAGGCCCATGGTGGGCCTGCTGCCCGCGGGCGCGGCGAGCAGCAGGTCCCGCAGGTTGGCCGCGAACACCCGCACTGCCTCGTCCTCCGCCGCCTGGCGCAGCCGCATCCGCAGGTCGACGCCCAGGTGCAGCAGCACACGGGTGCGCCAGGCCCAGCGCACCGTGTCGGTGAGCCAGCGGTCGGCGGGACGGCCGTGATCTGCGATGCCGAAGCGCTGCGCGATAGCCTGCTCATAGCGGCTGGGCCCCGGTGTGGTGCCGGCGCCGGCGTCGGGCTGGGCTTCCTCCGGTTCGGGGCTGAGGTCGAGCACGCCCTCCTTCTCGCCGCGGAACAGCGCCAGGATCCGGTGCGAAGGCAGTGTCGTGAACGGCTCGGAGAAGTCGAAGTAGTCGGCGAACTTGGCGCCGGTCTGCTCGCTGCCCTCGCGCACCCGGGCGGCCAGCCGGCCCCGGGACCACATCTGCTCCCGCAGGTTCCCGATCAGGTCGGGGTCCTCGGCGAACCGCTCCACCAGGATGGCGCGCGCCCCGTCCAGCGCGGCGGCGGCGTCGGCCACGCCGTTTTCTTGATCGACGAACCCGGCGGCGGTGCGCTGCGGATCCCGCGTGGGGTCGGCGAGCAACTGATCGGCCAGCGGTTCGAGCCCCGCCTCCCGGGCGATCTGCGCCTTGGTCCGGCGCTTGGGCTTGTAGGGCAGGTAGAGGTCCTCCAGCCGCGCCTTCGAGTCGACCGCCATGATCTTGGCTTCCAGCGCGTCGTCGAGCTTGCCCTGGGAACGGATCGACTCCAGGATCGCGGTCCGGCGCTCTTCGAGTTCCCGCAGGTAGCGCAGCCGTTCCTCCAGGGTGCGCAGCTGGGCGTCGTCGAGCCCGCCGGTCGCTTCCTTGCGGTACCGGGCGATGAACGGCACCGTGGCGCCACCGCTCAGCAGGTCGACGGTGGCTCCCACCTGCCCTTCGCGGACGCCCAGCTCGTCGGCGATCCGCTGGGTCAGTGAGGTGGACACACTCATGCCTTTCCTCTCCTCATGCGGGTCTCGCGGTCCAGGCGGCGTCCCAAGGTCCCCGGCCGCGCAGGAGCAGCGAGCACGGTAACGCGCCCGGTGCCACTCGACGAATCCCCCGCTCGGATCGGCGGTTGCCGATCTCGGGTAACGTCGGCCGTCGTCGGCCCCGGACGGTCACCCCGAGACGGTCACCCCGGACGGTCACTGTCAGGAGGACCTCGATGAAGCTGGGCCTGCACTACTGGAACTACTCGACCCCATCCGAACCGGCGCAGATCGTCCCGACGCTCGCCGAGACCGCCCGGATCGCGGAGCAGGCCGGTCTGACGTCGTTCACCGTGATGGACCACTACTTCCAGATGGAGGCGATGGCCTCGGCCGACGAGCCGATGCTCGAGGGCTACACCACGCTGGGCTATCTGGCCGGCACAACCGACCGGATGACGCTCGGGCTGCTGGTGACCGGGGTGATGTACCGGTACCCGGGGTTACTGGCCAAGATCGTCACCACGCTCGACGTGCTGTCGGGTGGCCGGGCCCGGCTGGGCATCGGTGCGTCGTGGTACGAGCGTGAGCAGCGAGGCCTGGGGGTGCCGGTGGTCCCGGTCGGTGAGCGTTTCGAACGGCTGGAGGAGACGCTGCGGATCTGCCTGCAGATGTGGAGCGAGGACAACGGCCCGTTCCACGGCGAGCACTACGAGTTGACCGAGACGTTGTGCGTGCCCGCACCGGTCAGCAGACCCCACCCGCCGATCATGATCGGTGGCGGGGGTGAGAAGAAGACGTTGCGGCTGGTGGCCCGGTACGCCGACGCGTGCAATGTGTTCGGCGCCGGCCCCGCCGAGGTCGCGCACAAGCTGACTGTGCTGCGCGAGCACTGCGCTGCCGAGGGCAGGGATTATCAGAGCATCGAGAAGACCGTCCTGGTCATGCGACCCGCGCTGGTCGACGTCGACGCGTTCGTCGCCGAGGTGGCTGAGTACGCGGCTTTGGGCGTGACCGAGGTGCAGACCATGCCGGACCGCCATCCCGTCGAATTCGCCGAGCAGGTGGCCGAGCAGGTCGTTCCGAGGTTGTCCGGGCTCGGCTGACCTCGGGTCGGAGCGGCCGGATGGCCTCGTTCGCGTTTACGTCCTCGACCTGATCAGGTACTCGAGGAGCGTTTCCAACACCTGCTTGCTGGAACTTCGGCTGCGGACGTCGCACATGACAATAGGGACGTCTTGATCGATGCCCAGAGCGTCGCGAACCTCGTGCAATTCGTACATCGGGGCCTCGTCGAAGCAATTAACTGCGACCATGAAAGCAATCTTCCTGCGCTCGAAAAAATCAACCGCAGCAAAACAGGTTTCCAGTCGCCGCGTATCCGCGAGGACGACCGCACCGAGCGCCTCGTACGCGAGCTCGTCCCACATGAACCAAAACCGCTCCTGCCCCGGGGTGCCGAAGAGGTAGAGGATCAGTTCGGGATTGATGGTGATGCGCCCGAAATCCAAGGCGACCGTCGTGGTGGTCTTGTCCTCCACACCGGACAGATCGTCCACACCGGTGCCCAGTTCGCTAAGCATCTCCTCCGTGCGCAGGGGCCGAATTTCACTGATCGACCCGACCATGGTGGTCTTGCCGACGCCGAACCCCCCGGCGATCAAGATTTTGACCGCCCTGGTCAACAGCGTCTGTGCCGCGGATTCTTCAGAGCTTACGGATACCATCGAGTACCGCCTGCAGTAGTTCCATCTTTGGGACGTCTGAGGTTCGTGGCGGGGACCGGAAGATGACTAGTCCCCAATCGATGAGATCGCTGAGCAATATCTTGATCACCACGAGCGGCAGATTCAACATTGCGGACACTTCAGCAATCGACAACGGACGTTGACAGATCTCCATGATCCGGAAGTACTCCGGATCCACGTATATGCGGCGGTCTGCCGCCACTGCGACAACCAGGGTAATCATTTCGAGGTCATGACGAGTCGGCCGCGTCCGACCGCGGGCGACCGCATAGGGCCGGACCAGGGGACCGGCATCCTCGTCAAACCAGGAATTGTTCTCGACTTTCATGATGCGTGGGCACCGGGCATGCTTTCGGGATCAACGGTGCGTGGCGCCGCCGACATGTACGTGCCCACCCTCTTCAGAAGAATATTCATTTCGTAGGCGACCAGACCGAGGTCGGCCTGGTCGGACGCCAGCACCGCAAGACAGGCCCCCCGCCCCGCGGCAGTCACGACCAGGTACGCATTGTCCATCTCAACCAGCGTCTGCCGTACTGCCCCGCCTTCGAACTGCCGGGCAGTACCACGGGCCAGGCTCTGGAACGCCGAAGCCACCGCCGAAAGATGTTCACCGTCCTCGGTGGACAAGGTACTGGATCGGCCGATGAGCAGCCCGTCCGCAGAGAGCACCACCGTGCGATCGACGGCAACCACCCGCTGAACGAAATCATCGAGCAGCCACTGCAGATCAATTGTTTTCTTCGGTTCTACCATGATGTCCCTCGTCGCCGTTCTATTGATGCGGTGTCGGCTCACAGTTCGGAATTATTATCACCGACACGACTACGCTGAGTTCCCTGCTGAAACGCGGACAGCGTGTTCTGGGCTTGCCTTGCCGCACGGTCGAAATCGGGCTCAGGTAGCTGCGTGTCAGCACTCGATACCAGATCTTCTTTGAGCTGCCGCGCAAGGTGCGCCTGTGGGCGTCGCCGCGGCAGAGCAGGACGATCATCCACATCTATCTTCCGATGGGATCCCGTCGTCTCCGTATCGGATGTTCGATCCGCAAAGAGTGGTGACGCTGTTGCCGTGGGTTGCGGTTCAGTCGTCCCGTTTTCATTTATTGCAGCGTGATCCGCAATCAAGGGAGAAGCCTGGTCCACTACCGGCTTCTCGGCCTGATCGATACCGTTGGGTACGCTGTCGGAGTGTGCTGTCTTCAACAATGCGGATGGAATAAGTGCACCGGCACACACGCCACCGTAGACCGATTCCATCAGGCTCACCTTGATGCCGTGATGATGGGCCAGGTGGGCGACGACAAAAAAACCGATCCGGGCGTCGTCGGACAGGGCTATGAGCCCGAAATTCGGCGGCATACTGAACATCTCGTTGAGAGTTCTTCGCCGCTCAGGTTCGATGCCGAGCCCCTGGTCATCCACCTCGACGACCACACCTTTACCGACCGGGTTACCGCGCACTTCGATGCGGGATCCAGGGGGTGAAAAAGAGGTGGCGTTGTCGATCAGTTCGGCCAAGAGGTGGATGAGGTCCGCGACAACCCTGCCGTCCACCAAAATGTCAGGAACGCGGGAAACTGTCACCCGGGTGTATTGCTCGGACTCGGCGACTGCGCTGCGCACGATCTCAACCAGGGACACCGAGTTGCGCCACCGCCGACCTAGCTGTCCGCCGCCGAGAATAATCAGGTTCTCTGCGTTCCGGCGCTCTCGAGTGGTCGAATGGTCCAACTGGAACAACAATTCGAGGATGTCCGGGTCGTCAACCGCGCGTTCGGCTGTGTCGAGAACTTGTAGTTGGCGATGAACAATTGCCTGGCTTCTACGGGCGATGTTGAGGAACACCGCGTTGATGCCCTCTCTGGTCTTCGCCTCCTGTACAGCGACCGCGACAGCCGTCTGCTGCGCCTTGTTGAATGCCGCGGCGACCTGCCCGATCTCGTCGTTGCCGTGGTCCAACTCAGGAACCTCGATGGCGACGTCGATCCGCTCACCGGCCCGGAGCCGCGCCACAACCTGCGGCAACTGTTCGTCGGCCAGTTTGAGAGTCTCCGTTCGGAGGCGCACCAGCCGTCGGATGAGGGTGTTGCTCAACCGGATCGCAATGGTCACGACCGCGCCGACCACAAGCAGCACCGTGAGGGCCGCAATGAGGGACTGCATCAGGGCGGTGTCGGCGCTGTCCGCCTCCACTTGGGCGGCGCGGGTCCCGAGGGTTCCCAGGCCCAAGGTGCTCAGCATCGTAGCGCTGCCACGAGCCGCGTTCTGCCAGTCCTCGAAGCTGACCGGGAGGGCCAGTGGGCCGACTTCAGGTATTTGAGTCCTTGGTTCAGCCTTGGACGCTTGGGCTTTTGCGGGTTGACCATTTGCCGAGGTCCGTGTTTGCGGGGCGAAGCCCTGCTCGACGAGAGCGCTCTCCACAGCTGATAACTGATTCCACGCCGGGGATGAACGCAGCGCCGCGAGCTGGTCCTGCTGCTCTGCCAATTGAGGGCCGAGGGCGTCCAATTCGGCATGGTAGCCCTGAGTCAGACGGTTGTACTCACGCGATTCCTCGACCGTCAGTCCGCCACCAACGAAGCCTCCGGCAGCGAGTGCGTTGGCACGGTCCAGCCAGTCGGAGGCAAGCATCAGATCGGCGGCCATCGTCCGATCAAGTGCCGCGTCCTTGTCGGTAGAATCCTTGCCGATAGCGCCGGCGGCAACAATCATGGCGTCCGCTACCTCGCTGTAGGCGCGGTACACGGCGAGCCTGGATACTTGGCCCGCGTCAATTGCTTTACGGGTGGCAATTAGCTGTGGCATTTTTGCAATAAACGTGCCGATCGACGCCTTTGCTCGCGGGGGCATAGCGTCTGCCACCTGAGCTGATATCCCCCCGAACTGACCCAGTAGGGTATCCATACCGCGACGAGCCTCGGTCAACGCCGCACGGTTTTCCGGAGTGGGATCGGAGACTACGAGGATACTTGCCCGGCGCTCCTGACTCATGGCCGGCATGAACGGCACTGCCATCTGGTAGCCCTGAGCGAGCAGATGTGCTTTATCTCGCTGTTGTAGTGCGTTGGTGAGCAAGTAAGCGCTCAGGCCGACACCGATGGAGAGGAGTACGAGGCTTGGCACCAAAGCGATGGCGAGCACGCGGGCCCTCAACGTGACACGGGAGCCACGTTTATGGACGCTACTCACAACATTCCTTTCCGAGCGCCCGCTGATGTGCCGACGGTGCACGAAGCGGTAACCCTGAGCGTTTGATCACAGAGCGGGTTCACGAACGTGCGGAGCGTAGCAGCAGTGGATCGCGGACCAAGTATTACTCCAAGTGGCCTAGAGCGGGCCGGTCAGTAGCCGGCTCGGCGCCATTCACTAGTCCATTCGGCCTAACGTCATACGGACGTCTGCCTGGTTTGCGTCATCCTTACGCCGTTGTCGTAACGACGAGGCAGAGTCTTGATCGATGTGGTGAGACGTGGTCCCGGAGTGGCTGGGGCACGTGTGCGGTGACGAGCACCCGCTGCCGGCATCCAGGGCACAGGATGGCTGACCGTCGGCGGCATGGGGCGCTGCGAGCAGGCGCCACGGGCACATCGCGGCCCCGGGTGTTCACAGCACGGGGCTGCGGCTACACTCCGCGATGCTCGGGGATAGCTGGCTGGGTTTGCACACGACAAGATCGCGCCATGCCGCCTGCCCCGGCCGGGTGGTGTGCGCCGGTCAGATCGGAGCGGTGTGAGCTGCTCGCACACTGAAGGATGTCCGCTCTTTCCGCTGCTCAAGGCAAGTTTACGCGGCTGGCGCGACTACTACTGCGACCACGAGAACGGCTGGCGCGGCTGCGCCCGATACAAGTTGTCAGTCACCGGCCAGCTCGTGCCGATCACCCTGCTGCCGAACGGGTACGACGCGCAGTACCTTCCCGACACCGACCGGTCCGGTGCGCTCGAGCCAGTGCATGCACTGCCGGTCCGGCCCCATTCCGGGTCACCGACCACGAGGCCCATGGCTCGGTTCGAACCGGTGCCGGCACCGGTACCGGCCTGGCCGCTCGAGCCGCCGCCAGCCGCACGGGTTCCGCAGTCCACCGCAAACCCGCCGACCCGATTGACGCGACCTGCTCGGCGGCGAGACCGCGGCTCGATGCGCCGCTGGTGGACCCGGGTCGCCACCCGATTGACCCGACCCCCGCGGAGGGCATTCGACTCGACGCGGCGCTGGTGGACCCGGCTCTCCGATTGGATTACAGGTCCCGCATGAGCAATTACTGGCCTTGGTGGGCGGGCGCTATCGGGCTCGCCCTCGTCACGATCAACTACACCATCACCACTGATCGATCCCTCGGGGTGTCCGCAGCGTGGGATCGCGTCCTGCACTGGCGTGCCGAACGTCGCGTCGAACAGCTGGACGCCGAGTTCGCCGACGACCGGGCACTCGTCGAGGCTTTCGCCGCGGCCACCGCAGAACACTTCGGAACCCCCGGAGCGCCCCCGCCGGAGGCCGCGCTGGACGACCCGTGGGGCGACGCGCCGACACCCGGCGAGGACATCGAGCCGGCGGCGGATGAGGCGGCCTCGGTCGCGGGCCTGCGCCCGGCACCTCTGGTCACCCACGCCGCCCTGCTCGTGTCGATTTTCCTCGGCGGATGGGTTGCGGCAGTCACCTCCGGCCGATTCGAGCTCCGCCTCGACATGGGCAACGGGTTCCGCGAACTCGTCACCGACAATCCGATCACCATGATCAGCGTGTTGTTCGTCGGAGGGGTACTCGTCGGCTTCGGCACCCGCCTGGCCGGAGGATGCAGCTCCGGCCACGGACTCAGCGGCTGCGGCCGGCTACGTCCGGTCAGCATCCTCGCGACCGCCGTCTTCTTCGGTACCGCCGTGCTCGTGTCGTTCCTGCTGTGGAAGGTGATCTGATGCGCACTCGGGGCGGGGTTCTCTTCGCCAACATCATCGCCGGGCTGGCACTCGGCTTCACCGTCGCCAATATCGGGTTCGGCGACTATGCGGAACTGAACCGCATGTTCACCTTCCAGGATCTGCGCATGTTCCTCGCCTTCGCCGGCGCCGTAGCGATCATCGTGGCGGTCTTCGCCCTGCTGCGGGTCCGCCGTACACCAGGGCGCATCCACGCCGGTGTGATACCCGGCGCGGTGCTATTCGGCACCGGCTGGGCGATCTCGGGTGGATGCCCGGCGATCCCGATCGTCCAAGTCGCCAGCGGATACCTCCCCGCCCTCATCACGATCGCCGGCGTCACCGTCGGCATCCGGCTCTGCCGCTGGGCCAACACCCGATACTTCCACCTCGACCGCGGCTCCTGCGGGCTGTAGCGATCCGACGCCTCCCGGTCGCTCCCCGAGCACCGGGATCGCAGCCGGCCGCTCATTCCCCCGGCTTGGGTGTGCGTCGAATCGACCGAATGGAACGCTGAACACCTCGAAAAGCTCTCGCGCGGATAATGGAGGCCGGGAAAGCTGCCGCCCCCGCGGCACGCCAGGCGCATCGCACCATACGAACCGCGCTCAACGAGGCCGTTCGGCGCAACCACATCACCCGGAATCCGGCCGCACTCGCGAAGCCGCCTCGGCTCGCCGAGTAGGAGATAGAACCGCTCACCGTCGAGGACGTGCGTCGGATCCATCGCTTGCAGAACGGCAGGG
>DASXOV010000007.1:0-13213 GCA_036494005.1 Pseudonocardiaceae bacterium | reverse complement strand
CTCCTTGTCGGGTGGCGCGACGGCGTCCTCCAGGTCGAGGAAGACGTAGTCGGCCGGGCCGTTCGCGGCCTTCTCCATGAAGGCCGGATTGGAGCCCGGCACGGCGAGCTCGCTGCGCTGCAACCGGGACCGGCGCATCGGATAGAGAGTGTGGCTCATCGATCTGACTCCCGGCGGTAGTAGGTCTGAGCTGCGGCGACGCCGCCGCCGAGTTCGACTTTGGCTCCCGCGTCGGCGAGCGAGATCTCGGCGGCGGCCAGCGCGGCAAGGCAGGAGATCTCGTTGAGGTCGCCGAGGTGGCCGATGCGGAAGACCTTGCCCGCGAGCTTGGTCAACCCGCCCCCGAACGAGGTGCGGTACCGCCGGTAGGCGATCCGGCAGACCTCGGCCCCGTCGACCCCTTCGGGCACGGTGATGGTGGTGACGGTGTCGGAGTACAGGTCGGGGGAGACGGCGCACAGCGGCAGGCCGAGGGCGTCGACGCCCCGGCGGATGCCTTCGGCCAGCCGATGGTGCCGGGCGAAGACAGCAGGCAACCCTTCGGCGAACAGCAGGTCGAGGGCAGCGCGCAGACCGTGCAGCAGCGCAATGGGCGGGGTGTACGGGAAGTAGCCGGCGTCGTTCGTCGCGATCTGGTCGGCGAAGCTGAAGAAGCTGCGGGCCATGGTGGCGCGCTCGGCGGCCTGCAGCGCCTTCGCGCTGACCCCGAGCACCGCCAGCCCGGGGGGCATCATGAGGCCCTTCTGCGACCCGGTGACCGCCAGGTCGACACCCCACGCCTCCTGCTGGAAGTCGATCGAGGCGATCGAGGAGACACCGTCGACGAAGAGCAGCGCGTCGGAGCCCGCCTGGTCCATGGCGGCCCGGACCGCGGCGATGTCGGAGGTGACTCCGGTGGAGGTCTCGTTGTGGGTGGCGAAGACGCCCTTGATCGTCTTGTCCTCGGTGAGATGGCGCTGATACTGCTGCACCGGAACGCCCTCACCCCACTCGGCGTCGACGCACACCACGTCCAGTCCCAGCCGCCGGGCCATCTCGGCCCACAGGTGCGAGAACTGGCCGAATCGCGACATGAGTACCCGGTCGCCGGGGTTGAGCGTGTTGGTGATGGCCGCCTCCCACGCTCCGGTGCCGGAGGCGGGGTAGAGGAAGACCCGGCCGGTTTCGTTGGCCAGCAGCGTCTTCAGGTCACGCAGCAGCGGCAGGGTGAGTTCGGGGAAGTCGGGGGCGCGGTGGTCCTGCATGGGCACGTTCATCGCCCGCCGCACGGCGTCGGGGACGTTGGTCGGCCCGGGGATGAACAGGTGGGTGAGCCCGGTGTGCACGTCGATCCTGCCTTCCCAGCCGTCGCGGCGGCTGAAATGGGGACGGCCAGGAGTTGCGCGGCCGCCCCTGTGGGGCGATTCAGCCGTGGAACGTCCCCGGGTCGAGTCCTGGTGACGTCGGTCACGGTAGCCGATCGTCACCGCCCGACTACCCACCGCCCAACCGTCCGGGACGGAGCGAGTCCGTACCGCACTGCGGAGAGCGAGGACTTCAGTCACCATGTGTCATGGGTGTCTCCGGGTTGTGACAACAGTTCCGAGCACCTACGTTTCCTGGGAGGGCGGTCCCCTGTGCTCTTTCCGCGCGCGCAGCGCCCGCGCCCGTCTGATGATCGAGGCAAGGCGATGGTGATGCCCACCCTGGACGCTCCCGCCGCTGGCGCGTTCGTGCACCCTGCGCTCTTCTACCGCGGTGCCGAGGAGTACCTGGAAGGCACGGTTCAGTTCATCCGTGCCGGGTTGGACGCGGGCGAGCCCGTCGCCGTCGCCGTGCCCGGCCCGAACCTGCGGCTCATCCTGAGTGAGCTGGGCGCCGACGCGAAGCGGGTGCGGGCTCTGGACATGACGCAGGTCGGCCGCAACCCGGGACGGATCATCCCCGGGGTGCTGAGCGCCTTCGCCGACGCCCATCGCGGCAAGCGGGCGTGGATCATCGGTGAACCGATCTGGGCGGGCCGCACCGCCACGGAATACCCGGCCTGCGTCCAGCATGAGGCGCTGATCAATCTGGCGTTCGCCGACCGGGCCGTCAGCATCCTGTGCCCCTACGACGTCGAGCGGCTGAGCCCGCAGGTGCTGGCCGACGCCGAGGCCACCCACCCGGTGCTCACCGATGCCTGCGGTACCCGCACGAGCGCCGCCTACGCACCCGAGCGCATCGTCGCCCACTACAACCAGCCGCTGCCCGCACCGGAGGCCCCGAGCATCACCTTCACGTCCACCAGCCTGGCGCAGGCACGCCTGTTCGCCGTCGAGCAGGCCATCGGGCACGGGCTGGACGGGGACCACACCGAGCTCGAATTGATCGTCGGAGAGCTGGTCGCGAACAGCGTGGCGCACGGCGGTGGTGGCGGAACGCTGGCCGTCTGGGCCGAGGACGGCAACCTGGTCTGTGAGGTTCGCGACGGCGGGCACGTCACCGACCCGCTCGCCGGACGTCGCCCCGTCGACCGCAACCAGGCCGGCGGCCGTGGGCTGTTGCTGGTCAACCACCTCTGCGATCTGGTCCGCATGTACACCTGCCCGGCGGGCACCACCGTGCGCCTGCACCTGGCGCTTCCGGCGCAGGCCCATGCCGAACCGGGCGGCGTGGACCGGCGCACCCGGCCGGTCCCGGACGCGCACGGTGGCCACCGGCCATCCCTGCACCGGGTACCGCTGCGGCGGCAGACCCAGGACGCCCTGCGTGCCGCCGCCCGCTTCACCCGGTACCTGCCACCGGAGGCAACGGAGCAGCCCGAGTACTCCGTCGACCGGCGCCATCTGCGTCCGGTGCTCGAAGCGCTGGTGGCGGCGGACGTGCTGGCCCAGGTGGTGGAACTGTGGCGGTCGAGGCTGGTCAAGCTGGCCCGCCACCGGGGCGCGCGGTGGACCGAGATCGGCCGGGCGCTGGGGGTGAGCAAGCAGGCGGCCCACGAGCGCTACGGGCGCAGCACCCGCAGAACTGCGGCCGACCGGGAGGTCTCCCCGCTGGATGTGGTCGACCGCATCAGCTCACCGCTGGAGGATCGCCTGGGCGCTGCGACCACACCGGGCGCAAGATCCGCCCCGGACGGCGGGTGTGGGACTGGCCCCGCAGCCGGGACGAGCGGCTGACCCAGACCTCAGTAGCCTCGGAGTTAGCTGGCAGCCCGCCTACCCGCACTGAATCGACCGATGCGGCGATTACTCGCTGCGTAGGTCTCGCAGGTTGGTGCGCACGAGCTCGAGGATCTCCTCGCCGCCTCCGGAGAGGATTGTGCGGGTTGCGTAGAGCGTGAAGCCCTTCGCCTGTTCCAAGGTGATCTTCGGTGGCAGTGCGAGTTCCTGGCGCGCGGTGTGTACGTCGACAAGCGCAGGCCCGTCATGGGCGAACGCGGCGCTCAGGGCACCTTCGAGGTCGGTGGCGCGCTCGACGCGAACCCCGAAGAGCCCGGTGGCGGTCGCGATCGCCGCGAAGTCAGGGTTGTCGAGGTCGGTTCCGAAGTTCACGATTCCGGCGGCCTTCATCTCGAGCTCGACGAACGCGAGTGCCCCGTTGTTGAACACCACGACCTTCACCGGCAGCTGTTGCTGGCGAAGTGTGATGAGCTCGCCGAGCAGCATCGCGAGCCCGCCGTCGCCGGAGAGGGCTATGACCTGGCGATCGAGCCGGCTTGCCTGGACGCCGATCGCCTGGGGCAGCGCGTTGGCCATGCTCGCGTGTGTGAACGAGCCGATGAGCCTCCTGCGGCCATTCATCCGGAGATAGCGGGCGGCCCAGATCGTCGGCGTTCCCACGTCGGCGGAGAAGACCGCATCGTCGGTCGCGAGACGGTCGATCGTGGCGGCGACGAGTTGTGGGTGGATGCCGCCGCGGTCGCGGGTGCTCGTCGACAGGGCGTCGAGGCGCCGACGGGCCCGCTGGTAGTGGGCGAGCATCGTCTCCACGTGCCCGGAGTCCGACTTCGGCTTCAGCAGGGGCAGCAGCGCTCGTGCGGTGTCCTTCACTGTCCCGACGAGAGGGACTTCTACCGGCGCTCGACGACCGATCTGTTCGCCGCGCACGTCGACCTGGATGATCGGCGTGCCCGCCGGCGGGTAGAACGGGCGGTAGGGAAAGTCCGTGCCCAGCATCAACAGCGCGTCGCAGTGCTCCATCGCCCGATACCCGGAGCTCCAGCCGATGAGCCCGGTCATGCCGACGTCGTAGGGATTGTCGTACTCGACGAACTCCTTGCCCCGAAGGGTGTGGACGATCGGCGCCTTCAGTGACGCGGCGAGCTCGATCAGCTCGTCGTGTGCCCCGGCAACGCCTGCGCCCGCGAGGATCGTGACGGCCTTGGCTCTGTTCAATACCTCGGCAGCGGCTGCGAGCGCCTCGTCATCGGGACGGACGATGGGGGTCGTCGTGCGGACCGGACGAACCTTGAGGTCGGTGGGCGCTTCGGCCAGGAACACTTCGCCCGGGATGACGACGACCGCGACGCCGCGCTGGGTGATGGCGGTCCGCATGGCGATCTCGAGCACTCGAGGCACCTGCTCCGGGATGCTGACGAGCTCGGTGTAGACGGCGAGCTCCCGGTAGAAGTCCTGCGGGTGGGTCTCCTGGAAGTAGCCGCTGCCGATCTCTTCCCTCGGGATCTGTGCCGCGATCGCGAGCACCGGCACGCGGCTGCGGCTCGCGTCCCACAGCCCATTGATCAGGTGGAGATTACCCGGGCCGCAACTCCCGGCGGCCACCGCGAGCTCACCGGTGATCGCGGCCTCACCGGCGGCGGCGAACGCGGCGGCTTCCTCGTGGCGGACGTGCTGCCAGGTGACTTCGCCGTCTCGGCGCAGCGCGTCGGTGAACCCATTCAACGAGTCGCCCGGGATGCCGTACACGCGACGCGCACCGGACGCCTTGAGTGTCGCAATGATGTAATCGGCACATGTTGTCGCCATGCCGGGATTCCTTCCTCGAGTACGGATCACGTCTCGGCCGGGCGGCGTTACGCGGGGTTGACGCCGTCGATCTCGACGAGGAGGTGGCGGGGGCCGCGCAGAAGGGGATTCGGGCGGTAGGGCGGTGGGTCGGTGACGAGTCGGGGGTTCTTCAGCCGGCGTGCGAGTTCGGTGAGGGCGATCTGCGTCTCGGGACGAGCCAACGGGGCACCGAAGCAGTAGTGGACGCCGCCGCCGAAGCCCAGGTGCTGGTTGTGCTCGCGGTCGGGGTCGAAGCGGTCGGGATCGGGGACGTCGGCCGGGTCGCGGCTGCCTGCGGCCAGCACGAGGGTGACCAGTGAGCCCTTGGGGATGATGGTGCCGGCGACCTCGATGTCGTCGAGGGTGTTCCGATTGTTGGACAGAGAATGCACCGGTGGTTCGTAGCGCAGGAGTTCCTCGATCACCCGGGCGGCCAGATCGGGCTCGTCGCCGCGGCGTAGCCGGTCGAGCACCCCGGGGTGCCGCAGGAGGGTGAGCATGCCGTTGGTGATGAGGTTGACGGTCGTCTCGTGGCCGGCGACGAGGAGCAGCGCCGCGTTGCCCAGCACCTCCTGCCGTGGCATCGGTGCGTCGGGGCCGTCGCCGCTGAGCAGCCCGGAGAGCAGGTCGTCGCCCGGTTGGCCGTGGCGGGCATCAAGAAGCTGGGCGAAGTACTGACCGAGGTCGGCGCGTGCCTTGGCGCGTCGGCGCCGCCGCTCCGCGATCCCTCCGGTGGTCGGGTCGATTGCCTTGATCAACGCGTCGGACATTGCCTGGAACAGCGGTTCGTCCGCGCGGGGTACTCCCAGCAGTCGGCAGATCACCGTGACCGGGAACGGATAGGCGAAGTCGTCGACGATGTCGACCCGGGTCGGGCCCGACCGGTCCCTGCCTGTGAAGTCGTCGATCTCACTCGTCACGATCTCGAGCATGTCGGGAAGCATGCTGTCGATGCGACCGGGGCGGTGGGGCGGCCCGAAGTTCCGCGTCAGCAGGCGCCGGATCCGGTCGTGCTCGGGCGGATCGGTTTGGATGACGTTGGGCGGCAGCCCGGCAGTGCCCTCTTCGGACGCCGTCGCCGCATCGGTTCCCAGCTCGGGGAGGTTGCGGATGTCCGAGCTGAGCCGTGGGTCGTGGAGCAGGGCGACGATCTCCCGATAGGTGCTCACGACATAGCTGCCGTCCTCTGCCTGCACCACGGGTGTCTTGCGCAGCTCGGCGTAGAGCGGGTACGGGTCGGCGCGGTTGGAGTAGTCGAGGATCTGCTGCCAGATGCTGGTCTGGGCCATGATGGACCTCTCCCGGAACTCGGGGACCTGGACGTTCGGCGGCTCGGCCAGGGTCACAGGTACGTTCTGCGGACGAACCTGGCCCGCCGTTGGCTGGGTTCGTGGCCGGTCACCACCACAGTGGCCTGAGGGGTGGGCCGGTCTGGGACCTCAGCCGCTATCGGGCGACCGTCGGTGGGCTGGTCGATGGTGCGGAAAGAGGGCGGGAACAGCGCCGCCTGGTCGATCAACCCACCGTAGAACTCCAGCCACTTGGCCTGGTTGAAGGCGACCGCCGCGGTGATGCGTCCGCGGTAGCCGTAGGCGGCGACGAACCTGTAGTCGGGCACCGATCCCTGAGCGATGACGACCTGGTCGGCATGGGTCGGGACGCCGACGGACTTGATCTCGGTGCCGAACTGGGTGGACCAGAACTCCGGTAGCGCCAGGTGCGGCCAGCGCTCGCTCTGGGCGCTGATCATGTTGTGGGCGGCGATCTCCGCCTGGGTGACGGCGTTGCCCCAGTGCTCAAGGGCGAGATACTGGTAATCGTAGACGGGGTGTGGGAATCGGGCTATGTCGCCTGCAACGAATACATCGTCGGTCACGACGCCGTTGACGTCGACAGCGCGGCACCCCGCATCGCACGCCACCCCCCAGACCCCTGCCGCCAGCCCCGAGTCTTCCAGCCATTCGACGTTGCGGATGCTGCCGAGCGCGGCCACCGCCAGATCGACGTCCAGGGTGCTGCCGTCGGACAGCCGGGCTCGCCGCAGCCGACCGCTCCCGTCGCCTTCCAGCGCCTCGACTCGAACGCCGCACCGCAGGTCGACCCCGTGGTCGCGCTGCATCTGCGCCGCGACGCCGCCGATCACCGCGCCCAGTGCCCCGGCCAGCGGGGCCGCGCCCCGCTCGAGGACGGTCACCGGCACGTCCAGCTCCCGGCAGGCGGAAGCGACCTCGGAGCCGGTGAACCCGGCACCGATGACCAGTACCCGGTCGGGGCCGGCTGCCAACCGTTGCCACAACCCGTCCGCGTCGTCCGGGGTGTGCAGCGCGAACAGCCCGTCGAGACCGGCCTCTGCCTCGTTGGGCCACGGTCGGGCCCGCACCCCGGTAGCGATGAGCAACCGGTCGAATCCCACCTTGTCGCCGTCGGCCAGGAGCACCTGCTTGCCGCTCAGGTCAAGCCCCGTGGCCGCGACTCCGAGCCGCCAGTCCGTGTCGAGCTCGTCGTAGCGGGGCAGCGTGGTCCGCCGCGACGGAACCTGGCCCATGAGGACCTGCTTGGACAGCGGCGGCCGGTCGTAAGGGGGGTGAGGCTCGTCCCCGATCACGGTCAGCGAGCCGGTGAATCCCTCCTGCCGCAGCGTCCCAGCGGCCCGCAGCCCAGCCAGGGACGCCCCCACGATGACGATACGTCCGGTGCGCTTGAACGCCTCTTCAGGGCTTGCGACGGCCCCGTCTCCGGTCTGCCGGTGCCGCCGGGTATCCCCCCGGTCGAGGAAGATGGCCTGGACCGGGCAGGCCGCCGCGGCCCGCGCGATCTTCTCCCGCTCCGCGTCGTCCGGATCGGGGTCGTACAGCAGCGCCTCGTCTCCCCGCATGGCGAACACATCCGGCGCGGCGAAGGCGCACTGTGCGTATCCCTGGCACCGCGTGAGATCCACGACGATCTTCATGTGGACGCCCTTCCGAACCCTGCGGATCGGCCCTTTCGTCCCCCGCCGCGCACGCACGCCGTCAACGCTGCTCTTTCCGCTGAGCACGGCATGCTGGGCACCCCTTCCCCCTGGGGTTCCCGCTGTCCGAGGGCGCGGGCCGCTCGTCTCAACGTTAACCGCCGCCGATCCAGATGACGGCGCCCTTGAGGGTGACGATGGCACTTACCTGGAATGCCAGTGCTCCGCCCCATCGTGGCGAGTGCAGGTTGACCGGTGGGAACGCTGGGACACGGTGCGAGCCTGGGCAGCGGTCGCCGCGTTCGCGCTGCTGCTGACCGCCCTACAGGGACACCGATCGGTGCGGGTCAGCTCAGTTCGATGATGACCTGGCGGTTCTGTGCGGCGCGGATCGGGTCGAGGTTGCCCTGCGCGTCGTGGTCGGGCACATAGCCGGGGAAGTCGCTGCCCACGCCGCGGGCGGTGATCCGGTCCGCCGGGGCGCCGAGCGAGATCAGCAGGTCCCGCACCGCAGCGGCGCGATCCCCGGACAGCTGCAGCCGGCCGGCCGGCGCGCCGACCGAGGCGGTGGTTCCGGTGAGCGCGGCCCGCTTCCCGTTCCTGATCTCGGTGGCGTAGTCGGCCAGTACCTGCCGGGCCTGGCCGGGATCCCGGAAGACGGCCCGGTCGGGCAGGAAGCCGACGGTGCCGTCGCGCAGCACGGTGACCGGGGGCAGCGGCCCGATGGAGCGCACCGCGACCGGTACCACGGCGACGGGGGGCAGCCCTTGCAACGTCCGGGTGCTGGGCAGCGGCTGCTGCTTGATCTCCACGCGGCCGCCCGCGGCCTTGACGATCGAGGTCCACAGGTCCACCAGGACGGCCCGGGCCGGCTGGGGCAGGGTCCGCTGCGGCGCGGCGGTGTCGCCGAGGCCGGTGAACACCACGCGGGTCCCGGTGAGGTCGGGGAGCTGCTGGGTGCGGCGCAGCAGGTCGACCACCTCGCTGGGGTTCGAGTCCAGCAGGGCACCGTCCTGGTCCTGGAACCGCAGCGCACCCGTGGTCTGCAGGCCGCTGTCGATCACGATGATGGTCCTGGGCCCGGTGGCGTCGGCCACCGAACGCCCGGCCAGCGCGAGCGCGCCGAGCAGATCCACCTCAGGGGTGCGGGCGCGGGTGTTGTCGATGAGGTGGTTGAGCTGGTTGACCTGGTCGGTCTTGTAGAGCGGATTGTTGTTCCTGGCCTTGAGGCTCACCGGCGCGGACGCGCTGGGGCTGCCGTCGGCCACGATGACGGTCGCCGGTGACCCGAGGTCCGACGCGGTGTCGATCTCGGATCGAACCGTGGTGATCAGGCTCGGCGCGACCATGTTGGAGTGCGCGCCCACGATCACGGCCAGTGCACCCGGTGCGGAACTGCCCGCCGCGCCGCCACAACCGACGAGCAGCACCAGGCCGAGAACGAGCGCGATCGTGCTTCCGATCAGGCGGCTTTTTACCAGGCGCCGTGTCATCGGGTCAGTTCTCCGGGCTCGGGCTGGCTGGGCGGGACGGCGCGGTAGATGGCGCGGCTGACGGCGATCTCGACGCCGTCGGTGATCGTCGGGTCGGCCAGGTCGCGGGCCAGATGATGCTGGTAGTGGTGCTTCAGTTCGGTGGCCAGCCCATCCTGCGCGGCCCGCTTGCCCGCCCACTGTTCGGCGAGGTCGGCTTCCGACTCGGTGGCCCGTTGCAGGTCGAAGCGGGCCACCACCAGCTCGCCGTGCTTCTCGACCAGGGCCGCCCGCAGCCGGTCCACCCGGGCCCGGGCGGCGCGCAGGTTCTTCAGGTACGGGTTGAACCGGATCGCGCTGCGCATCAGCACCACCATGCCCACGGCCAGCACGACGAGCAGCCAGCCGAGGGTCAGCGTCCAGTGGCCGATCCCGGCCCGTTCCAGCAGCGAGGTATCCCCGGTCTGATCCGCCGCGGCCGAGGGCAGCAGCAGATACGCGGTCCGGATCTGCGCGACGAACAACGACACCCCGACCCACAGGATTCCGCCGGCCACCAGACCCGCGGTGAGCAGCCGCCTGCCCTGGCGGCCGCGGCGAACCCGGGCGACCAACTCGCCGAGCTGCTTGGGCAGCAGCACGTTGACCAGGATGATGGACGCCGCCAGCACCAAGGTCTCCTGCAGTGAATTGCCCATCAACTGGAACGCGGTGTAGTTCAGGCCGATCTCGGCGAACGTGGCGCCCAGGTAGATCGCCCAGTCCTTGACGGCCTCGCCCCGGCGGCTCTCGTCGATGCGGCTCTGGGCCGGCCAGAGCCCCCCGTCGTCACCGGATTCGGTACCGGCCACGACGGCTTCCATGCGGTCGCGGTACGCACTGGCGTCCCGCAGGTCCCGCTCCAGGTGCTCCGCGGTCTTCTCCCCGGTGGCGTGGCTGTGGGTGGCCCGCCGGTAGAGCCGCTGGATCGCCTTGCGGTCGTTGTGCTGCCGCATCTCCGCTTCGGCCGACCAGCGGTGGTTCCACCGATCGATCTTGTGCTCCATGATCAGCGGATGGCCGTGGGTGCCCAGATTGACGTCGTACATCCCGCTGGCGGCGTCCTTGCGCGCCTCGGCCTCGACGAAATTCCGCAACGCATTCGAGTCGATGTCCGGGCCCGGATCCGGGCCCGCCACGCCAGCGAGGTCGTCTCGAACCCCAGCGGTCTGCCGAGGCTGCCTGTGCAACTGCACGTCCATCACTCCTTGGTTCTCGGAGGGGCACTCAGCCCGCGCGGGGTACCTCGATGGGGAGGGGATGCGAGCGGGCGGAACTGCGGGTCGCGAACTCCTTGAGGAACCAGCGGTAGTTCTCGTCCAGCTCATTGCTGAGGTCCAGCACGAGCAGCGGCAGGTCGCCGCGGACCCACGGCTCGGGTGTGACCGCTCGGGGTCGGTAGCCCACCGCTGCCAGGTCCCGGTCGGGCTGGCGCCGCAGGAGCGCGGCACAGTAGATCCCGACCAGCTGCTCGTACCGGGAGATGTGTGCTCCCGCCGCGGCTCTGGCCGCTTCGAGCAGGTGGTGGCGGATGGTGCCGAGTTCACCGAGGCGCCGCTCGGCGCGATTGCGCTCGGCGATGCGGCGGTTGAACTCCCGCTGGACGGCGGCCGTCTGACGGGCTTCGAGTACCCAGGCCGGAATCGCGAACGCGGGGGCCGGGTCGGCGTCGTCGGGGGCCGAGCGCGGCAGCACCGGCTCCGGACGGCTCACCGGGTCTCTGCGGTCCTGTTCGAGCCAGGTGAGCATGTCCACCGCTTCGCGGTCGATGGCGACGATCTGGTGGTGCAGCCAGGTGCTGACGGTGCGCTGCCCGGCTTCCGCCTCGGCGCGCAGCGTTTCCAGATAAGGGGGCGGCTGGTCGGAACCGAGGGGCAGCCGCGTGGCGTCGCGGCGTCCGTGCCAGCTCACCCGCCAGCTGTCCCGCAGCCGGATCGGACCGGGTGGGGGAGGATTCCCTGTGGTGGTGGGCAGGAGCTCCATCAGCCCTTCCCTTCGTGGGTGCCCCAAGGTGTTCGAGGGACTCACCATGTGATACCTGGTAAACGGCCCGTTTCGTTACACGGTGAACGCGATCAGGTGTGCTACGTACCCCGCCACTACTGTCGGTAGCAGGCGAATACTCCGGCCAGTGCACCACGTCGGAGTGCCGGGGTGCCCCCGGCCGGGGGCGTCTTTCGCTGTGCCTGGGGGTCACCGCGCAGGTGGTCGACAACCAGGGATCAGCGGGAGGGGATCGGCTGGCGCGTCACACCGGGATCCATCGACGCAACCGCGGAAACGATGTGAGAGCCGGTCAGCCCGAGAGTCGGGGGTCGCAGGGCTGACCGCGCAGCAACGTGACGGCCGCGATGTTCTGCCACCCGGCGGTGCACACCGAGTCCGCAACCGTGGGACCGCCACATCGACTCGGGCGACGGCCAGTGGCGGGTTCACCGGGTAGCCGGGCCGGTCCGAGCAGGTCGGCGTGCGCGGCGCGCTGGGCCGAGTCCAGCCCGGCCAGCCGGATGGTGCGCACCGCGCCGTCGTCCCCAGCGGCCTCGAATCGGCGGGACAGTTCGGCTTACGGTGGCGCGAGTTCGGGGCGGACGACGCTGCTGGATCACCTGCTGCTGGATCACCTGCTGCTGGATCACCGATTGGGCAGCTCAGTCCATGAAATCGTACCGACGACAGGGATACCGACAACAGGGATACCGACGACAGTAGTGGTCCCGCATGCTTTCACTCCGGGTTCGCCGACTCCGCGGGGAACGGTACAGCTCGGGTGGATAGGGCTGGGGTGGATAGGGCTGGGGTGGATAGGGTTGGCTGGCTTGAAACTCGTCGGGGTTCGCCGGTCGATGGTGGCCGGGAATTGTCGGTGGTGCTGCATAGGGTAATGGTATGTCGAGGGTGCCGGCGTGGCAGGTGAGTGATGGGGCATTGCTCGCCGAGTTGCGGGCGGTGGAAACCCAGCTGCATGCGACATGGGCGCGGATGCTGTCGGTGGTGGCCGAGGTCGATTCCCGGGGGATCGCCGGGAAAGAGGGGTACGGCACTACGGTGGAGTTGGTGCGGGCGCTGGCACGGGTGCCCCGGGGCGAGGCCCGGGCCCGGGTGTCGGCGGCTGGGGAGGTGTTGCCCGGCTGCGGTGTGGATGGCACCCCGGTACCGCCGCGGCTGCCGGAGACCGCGGCCGCAGTCGCGCAAGGCGCGATCGGCGCGGCGGATGTCACGGTGATCCGCTCGGTGCTGGCCCGGATCCCGGGCCACCTCGACGACGGGACACGGGCCGAGGTGGAGGCGGAGCTGGCCCGGCATGCCCGGACGTTGGACGCGGGGCAACTGGCGACGTTGGGCCGTCGGATGCTGGCCTACCTCGACGAGGATGGCCCGCCACCGAGAGAACAGCCGGAAACCCGGCGGCGGCTGAGCTTCACCGACCGCGACGGTGGCTATGCACTGTCCGGCTGGCTGGACCGCGAAGCCACCGAGATCCTCCGCGCAGCGCTGAGTCCGCTGGCCGCGCCCCGCCCGGCCACCGAGACAGCGCCAGATCCGCGCGACCCCGCGCAGCGCGACGCCGACGCCCTGGTCGACCTCGCCCAGCGCGCGCTGGGTGCCGGAGACCTGCCGACCGAGGGCGGGGAACGCCCCCAGGTCGTGGTCACCGTCGCGCTGACCGTGTTGCAGGGCCGGATCGGGACCGGGTCGCTGACCTTCGGGGGGCCGATCAACGCCGACATCGCCCGCCGCATCGCCTGCGACGCCCGGGTGATCCCGGCCGTGCTCGGCACCCG
>DASXOV010000006.1:0-33041 GCA_036494005.1 Pseudonocardiaceae bacterium | reverse complement strand
GGGAGTGACAAGCTCCAGCCGCGGTTGAGCCGCGGCAGCGGGCACCGGGGTTCCCTCTGGCGGTCCGCATGAGACGGCCCTGACAGCATGCCGCCATACCAAGGACCCCACGGTCCGGCGGATCACGAGAACGAGTCCAGGAGGACGAGACCAGTGGCGAAGGCGAAGTTCCAGCGGACCAAGCCGCACGTCAACATCGGGACCATCGGTCACATCGACCACGGCAAGACCACGCTCACCGCGGCGATCACCAAGGTCCTGCACGACAAGTACCCGGACGTGAACGAGGCGTCGGCATTCGACATGATCGACAAGGCCCCCGAGGAGAAGCAGCGGGGCATCACGATCTCGATCGCACATGTCGAGTACCAGACCGAGAAGCGGCACTACGCCCACGTCGACTGTCCCGGACACGCGGACTACATCAAGAACATGATCACCGGCGCGGCCCAGATGGACGGTGCCATCCTGGTCGTGGCCGCTACCGACGGCCCGATGCCGCAGACCCGCGAGCACGTGCTGCTGGCCCGCCAGGTCGGCGTGCCGTACATCGTCGTCGCACTGAACAAGGCCGACATGGTCGACGACGAGGAGATCATGGAGCTCGTCGAGCTCGAGGTCCGTGAGCTGCTCTCCAGCCAGGAGTACCCCGGCGACGACCTGCCGATCGTGCGTGTCTCCGCGCTCAAGGCGCTCGAGGGCGACGCCGAGTGGGGCGACAAGCTCATGGATCTCATGAACGCGGTCGACGAGTCGATCCCGCAGCCGGTTCGCGAGATCGAGAAGCCGTTCCTCATGCCGATCGAGGACGTCTTCACCATCACCGGCCGCGGCACCGTGGTGACCGGCCGGGTGGAGCGCGGCATCGTCAAGGTGAACGAGGAGGTGGAGATCGTCGGCATCAAGGAGAAGTCGACGAAGACCACCGTCACCGGCGTCGAGGTGTTCCGCAAGTTGCTCGACCAGGGCCAGGCCGGCGACAACGTGGGTCTGCTGCTTCGTGGCATCAAGCGCGAGGACGTGGAGCGCGGGCAGGTCATCATCAAGCCCGGCACCAACACCCCGCATACCGAGTTCGAGGGTCAGGTCTACATCCTGTCCAAGGACGAGGGCGGCAGGCACACGCCGTTCTTCAACAACTACCGTCCGCAGTTCTACTTCCGCACCACTGACGTGACCGGTGTCGTCACCCTTCCCGAGGGCACCGAGATGGTCATGCCCGGTGACAACACCGAGATGGCGGTGCAGCTCATCCAGCCGATCGCGATGGACGAGAACCTGAAGTTCGCGATCCGCGAGGGTGGCCGGACCGTCGGCGCGGGCCGAGTCACCAAGATCATCAAGTAGGCACTCTGGGGCGCCGCCGCCCGGCTCGTCGGACGGCGCGGCCCGGAGCTCCTCCCGGACGAGGTGAGCTTTTCGGCACCGAAGGGCACCTCGGCCGGGAGGACGCCTGGTGAGGTAACCCGGATTTGGTGGGCGATCCGGCGTCACTTATCATTGACCGGTTGCCTGGTGAGGCGGCCGGTCCGGCAGGGTAGCGGTTCGGCAGGATAGCCAGTTGGGCAGGCTGGCGACACGACGGGTTTGACACGGGTTTGAGACGAGTTGGACACGGCGGGGTTTGCTTTACCGCGAAAGACTCCCTGTTCGACCGTGACCGGGCAGCCCGGTCGCCCGCGGTGAGCGAGCGTCGTGGCACACACCCTGGCGAGGAACGGATTGCAGCACACCGGTCTGTCTGTCGAGCGCGACACGCCCGACCTCGGGGACCGGTACAGCCGGGCTCCACCGGGCCCGCACCGAAGAGAACCAGCACCACAAGAACCAGCGGCACGAGACTGATGGGAACTCCCAACCACCATGGCGGGACAGAAGATCCGGATTAGGCTCAAGGCCTACGACCACGAGGCGATCGACGCGTCCGCGCGCAAGATCGTCGAGACCGTGACGCGCACCGGCGCTCGGGTCGTCGGGCCGGTGCCGCTGCCGACCGAGAAGAACGTGTACTGCGTCATCCGTTCGCCACACAAGTACAAGGATTCGCGCGAACACTTCGAGATGCGTACCCACAAGCGGCTGATCGACATCCTCGACCCGACGCCCAAGACGGTGGATGCGCTGATGCGTATCGATCTGCCTGCCAGCGTCGACGTCAACATCCAGTGAGGCCGGGAGATGACAGCGACTGATTCGGAGAAGCAGGTCAAGGGCATTCTGGGCACCAAGCTCGGTATGACCCAGGTCTTCGACGAGAACAACAGAATCGTCCCGGTGACCGTGGTACAGGCCGGGCCCTGCGTGGTGACCCAGATCCGCACACCGGAGAAGGACGGCTACCCGGCGGTCCAGTTGGCCTTCGGCGCGATCGATCCGCGCAAGGTGACCAAGCCGGTGGCCGGGCACTACGCGGGAGCGGGTGTCACGCCCCGGCGCCACCTGGTCGAGCTGCGCACCGTCGACGCCGGTGACTACGAGGTCGGCCAGGAGGTCACTGTCGATGTGTTCGCCGCGGGCGCCGTCGTGGACGTGATCGGCACCAGCAAGGGCAAGGGCACCGCGGGTGTGATGAAACGGCACGGCTTCAGCGGCCTGAGCGCCAGCCACGGCACCCAGCGCAAGCACCGGTCGCCGGGCTCGATCGGCGGGTGTGCGACGCCGAGCCGGGTGTTCAAGGGCACCCGGATGGCCGGCCGGATGGGCAACGTGCGGGTGACCACTCAGAACCTGACCGTGCACCGGGTCGAAACCGAGTCCGGGCTGCTGCTGATCAAGGGCGCACTGCCTGGCCCGAAGGGTGGTCTGGTGCTGGTCAAGACGGCCGCGAAGGGCGGTACAGCGTAGTGACCAGCATCGACATCAGGACCCCTGACGGGGGTAGCGCCGGCAGTGCGGAGCTGCCCGCCGAGATCTTCGACGTACCGGCGAACATCCCGCTGATGCACCAGGTGGTTGTTGCTCAGCTGGCTGCGGCTCGGCAGGGCACCCACGCCACCAAGACCCGCGGCGAGGTCGCGGGCGGCGGTAGCAAGCCCTACCGGCAGAAGGGCACCGGCCGTGCCCGGCAAGGGTCGATCCGCGCCCCTCAGTTCACCGGCGGCGGTGTGGTGCACGGCCCTTCCCCTCGGGACTACAGCCAGCGGACCCCGAAGAAGATGAAGGTGGCCGCGTTGCGCGGCGCACTGTCGGATCGGGCCAGGGCCGGCCGGGTGCACGTGCTCTCCGCACTGGTCAGCGGCGAGACGCCGTCCACCAAGACAGCTCGGACGGTCCTCGACGGGATGTCGGGCGAGGGCGCCCGGTTGCTGGTCGTGGTGAGCAGATCCGACGAGGTCGGCCAGCTCAGCGTGCGCAATCTGCCTTCGGTGCACGTGCTGACCCCCGACCAGCTCAACACCTACGATGTGCTGGCCAACGACGACGTCGTGTTCACCGCCGATGCACTGCAGGCCTTCCTGACCGGCCCGGTGCGGGGGCACTCGGCGCTGGACGCCTCGGCCGCCGCGGTTGAGGAGGAGGCCAAGTGATCCCCGACCCCCGTGACGTGATCCTCAAGCCGGTCATCTCGGAGAAGAGCTACGGGCTGCTCGAGGAACACAAGTACACGTTCGTCGTGGCACCGGACGCCAACAAGACCGAGATCAAGATCGCGGTGGAGAAGATCTTCGGTGTGCAGGTGGTCAGCGTCAACACGCTCAACCGGCAGGGCAAGCGCAAGCGCACCCGGTTCGGGGTCGGCAAGCGCAAGGACACCAAGCGGGCGATCGTGACGCTGTCCGCCGAGAGCAAGCAGATCGAGATTTTCGGCGGGCCTGCGGCCTGAACGAGACCGGGCCAGACAGGGATCGGCCAGTGAGGAACTGAGCTAAGACATGGGCATCCGCAAGTACAAGCCAACGACCCCGGGTCGTCGCGGCGCCAGCGTGTCCGACTTCACCGAGATCACGCGCAGCGAGCCGGAGAAGAGCCTGGTCCGTCCGTTGCACAACAAGGGCGGGCGCAACGGTCACGGCCGGATCACCACTCGCCACCAGGGTGGCGGCCACAAGCGCGCTTACCGCGTGATCGACTTCCGGCGGGCGGACAAGGACGGCGTGCCTGCCACGGTCGCGCACGTCGAGTACGACCCCAACCGCACCGCACGCATCGCGCTGTTGTACTACGCCGACGGCGAGAAGCGCTACATCATCGCCCCGGAAAAGCTGCGCCAGGGCGACCAGGTGGAGAACGGACCCGGGGCGGACATCAAGCCGGGCAACAACCTGCCGCTACGCAACATCCCGGTCGGCACCGTCGTGCACGCGATCGAACTCCGCCCCGGTGGCGGCGCGAAGATCGCCCGCTCGGCCGGGTCACGGGTCCAGCTGGTGGCCAAGGAAGGTCCGTACGGCCAGCTGCGGCTGCCCTCGGGCGAGATCCGCAACGTCGACGTCCGGTGCCGCGCCACGGTGGGTGAGGTCGGAAACTCCGAGCAGGGCAACATCAACTGGGGCAAGGCGGGCCGGATGCGCTGGAAGGGCAAGCGTCCCACGGTCCGAGGTGTGGTGATGAACCCGGTCGACCACCCGCATGGTGGTGGTGAGGGCAAGACCTCCGGTGGGCGCCATCCGGTGAACCCGGCAGGAAAGCCCGAAGGTCGCACCCGGCGCCACAAGCCGAGCGACCAGTTGATCATTCGCCGTCGCCGTACCGGCAAGAAGCGCTGAGCAGGGAGGAGGAAGCATGCCACGCAGCCTGAAGAAGGGCCCGTTCATCGACGACCACCTGCTCAAGAAGGTGGACGCCCAGAATGACGCGGGGACCAAGCAGGTCATCAGGACCTGGTCGCGCCGTTCCACGATCATCCCCGACATGATCGGCCACACCATCGCGGTGCACGACGGCCGCAAGCACATCCCGGTGTTCGTCACCGAGACGATGGTCGGTCACAAGCTCGGAGAGTTTGCCCCGACCCGCACGTTCCGGGGTCACGTGAAGGACGACCGCAGAGCCCGGCGCCGCTGAGGCGGCCCCGGCTCCACGGCGATACCCGAGGTCCCCAGTAGAAACAAGCCAGCAGAGACGAAGAGGTAGTAGCGCACAATGATCGCCGACGCACCCCCCGCCGCGGAGGCGGCGATATGACCGCCCGTAACGAAGTCGGCGCGACGGCCGCGCAGGAGCCGTCCCGCGCGGTGGCGCGGGCCCGATACGTCCGCGTGACGCCGATGAAGGCGCGCCGCGTGGTCGAGCTCATCCGGGGCCGCAGTGCCCGTGACGCGCTGGCGGTGCTCGAGTTCGCACCGCAGGTCGCTTCCGGTCTGGTATCGAAGGTGCTGGCCAGTGCGATGGCCAACGCCCAGAACAACCTCGACATCGACCCGGACACCTTGGTGGTGGCCAGGGCGTTCGTTGACGAGGGGCCGACGCTCAAGCGGTTCCGGCCACGTGCGCAGGGTCGTGCGTACCGGATCCGCAAGCGAACCAGCCACATCACGGTAGAGGTCGAGTCGGTGCCGGAGCGCCGGCCCGCCGGTCGGCGGGGCGGCGGCGACACAGGCCGGCGGGGCGATGCCGGCGACAAGGGCCGACGGGCCGGCGCAGGCACCAGCATGAAGGCCACCCAGACAAGGAGTGCCCGCTAGTGGGTCAGAAGATCAACCCGCACGGCTTCCGGCTCGGCATCTCGACCGACTGGAAGTCCCGCTGGTATGCGGACAAGCAGTACTCGGAGTACGTCAAGGAAGACGTCGCTATCCGCAGGCTGCTGTCCAAGGGCATGGAGCGGGCGGGTATCGCCAAGGTCGAGATCGAACGTACTCGCGACCGCGTGCGGGTCGACATCCACACCGCACGGCCGGGAATCGTGATCGGCCGCCGTGGTGCGGAGGCTGACCGGATCCGCGGCGAGCTGGAGAAGCTGTCCGGCAAGCAGGTGCAGCTCAACATCCTCGAGGTCAAGAACCCCGAGGCGGAAGCCCAGCTGGTGGCCCAGGGCGTGGCCGAGCAGCTGTCGAACCGGGTCGCCTTCCGGAGGGCGATGCGCAAGGCCATTCAGTCGGCCATGCGCTCGCCTCAGGTCAAGGGCATCCGGGTGCAGTGCTCGGGACGTCTCGGTGGTGCCGAGATGTCCCGTTCGGAGTTCTACCGAGAGGGCCGGGTCCCGCTGCACACACTGCGCGCGGACATCGACTACGGGTTGTTCGAGGCCCGCACCACGTTCGGCCGGATCGGGGTCAAGGTCTGGATCTACAAGGGTGATGTGGTCGGCGGACGCCGGGAGCGCGACGCCGACACCGCCGCTGCTGCGGCCAGGGCGCCACGACGCGAGCGCCCGGCCCGCCGTCGGTCCGGTGCCGCGGGGACGACCGGGACCTCCACCGAGGCCGGGCGGGCCGCAGCCGCCGAGGCCGGTCCCGGCCCGGCGCAGGCTCCGGCCCAGGCGCCCGTCGAGGATGCCACCCATGCCGCGGTGGCCGCCGTCGCGGACGGCCCGGAAACCGCGCCTGCCCAGCAGGCCAGCAGCGCCGCGCCTGCCCAGCAAGCCACCAGCGCCGCGCCTGCCCAGCAGGCCACCAGCGCAGACGAGGCGAACACCGCAGGGAACGGGGAGGGCTGAGACGTGCTCGTCCCACGCAAGGTCAAGCATCGCAAGCAACACTCGCCGAGCCGCTCGGGCATGTCCAAGGGCGGCAACCAGGTGACCTTCGGCGACTTCGGGATCCAGGCGCTCGAGCCGGCCTACGTGACCAACCGGCAGATCGAGTCCGCTCGTATCGCGATCAACCGGCACATCCGCCGTGGCGGCAAGGTCTGGATCACCATCTTCCCGGACCGCCCGCTGACCAAGAAGCCGGCCGAGACCCGGATGGGCTCCGGTAAGGGTTCGCCGGAGTGGTGGGTGGCCAACGTCAAGCCCGGCCGGGTGATGTTCGAGATGAGCTATCCGAACGAGACGGTGGCCCGTGAGGCGCTGCGTCGCGCGATGCACAAGCTGCCGATGAAGTGCCGGATCGTGACCCGCGAGGGGGTGGACTTCTGATGGCGGCCACGACCACCGCGAGCGAACTGCGCGAACTCGGCGACGACGAGTTGGTGCAACGGCTGCGCGAGGCCAAGGAGGAGCTGTTCAACCTGCGCTTCCAGATGGCCACCGGACAGATGGACAACAATCGCCGGCTGCGTGCGGTCCGGCACGGCATCGCCCGCATCTATACCGTGATGCGTGAGCGGGAGCTGGGCCTTTCGGTGTCCCCGGACGCCGTATCGACGGATTCCGTCGCCGGAAGTGAGGGTGCGGCATGAGCGAGACCACTGGCACGCGAGACACGGCGACCCCGCCCGAAGGGCGAAATGAGACGACCCAGCCCGAAGGGCGAAACAACCGCAAGATCCGAGAGGGCTATGTCGTCTCGGACAAGATGGACAAGACGGTTGTGGTCGCGCTCGAGGACCGCAAGAAGCACCCGCTGTACGGCAAGGTCATGCGGTCGACCACCAGGGTGAAGGCGCACGACGAGGCCAATGCCGCGGGTGTCGGCGACCGGGTGCTGTTGATGGAGACCCGCCCGCTCTCGGCCACCAAGCGCTGGCGGCTGGTCCAGATTCTTGAGAAGGCCAAGTGATCGACCGCGTGTCGGTCGGCTGCCCCACGAACCCCGATGAACACAGCAATCCGCGGGGCGCGAGAAGGAGTTTGACGTGATTCAGCAGGAGTCGCGACTGCGCGTCGCCGACAACACGGGTGCCAAGGAGATCCTGTGCATCCGCGTGCTCGGCGGCAGTTCGCGCCGCTACGCGGGTATCGGCGACATCATCGTGGCGACCGTGAAGGAAGCCATCCCCGGTGCGGCGGTCAAGCGGGGCGATGTGGTGAAGGCCGTCATCGTGCGCACCGTGAAGGAGAAGCGTCGCCCGGACGGCTCCTACATCCGGTTCGACGAGAACGCCGCAGTGCTGATCAAACCGGACGGCGAGCCGCGCGGTACCCGCATCTTCGGCCCGGTGGGCCGGGAACTGCGGGACAAGCGGTTCATGAAGATCATCTCGCTGGCCCCGGAGGTGCTGTAGCGATGAAGGTGCGCAAGGGCGACACGGTCGTCGTCATCGCAGGCAAGGACAAGGGCGCCAAGGGCCGAGTGATTCAGGCCTACCCGGAGACCGGCCGAGTTCTGGTCGAAGGGGTGAACCGGATCAAGAAACACACCCGGATCAGCCGCACCCAGCGAGGGGCGCAGACCGGTGGCATCGTGACCCAGGAGGCCACTATCGACGCCTCCAACGTCATGGTTGTCGATGCCGACGGCAAGCCGGCCCGGGTGGGCTATCGCACCGACGACGAAGGCAGACGCGTGCGCGTGTCGCGGCGCAACGGCAAGGACATCTGAAGATGACGACCGCTCAGACAACCGTACCGAGGCTCAAGACCCGGTACCGCGAAGAGATCGCCACCGCACTGCGTGAGCAGTTCGGCTACCAGAACCCGATGCAGGTGCCCAAGGTGGTCAAGGTCGTGGTGAACATGGGCGTCGGTGACGCCGCCCGGGACGCCAAGCTGATGGACGGCGCGGTCCGCGACCTTTCCCTGATCACCGGTCAGAAGCCGCAGGTGCAGCGGGCACGCAAGTCCATCGCGCAGTTCAAGCTGCGCGAAGGAATGCCGATCGGCGCCAAGGTCACGCTGCGCGGTGACCGGATGTGGGAGTTCCTCGACCGGTTGCTGACCATCGCGTTGCCCCGCATCCGCGACTTCCGTGGTCTGTCGCCGGTCCAGTTCGACGGCAACGGCAACTACACGTTCGGGCTCAACGAACAGTCGATGTTCCATGAGATCGACCCGGACAGCATCGACCGCCAGCGCGGTATGGACATCACCGTGGTCACCTCCGGGACCACCGACGAGGAGGGCCGGGCGCTGTTGCGGCGTCTGGGCTTCCCCTTCAAGGAGAACTGATGGCGAAGAAGGCGCTAGTCATCAAGGCAGCCCGCAAGCCGAAGTTCGCGGTGCGGGCCTACACCCGCTGCCAGCGTTGCGGGCGGCCCCGAGCCGTCTACCGCAAGTACGGGCTGTGCCGGATCTGCTTGCGTGAGATGGCGCACCGGGGCGAGCTGCCCGGCGTCCGCAAGTCCAGTTGGTAATGCGCAGCCACAAGATCGCCGCAGGCCCGGAAGGGAACCACGGCGGGAAGGGACCCACGAGGTCGCCATGACGATGACCGACCCGATCGCAGACATGCTGACTCGTCTGCGCAACGCGAACTCGGCCTACCACGACCAGGTCGTGATGCCGCACTCCAAGCTCAAGTCGCACATCGCCGAGATCCTCCAGCGGGAGGGCTACATCTCGGGTTTCCACACCGAGGATGCGGTGGTGGGCAGGTCCTTGGTGGTCGAGCTGAAGTACGGCCCGAACCGGGAGCGCAGCATCGCGGGCCTGCGCCGGGTGTCCAAGCCCGGCCTGCGGGTGTACGCGAAGTCGACCTCACTGCCGAAGGTTCTCGGCGGCCTCGGAGTGGCGATCATCTCCACCTCCACCGGGCTGCTGACCGACCGGCAGGCCGCCAAGCAGGGCGTGGGCGGGGAAGTCCTCGCCTTCGTCTGGTGAGAGGGGAGCAGACGAGATGTCGCGCATCGGTAAGCAGCCGATCACCGTCCCGGCCGGGGTCGACGTGACCATCGACGGACGTACGGTGCTGGTGAAGGGCCCCAAGGGCAGCCTGTCGCACACCGTGATCGAGCCGATCAGCGTGCAACGGGCCGACGACGGCACCCTGTACGTGAAGCGCCCGGATGACGAGCGGCGCAACAAGGCACTGCACGGGCTGTCCCGCACGTTGGTGAACAACATGGTCATCGGCGTCAGCCAGGGCTACGAGAAGAAGATGGAGATCCACGGCGTCGGCTATCGCGTGGTGCTCAAGGGTTCCGACCTGGAGTTCGCCCTCGGCTACAGCCACCCGGTACCGGTCAAGGCACCCGAGGGCATCACCTTCAAGGTTGAGACTCCGACCCGGTTCTCCGTGCTGGGTATTCACAAGGAGACGGTCGGTGAGGTCGCCGCGACCATTCGCCAGCTGCGCAAACCCGACCCCTATAAGGGCAAGGGCGTGCGATACGCGGGCGAGAAGATCCGCCGCAAGGTCGGGAAGACAGGTAAGTGATCATGGCTGAGTCAGGCACTACCACTGTCAGCGATTCGACGGCTCGGCCGTCGGGATCCGATTCGACGGCTCGGCCGTCGGTCACCAAGCGGTCGCGGGTCGGCCGCGATATCTCCACCCGGCGCAGGCTGGCCAAGTCGCGGCGGCACTTCCGGATTCGCAAGCGGATCAGCGGTTCCCCGCAACGTCCCCGCCTGGTGGTCAACCGGTCATCCCGGCATATCGCGGTGCAACTGGTCGACGACCTGGCCGGGCACACCGTGGCCGCAGCGTCCAGCATCGAGCCGGAGATCCGCGCGCTCGAAGGGGACAAGAAGGCCAAGGCAGCCAGGGTCGGCCAACTCATCGCCTCCCGGGCCAAGGCGGCCGGTGTGGACCGGGTGGTCTTCGATCGGGGCGGGCACGACTATCACGGTCGCATCGCGGCGCTGGCTGATGCCGCCCGCGAAGCGGGCCTGGAGTTCTGATCGATGACTGACAGTGCGATGCCCCGCAGGGGATATCAGCAGCGGTACGTGACCAACGGAAGGAACGCCTGATGCCTGGACGCATGCGGCGGGAAGGCGGAGGCGAGCGCAGCGATCGTCGGGACCGCCGGGATGGTGGCCGCGGCGGAGCGGCCCAGCAGGAGAAGAGCCCGCATCTCGAGCGGGTGGTCGCGATCAATCGTGTGGCCAAGGTCGTCAAGGGCGGCCGGCGCTTCAGCTTCACCGCGCTGGTCGTGGTGGGCGACGGAGACGGGATGGTCGGGGTCGGCTACGGCAAGGCCAAGGAAGTGCCCGCGGCGATCCAGAAGGGCGTGGAGGAAGCCAAGAAGAACTTCTTCCGGGTGCCCAGGATCGCGGGCACCATTCCGCATCCGATCACCGGCGAGGCGGCGGCAGGCGTTGTGCTGCTCCGGCCCGCGACTCCCGGTACCGGGGTCATCGCCGGTGGCCCGGTGCGCGCGGTGCTGGAGTGCGCGGGAGTGCACGACGTGCTCTCCAAGTCGCTGGGTAGTGACAATGCGATCAACATCGTGCACGCCACCGTCGCGGCTCTGAAGGGTCTGCAGCGTCCCGAGGAGGTCGCCGCACGGCGCGGCCTGCCGCTGGAGGACGTGGCACCGGCCGGGATGCTCAGGGCGCGCGCCAAGCAGGGGGCGTGACGTGGGCAAACTTAAGGTCACCCAGGTCCGCAGCACCATTGGCAGTCAGCGCAACCAACGTGCGACGTTGCGCTCGCTCGGGCTGCGCAAGATCCGGCAGTCCGTGGTCCGGGAGGACGACTCCCAGATCCGCGGCATGATCGCCACCGTCCGCCACCTGGTGGCGGTGGAGGAGGTCGACTCGAAGTGACCATCAAGATCCATCACCTTCGTCCGGCGCCTGGCGCGAAGACAGCCAAGACCCGGGTCGGTCGTGGCGAGGCGTCGAAGGGCAAATCCGCGGGCCGCGGGACCAAGGGCACCAAGGCCCGCAAGAACGTGCCCGCCGGCTTCGAGGGCGGCCAGATGCCGATCCACATGCGGCTGCCGAAGCTCAAGGGCTTTCGCAACCGCTTCCGCGTCGAGTACCAGGTGGTCAATGTGGGCGACCTGGCCAGGTTGTTCCCGCAAGGGGGCGCCGTGGGGCCGCAGCAGCTCGTCGAGGCCGGAGCGGTGCGCAAGGGGCTACCGGTCAAGGTGCTCGGCGACGGAGACCTCGGTGGGGTCTGCCTCCAGATCAGTGCCCAGGCCTTCTCCGGCTCCGCCCGCGACAAGATCGCTGCGGCGGGCGGCAGCACCACCGAGCTCTAGCCGGGCAGCGCAGCAGTGGTGCACGTGCGGTGGACGGTGCGGGCGGGTGCCGATAGCACGGTGCCCGCTCCCGGTCCCGAAGCGCTCGGATACGCTGTTGGCGCTGTCGGCCGCAGGGCAGGAGACTTCGGCCGGCGCCCGCCGGTCCGTCCCCAGAGATGGTCCGGTTACCGCCCCCGGCGGTGCGACTGCCGGTCCACGATCGACGTCGGCCCCACGACGGCCGTGCCCAGGAGGTAGGAGTGCTCGGCGCCTTCCGCTCGGCTCTCGCGACGCCGGATCTCCGCCGCAAGATCCTGTTCACGCTCGGGATCGTGGTGGTCTACCGGCTCGGCTCGGTGCTGCCCTCACCAGGGATCTCCTATCACAACATCAACCTGTGCCTCGACCAGGCGCAGGGCGGGCCGAACGCCGACGTCTTCTCGCTGATCAACCTGTTCAGTGGCGGGGCGTTACTGAAACTGGCAGTATTCGCGCTGGGTATCATGCCCTATATCACCGCGAGTATCATCATTCAGTTGCTCACGGTGGTGATTCCGCGATTCGAGGAGCTGAAAAAGGAAGGGCAGTCGGGTCAGAACAAACTGACCCAGTACACCCGATATCTGACGGTGGCGCTCGCCATCCTGCAGTCCACCGGCATCGTGGCGCTGGCGGTACGCGGTCAGCTGTTCCCGAACTGCTCCCAGCCGCCCATCCCGGACAAGTCCGTATTTAACCTGGTCGTCATCGTCGTCGTGATGACATCGGGCACCGCGGTCGTCATGTGGCTCGGCGAGCTCATCACCGAGCGTGGCGTCGGCAACGGCATGTCGATCCTCATCTTCTGCTCTATCGCCGCCCGTATTCCCACTGAGGGCAAGAACATCCTGGACCGCAACAGCGCCCTGGTGTTCTTCTTCGTATGCCTCTTCGGTCTGGCGATCATTGCCAGCGTCGTGTTCATCGAGCAGGGCCAGCGGCGAATCCCGGTGCAGTACGCCAAGCGGATGATCGGGCGCCGCATGTACGGCGGCACCTCCACCTATCTGCCTCTGAAGGTGAACCAGGCCGGTGTCATCCAGGTCATCTTCGGTTCGTCGCTGCTCTACCTGCCGAACTTGATCCTCACCCTCACCACCTCGTCGACGAACCCCCAGCCGAGCTGGTGGCAGACGTTCATCAGCCGCTATCTGGCCGATCCGTCGAACCCGGTCCACATAGCCGCGTACTTCTTGATGATCATCTTCTTCACGTACTTCTATGTGGCGATCACGTTCAACCCGGAAGAACGCGCCGAGGAGATGAGGAAGTTCGGTGGGTTCATCCCCGGTATCCGCCCTGGGCGTCCCACCGCCGAATACCTGAACTTCGTACTGAGCCGCATCACCCTGCCCGGCTCGTTGTATCTGGGCACCGTAGCTGTGCTGCCCAACCTGTTCCTCGACATCACCGGTAGCGGGCAGAACCAGAACTTCCCGTTCGGCGGCACCGCTGTGCTGATCATGGTCGGCGTGGGGCTGGACACGGTGAAGCAGATCGAGAGTCAGCTGATGCAGCGCAACTACGAAGGGTTCCTCCGCTAGTGCGTATCCTCATCGTCGGCCCACCAGGCGCGGGAAAGGGTACCCAGGCCGCTGTGCTGAGTAAGGAACTCGGCGTGCCACACATCTCCACCGGGGACTTGTTCCGCGAACACGTCGGGGCCGAAACGAAGCTCGGCAAGATGGTCAAGGAGTACCTGGACTCCGGCAAGCTCGTGCCCGACCAGGTCACCAACGAGATGGTCCGCGAGCGGCTGAGCGAAGAGGACTGTGAGGCCGGGTTCCTGCTCGACGGTTTCCCCCGCACCGTCCCGCAGGCGGAGGTGCTGGCCGCCATGCTGCGCGACCGAGACTGTGACCTCGACGTCGTACTGCAGCTCGACGTGCCCGAGGATGTGGTGATCGGGCGGCTACTGGCCCGCGGACGCGAAGACGACAACGAGGGCGTCATCCGGCACCGTCAGCACGTGTATCGCGTGGAGACCGCGCCGCTGCTCCACTTTTATGCCGATCGGTTGGTCTCGGTACCCGCTGTCGGCTCCATCGAGGATGTGACGGCTCGGGCACTGGCCGCGCTCCGTGGTCCGGCGTAGCGTAGGCGTGCCATGACCGGGGGTGGGGTGCGCGCCGTAGTGCGGAAACTGCGAGGCAGAAGTATCGAGCTGAAGTCGCCTGGCGAGGTCGAGGCGATGCGGGCCGCCGGTGCAGTGGTCGCCCGGACCTTGCGGTTGCTCGAACAGAACGCGCGTGCCTCGGTGAGTACCGGGCAACTCGACGAACTCGCCGAACAGTCGATCCGGGAGGCCGGCGCGGTGCCGTCCTTCAAGGGCTACCACGGATTTCCGGCTTCGATATGCAGCTCGGTGAACCACCAGGTGGTGCATGGGATTCCGAGCCGCGAGCAGGTTCTCGCCGAGGGTGACCTGGTGTCGCTGGACTGCGGCGCGATTCTCGACGGCTGGCACGGTGACGCTGCGGTGACGGTGCAGATCGGTACCAGCTCGGCAGCTGACGCACGGCTCTCGGCGGCCTGCCGGTCCGCTTTGGCGGCCGGCATCGCGGCGGCCAGGCCAGGGGGGCGGCTGACCGACATCTCACACGCCGTCGAGTCGGCCGCACTGGCCGCGGCGGCCGCGGACGGGGTGTCCTACGGGATCGTGGCCGACTACGGCGGGCACGGCATCGGTACCGCCATGCACATGGACCCCTTCCTGCCCAATGTCGGTCGCCCCGGCCGTGGCCCCCACCTGGTGACCGGGATGGCCCTGGCGATCGAGCCGATGCTCACAGCCGGAAGTCACCTCACCGAGGAGCTCAACGACGGCTGGACCGTGGTGACCGTGGACGGTTCCCGTGCGGTGCACTGGGAGCACTCGATCGCCATCACCGACGAAGGGCCACTACTGCTCACCACTGAGTAGCCGCAGCTGGCCGCGGGTGACCGCCCACTTGCCGGAGCCGATGCACCCGTTGAGCGCTGGTCAACAACACTTGGCCGAACACCCACCACTTCAGGTGAATCAGCACCGGAGACTGGTGGTGTCGCCGGGATCGGTGGCGCCGAGCGGGGAAGGGTGGGCAGCCATGGACCTACTCAAGGGCAAGGCGGTGGTGGTCACCGGGGCGGGCCGCGGTCTCGGGGAGGCCTATGCGGTGCACGCGGCGCGGGCGGGGGCCAACGTGGTGGTCAATGACGTCGAGGGGGAGCTTGCCGAGGCTGTGGCCGACCGGATCACCGATGCCGGAGGCAGAGCGGTGGCCAGCGCGCAGTCGGTCCGCGATCCGGACCAGGCCAGCGCGATCGTCGAGCGCTGTCTCGCTGAGTTCGGCCGGGTCGATGGCCTGGTGAACAACGCGGGTCTGCGCCATGAGGCACTGCCGTGGGCGGAGAACGTCGAGGCCGCCCGTGAACTCATCGAGGTGAACGTCCTCGGCCTGCTGTACTGCAGCATCGCCGCCGCGCGGGTGATGCGCAGGCAGCGCACCGGGTCGATCGTCAACATCGCCTCCGGCTCGTTGCTCGGGCAGCGCAGGGCGGGCACCTACTCCGCGTCGAAGGGTGCAGTCGCCTCGCTCACCTATTCCTGGGCACTGGACCTGGAAGGGCTGGGCGTGCGGGTCAATGCCGTGTGTCCGCTGGCCTGGACCCGTCTGGTGGAGGCGTCCCCGGCCGCCCGGTTGCGCTGCACTCCCGAGCGGACCCCGCAACGAATCGCCCCGCTGATCACCTACCTGCTCTCGGATCGTTCGGTGGACATCACCGGGCAGGTCATCCGGTTCACCGGCGACCAGTTGCACATTGTGCGTCAACCGGAATTCAAGGAGCCGGTGTTGCGCGGTGAGGAATGGCGACCCGAAGACGTCGACGCCGCTTTCCAAGGGG
This sequence comes from Pseudonocardiaceae bacterium, assembly GCA_036494005.1. Lineage (GTDB taxonomy): Bacteria > Actinomycetota > Actinomycetes > Mycobacteriales > Pseudonocardiaceae. Next base: position 17,219 of record DASXOV010000006.1, on the reverse strand, counting down.
CGCTGGGCGACTATCTCGAACCATTCGGGCTGGAGAAGCGGATACCACCGGGCACTTCTGTCGCCGAACCGAACGTGACCGTGTCGGCGGGCGGGGACTGATCCTCCCGGGAGGACCGGGACGCAGTGCCGGGCGCAGCGTGTCCGGCCGGTGACCGACCCGGTGACCGACCCGGTGACCGAGTGGGCGACCCGGTAGGCCAGGACAACATGAACTCCGCGTATGCGGGGTCTCATAGTTAGATGTGACGTACTTACGGAATTCCACGGCGAATACTCACGGGGTTCTGGATGTCATCCCGATCGGTGGTCGGCGCTCCGTCCGGCGTCGCCGGCGAGGTTGTGATAGTAACGTTGAGCGGTTGTCCGGTGACGCTGTGGTCACCAGGGCCACCACCTATGCGATTAACGCGCCGACTCAACGAGGAGTAAGCCCGTGACACGCATCAATGTAATGGTTGACGGTGTTTCATATCTTGACGACGTCGAACCACGCACACTCTTGGTGCATTATCTGAGAGAGAAATTGGGTAAGGTCGGAACCGTGGTGGGTTGCGACACCAGTAACTGCGGCGCATGCACCGTGCACCTCAATGGCCGCAGTGTGAAGTCCTGTTCGGTCTTCGCGGTCCAGGTCGATGGTGGCGATGTCACCACCATCGAGGGTTTAGCTTCCGGCGGGGACCTGCACCCGGTACAGCAGGCCTTTCATGACAACCACGCCCTGCAGTGCGGTTTCTGCACCCCCGGAATGATCATGCAGGCGATCGATCTGCTCGGCGACGATCCCGACCCCGATGAGCAGACCGTGCGCGTGGGCCTGGAGGGCAACCTCTGCCGGTGCACGGGCTACCAGAACATCGTGCGTGCGGTGCGCGACGCGGCGCACAAGATGACCGCGAACGGCAGCGGATCCGGCGATCCCGCCGCAGCACAGCCCAGCGCCGCCGGCACCGGGAGCAGCCGATGACCACCACCCGGGAACCCACCCTGCCCACCGAGTTCGGGCGGGCCCGCAAGCGCAAGGAGGACGCCCGGCTGATCACCGGCCGGACCCGGTGGACCGACAACCTCGTGCTGCCCGGGATGCTGCATCTCGCGGTGCTGCGCAGCCCGGCCGCGCACGCCACCATCGCGTCGATCGACACCGATGCCGCCCGGCGTGCCCCCGGGGTGATCGCGGTGTTCACCGGCCGCGACTTCGCCGACGAGCAGGGCAGCCTGCCCTGTGCATGGCCGATCACCGAGGACATGGTGGCGCCACAGGTGCCCGCACTCGCGGTGGAGCGGGTCAACTTCGTCGGTGAGGCCGTCGCGGTCGTCGTCGCGCGCAGCGCGGCCGAGGCCGTCGACGCTCTGGAATCGATCCGGGTCGACTACCAGGGCCTGCCGGTGGTGCTGGACATGGAGGAGGCGCTGGCCGATGGCGCCGACCTGGTGCACCCCGAGCTGGGCACCAACCGCAACGCGCTGTGGGTGTTCGACTCGGCCGAGGTCGGCAGCGGCGGCGATGTGGCCGCCGCGATCCGCGACGCCGAGGTCGTGGTGCGGCGCCGGTTCCGTCAGCAGCGGCTGATCCCGGCATTCATGGAGCCGCGCAGCGTGGTGGTGGACCCCACCGGGGAGCAGTTCACCATGTGGTCGGCGACTCAGGTGCCGCACATCCTGCGGCTGATGGTCGCCATGACGCTGGGCATCGCCGAGCAGAAGGTCCGGGTCATCGCCCCCGATGTCGGCGGCGGGTTCGGCGGCAAGCTGCAGGTGACCCCGGAGGAGATCATCACGTTCCTGGCCGCCCGCAGGCTGGGCAAGCCGGTGAAGTGGACCGAGTCCCGCTCGGAGTCGCTGGTCGCGGCACATCACGGTCGGGACCAGATCCAGGACATCACGATCGCCGCGCGCCGGGACGGGACGGTCACCGGCCTTTCGGTCGAGCTACTCGCCGATATGGGCGCGTATCTGCGGCTGGTCAGCCCGGGCATCCCGATCCTGGGCGCGTTCATGTTCAACTCCATCTACAAGATCCCCGCCTATCGTTTCGCCTGCACCAACGTGTTCACCACCAAGACCCCGACCGACGCCTACCGCGGCGCCGGACGCCCGGAGGCCACCTTCGCGATCGAGCGGATCATGGACGAGCTGGCCGTCGAGCTCGGTATCGAGCCGCTGGAGCTGCGGGAGCGGAACTGGATCTCCCACGAGGAGTTCCCCTACACCACGGTCGCCACCCTGACCTACGACTCGGGCAACTACGAGGCCGCCACCGCGCGGGCCAAGGAGCTGTTCGACTACCAGGGCCTGCGCGCCGAGCAGCGCAGGCGCCGGGAGGCCGGCGACCCGGTGCAGCTGGGTATCGGCATCTCGACCTACACCGAGATGTGCGGCCTGGCGCCGTCCCGGGTGCTGGGAGCGCTGCGTTATGGGGCGGGTGGCTGGGAACACGCCTCGATCCGGATGCTGCCTACCGGCAAGGTCGAGGTGGTCACCGGTTCCTCGCCGCACGGCCAGGGGCACATCACGGCGTGGAGCCAGATCGTCGCCGACCAACTCGGCGTGGATTTCGAGGACGTCGAGGTGCTGCACGGGGACACCCAGTCCTCGCCCAAGGGCATGGACACCTACGGCTCGCGCTCGCTGGCGGTCGGCGGCACCGCGGTGGTCAAGGCTGCGGAGAAGGTGGTCGAGAAGGCCCGCACGATCGCGGCGCACCTGCTCGAATGCTCCGAGGCCGACCTCGACTACGCCCGCGGCAGATTCACCATCAAGGGCACCGACAAGGGCATCACGGTCTCCGACATCTCCCTCGCCGTCTTCGCCGCCCATGACCTGCCCGCCGGGGTCGAGCCCAGCCTGGACTCCGAGGCCACGTTCGATCCGGAGAACTTCTCCTTCCCGCACGGCACCCATCTGTGTGCCACCGAGGTGGACACCGAGACCGGCCGGGTGTCGATCCGCAGCTACGTCGGTGTGGACGACGTCGGGCACGTGGTGAATCCGCTCATCGTGGACGGGCAGGTGCACGGTGGCCTGGCGCAGGGCATTGCGCAGGCGCTGTACGAGGAGGCCGTCCACGACGAGGGCGGCACGCTCGTCACCGCAACGCTCGCCGACTACCTGGTGCCCAGCGCGGCGGACCTGCCGCACTTCACCACCGACCGGACCGAGACACCGGCCACCACGAACCCGCTGGGCGTCAAGGGGGTAGGGGAGGCGGGTGCCATCGCTTCCACCCCCGCGGTGGTCAACGCGGTCCTCGACGCGGTACGCCACCTGGGTGTCTCCGACATCGAGATGCCGTGCTCACCCCAGCGGGTGTGGCGGGCGGTGCAGTCCGCCCGAGGAGCGATCAAGTCCAGTTCGGATCAGGGAGGTGCCCGGTGATCCCGGCAGCGTTCGACTACCTTGCACCGACCACCGTGGAGGAGGCGGTGCAAGCTATGAGCCGGGCCGGTGCGGACGCGAAAGTGCTCGGCGGCGGCCAGAGCCTGATCCCGGTGCTGCGACTACGGCTGGCCACGCCGACCACGCTGGTGGACCTCGCCGGGGTCGGTGAGCTGCGCGGGGTACGCCAGGACGGTGATGCCATCGTCGTGGGCGCGATGACCACGCACCACGACGTGCTGACCGATCCACTGGTCGCCGAGCACGCCGCGTTGCTGGCGGATGCCACCAGGACCGTGGCCGACCCACAGATCCGGCACCGGGGCACCTTCGGAGGCGCGCTGGTGCACGCCGACCCGGCGGGTGACCTGCTGGCGCCCGCGGTGGCACTCGATGCGGAGATGGTCATCGCCGGACCGGCCGGCCGGCGCACCGTGCCCGCCGCGGAGTTCTTCGTCGATCTGTTCACCACCGCGGTGGGACCCGACGAGGTGCTCGTCGAGGTACGGATCCCGAAGAAGACCGGCTGGGGCACCCACTACGAGAAGTTCAACCGGGTCGCCCAGGCCTGGTCGATCGTTGCCGTCGCGGCTGCGGTGTGGACCGAGAACGGGTCCATCGCGCAGGCCAGGGTGGCGTTGACCAACATGGGTCACACCCCGGTGCGAGCGGTCGCGGTCGAGCAGGCGCTGGTCGGTCAGCAGGCCGGCGCCGAGACGATCCGAGCCGCGGCCGAGTACGCCGCATCGAGCACCAGCCCGATGCCGGACGGCAGCGCCGACGCGGACTACCGCCGTCATCTGGCCCGGGTGCTGACCGGGCGAGCGGTGGCCGCAGCGGCCGGAACGGACGGTGCACGGACATGATGACGCTCGAGCACACAGTCACCATCGCGGCGCCGGTGGACCCCGTCTGGCGGGCCCTGCTCGACCCCCAACGGGTCGCGCCGTGCTTTCCCGGCGCCACGCTCACCTCGGCCGATGGCAACGAGTTCGCCGGGACGGTGAAGGTTCGGCTGGGTCCGATCTCCCTGCAGTACAACGGCTCAGGCCGGTTCACCGAGACCGACGATCAGGCGCACCGGGCCGTGATCGATGCCTCCGGCTCGGCGTCGGGCGGTCAGGGCACCGCAGCGGCTTCGGTGGTCGCCACCCTGTCCGAGGGGGGCGGCGGCACCGCGGTCGTCGTGGCCACCCAGCTGACCATCACCGGCAAGCCGGCCCAGTTCGGCCGGGGCATGCTGGAGGATGTCGGCAAGCAGATGATCGGGCAGTTCGCCGACAACCTGGCCGCCAAACTGGGAGCCTGACCGAGCCGGAATCGGACTCGTCCGATGTGGACCACTCGGCTACTGTGCGTTACATGCGGTGGTACCGGCGTAACCCACTTGCCTGCGGCGCGCTGCTCGGCGCCGTCCTGGTGCTGGGCTACTCGGTGGCGCTGGACCGGCCGGCGGACAGCCAGGCGGCTCGGGTGGCACCGCCGTCGGCCGGGCTGTCCGCGCTGCCGGCACCGGCGTCGTTCACCGTGGTGGCCAGCGGCGATGTGCTGATCCATCCGGCGCTCACCGGGTCGGCCCGCTCCGCGCCGGAGGCGGCCCGGCCACTGATCCTCAAGGCCGGGGCCGCTCGGGTGGCCCAGGTGGCGTTCAGTTACGGCTACAACGGCACCAGTCTCCCGCCGGACGCGCCATGGCTGGCCAACACCCTCGACGCCGACGCCGTGCTGCCGCCCGGGCGGCCAAGCAGGCCGGAGCGGATGTGGTGGTCGCGAGCCTGCACTGGGGGTCGGAGTACCGGGCCGAGCCGACTCGCGTGCAACGGGACCTGGCCGCCCGGCTGCTCGCCGACCCGGCCGTCGATCTCGTCATCGGCCACCACGCCCATGTGGTGCAGCCGTTCGAACGCATCGGCGGCAAATGGGTCGCCTACGGTCTCGGCAACCTCGTCGCGCGGCACTCCGAGCCCCGGGGTACCACCGAGGAAGGCGTCATCGCCCGATTCACCTTCACCAGGCTGCCGGGTGCCGGGTGGCGGGTGACCCGAGCCGAATACCTGCCCACCCTGGTCGACCTGGGCCCCCCGATCCGGCTGGTCGATCTCACCACCGCGCCACCCTCACCCCGCACGGAGCAGGCGCTGGGCCGGATCGATCAGGTCGTGCTCTCCAGTGGCGCTGCGCAGGCCGGACTGAACCGGCCAGGCCGCCCCTGATCTCACGCTGCTCGCGCCGGCGCTGGCCCGAACTCGTCACCGAACGCCGTGCGGTGAGTGCCTGAGGAAATCTGGGCCGGAGTCAGTCGGCGCCGGGAATCGAGGGGCCGAGGAGGTCGTCGGCGTCGACGATGCGGTAGGCGTAGCCCTGTTCGGCGAGGAAGCGCTGCCGGTGTGCGGCGTAGTCGGTGTCCAGGGTGTCGCGAGCGACCACCGAGTAGAAGTGCGCCTGCCGCCCGTCGCCCTTGGGACGCAGCAGCCGGCCCAGGCGTTGCGCCTCCTCCTGTCGGGAACCGAACGTGCCGGAGACCTGGACGGCGACCGAGGCCTCCGGCAGGTCGATGGAGAAGTTGGCCACCTTGGACACCACCAGGGTGCGCACCTCCCCCCGCCGGAAGGCATCGAACAGGATCTCCCGCTCCTTGTTGCGGGTCGAGCCCTGCACGATCGGCGCGTCCAGTGCCGCGCCGAGCTCTTCCAGCTGGTCGAGGTAGGCCCCGATCACCAGGGTCGGCTCATCGGGGTGGCGGTCCAGGATCGAGCGGACGACGGGCAGCTTGGTCCGCGCGGTGGCGCACACCCGGTACCGTTCCTCGGGCTCTGCGGTGGCGTAGCCGAGCCGCTCAGCGTCGGTGAGCGCGACCCGCACCTCGACGCAGTCCGCGGGCGCGATCCAGCCCTGGGACTCCACATCCCGCCAGGGAGCGTCGTAGCGCTTGGGTCCGATCAGGGAGAACACGTCACCCTCCCGGCCGTCCTCGCGCACCAGGGTGGCGGTGAGCCCGAGCCGGCGCCGCGACTGCAGATCAGCGGTCATCCGGAAGACCGGGGCGGGCAACAGGTGTACCTCGTCGTAGATGATCAGGCCCCAGTCCCGGGAATCGAACAGGTCGAGGTGCCGGTACTCGCCCCCGGACTTGCGGGTCATGACCTGATAGGTCGCGACCGTCACTGGCCGGATCTCCTTGCGCTCACCGGAGTACTCGCCGACCTCGTCCTCGGTCAGCGAGGTGCGGGCCACCAGCTCCCGCTTCCACTGTCTGCCCGCGACGGTGTTGGTGACCAGGATCAGCGTGGTCGCCCTGGCCTCGGCCATCGCGGCGATTCCGACCAGGGTCTTCCCTGCCCCGCAGGGCAGCACGACAACCCCGGAACCACCCGCCCAGAACCCGGTCACCGCGTCGCGCTGATAGTCGCGCAGCGACCAGCCGTCCTCGGCCAGGTCGATCGGATGCGCCTCGCCGTCGACGTAGCCCGCCAGGTCCTCGGCCGGCCACCCGACCTTGAGCAGCGCCTGCTTGAGCCGGCCACGTTCGGAGGGGTGCACCTGCACGGTGTCGTCGTCCACCCGCGTACCCAGCATCGGCGCGATCTTCTTGTGCCGCAGCACCTCCTCCAGCACGGCGCGGTCCAGTGAGACCAGCGCCAGCCCGTGCACGGGGTGCTGCACCAGTTGCAGCCGTCCGTAGCGGCCCATGGTGTCCACCACGTCGACCAGCAATGGCTGCGGCACCGCATACCGGGAGAAGCGCACCAGGGCGTCCACCACCTGTTCGGCATCGTGTCCCGCCGCCCGGGCGTTCCACAGCGCGAGTGGGGTGACCCGGTAGGTGTGCACGTGCTCGGGGGCGCGCTCCAGCTCGGCGAAGGGCGCGATCGCGCCGCGTGCCTCGGGGGCCGCCGGGTGGTCGACCTCCAGTAGCAGCGTCTTGTCCGACTGGACGATCAGGGGTCCGGCGTCGGGCGAGCGGGTCACGTGTTCCTCCGGGACGATCCAGTCTGTCACTCGATGGGGACAGTACGAGCCACCTGGCGTCACCGATAAGGTGGCTGGTGGATCCGAACGCAGGGAGATCAGGGGGCTCTCCACCATCGGATCGCCGGGGCCGGGGGAGGCGAACAGTGACGATGCCACGTGATCCTTGTTCTTCATCGTACGGGACCAATGGTTCCGAACCGGTGTCCGCGGTGCCCTGGGACGCCACGGTGCCGGTCCGTTCCACCCGCCCACCGCGACCCGGATCCGCGCCGCGCGGGGACGGCGGGCGCACCGCGGCGTTCGTCGCCGTGGTGTTGGTTGCGCTGGTGCTGGTTGCGTTCGGCACCGCGGTGCTGCTCGGCGAAGGATCGGGCCCGCGACCGGACCCGGCGCACAGTGCGGCCGCTGACAGCGCACTGCCTGACCCGGCAGTTCCGGCCCTTCCCGGCAGCTCAGTTCCCGGCAACCCGGTCGAGGTGGCTCCGGGCGATGTGCCGGTGCCGCCCGTCCCGACCGGCGCCGCGACGCTGTCGGCTCCGACGATCACCACCAGCAAGGCCCCCTACCGGACTGCTCAGCAGTGGTGCTCCCTACTCACAGCGGACGACATCCACCAGCTGACCAGCTTCGAGCAGCGCGGTGCGCCGGAGAGCACGCTGATGTGCACGCGCTACACGGCGGGCAACGCCGGTTATGTTCTGGTCAGCGACATCCCGGCCGCGCAGGGGGTGGCTTACTGGATCCGGGGCAACAGCGCGCTCGTCTACCAGAGCTCGCCGACGTCATGTGAGGTCAGCGTGGCGCTCAACCACGGTGGTGGCGTACTCGACATCGACGTGCGTGGCCTGGTGCGTCCCCGGATGCTGGTCTGCGACGCTGCGGCGGGTCTGGCCGTCCGAGCGTTCGATCGGTTGCCCGATCGGTAGCCGGCACCTGACCGGCCCGACCTCGTCAGGGTGAGCCCAGGCTCGGACGGCCGCATCGGCGATCACGCAAGGGAGTTCTGCACCGCCATCCGGGTCGACAGGCTTGGGCCAGCCGGGGGATGTCGCCGGGCGGCACTGGCGTGCCCGCCGACGGGGGAGGACCGTCTCCGCAGACCCACGGGACGTCCCTGCCCAGTCCGTACGTATCGTACGTTCCCAACATCGGGCGTATCCGGCTCGATGCCAGGGTCTCGGCGTCAGGGGGAGCGGACGCGCTACGTCCGCGGTGACCAGCGGCGCGAGCCGGATACGTCGACCGGCTGCCGTCGAGCCTGCGGAGGATCACCACAGTGTCAGCGAGTACCTCGCGACTCCCCGCCGCCAGGGCAGGCCTGCCATGAGCGGCATGGGCAATGGTCTCTCCCGGGGTGCTTCCCGGGGGCCTTCTCGGTGGCACTGGCGGAACTGGCCGGTGCTGGTCAAGCTGGTCGCCGTGCTGCTGGTGCCGACCATGGTCGCGCTGGTCGTCGGGGTGCTGCGGGTCGTCGACCAGGCCGGAGCTGCTCCAGGCTATGTCCGGATCTCCCAGATCGTCGCCGTCCAGCACCGGCTTTCCGATCTGATCGGTGCCCTGCAGCGGGAACGGGACCTCGCCACCGAATTCGCCGCCAACGGACGCTCCGGCGACCAGGTTTCGCTGGACCAGCAGTTTCGTACCGTGGACAGTCAGGTCGCGGCCACCCGGACGGCCGCCGACGGGGTGCGGGATCTGGGATCCACCGGCTACGGCATCGCGCTGGACGACCTTCGCGGGGTGCAGCCGCTGCGGCAGAGCGTGACGGGTGGTACCGACCCGGCCGAGGTGGTGGTCACCGAGTACGGAGCCGCCATCGACCCCCTGCTGGCACTGGACGCCGGCCTGGTCCGCCAGCTCAACGACAGCACGGTCACCGCTGACGCGGCCGCTGCGCACGCCCTGCTCGCCAGCCGAGAGCAGGTGAGCCGCCAGCACGCGATCGTGCTGGCCGCCTTGATCGCCAATCGGATCGAACCGTCCCAGATCGATGACGTGCGAGCGGCGGCGGTCCGGCTCAGCAGCGCGCAGGACGAGTTCGCTGCCGCGCTGGATCCGGCGCAGCGCACCGGCTTCGTGGCCCGGGCCATCGGCGACGCGGAGCAGTCCCGGCAGCGGCTGCTGCGACTCGTGCTCAACCGCGGCCTGGCGAACAGTCCGTTGGACATCGCTGCGGATGACTGGAGCCGGCGCAACGCGCTCGCCGACGGCGCCCTCACCGGGGTCGAGAGCACCCTGCAGCAGCGGATCGACCGGACCGCGCTGGCGCTGCGCGACGACGCGCGCTCCACCGCGGGCATGAACGCCATCATCCTGATCGTCCTGCTGGCGCTGGGTGTGTTCATCGGAATCCTGATCGCGCGGTCCATGCTCCGGCCGCTCGGCGTGCTCACGCGCACCGCGCTGGACGTCGCAGGCCGCCGGCTGCCTGCCGCCATGGCCCAGGTCCGCGAAGGCGACGTGCCCGAGCAGACCATCGAACCGGTGGCGGTCAGCACCAGGGAGGAGATCGGCCAGGTCGCCAGGGCCTTCGACGAGGTGCACCGCCAGGCCGTGCGGCTGGCCGGGGAGCAGGCCAAGCTGCGGGCCCACGTCAACGACATCTTCGTGAACCTGTCCCGGCGCAGTCAGGGTCTGGTCGAACGTCAGCTTCAGCTCATCGACCGGCTGGAGAGCAGCGAACAGGATCCCGAACAGCTGGACAACCTGTTCCAGCTCGACCACCTGGCCACCCGCATGCGCCGCAACAGCGACAACCTGCTGGTGCTCGCGGGTACCGAGGCCGCGAAGCGGGCCGCCCGCCCGGTTCGGCTGGTCGACGTGCTCCGCGCCGCGGTATCGGAAGTCGAGCAGTACCAGCGGCTGGTACTGCAGCAACCGCCCAACGTGCTGGTGCTGGGCAGGACGGCGGCCGACCTGGTGCACCTGCTGGCCGAGTTGCTGGACAACGCCACCCAGTTCTCGCCGCCGGACACCCAGGTGATGGTCTCCGCCGAGTCCACCGGCGACGGCTCGGTTGCGATCGAGGTGATGGACCGCGGCGTCGGAATGACCGAGCCGGAGCTCACCGATGCCAACGAGCGGCTGGCCAGCATGCCGGTGGTGGACGCGTCGGTGTCCCGCCGGATGGGGTTGTTCGTGGTCGGTCGGCTGGCCGTCCGGCACGGCATCGGGGTGCACCTGCGCCGAGGGGAGGACGACATCGGGGTCTGCGCCGCGGTGAGCGTGCCGCCCCGGCTGGTTCGGCCCGCGTCGGAGACCACCGAGCCGCGGACCGGTTCCACGATTTCGACACTGCCCGCCGGAACCGGGCGGGATGCCGATCGGGGTGGTCCGCTGATCGCCCGATCCGAACAACCGGATGCGCCGGATGTTCCCCTCGTGACTCGCGAGTATCAGGTCGACCCGAATGCGGTGGCGAGCAACGGTAACGGCAACGGCGTGCGCTCATCGGGTCAGCGCGGTGCGCCGGATCAGCCGGGCACACCCTTGCCGCGCCGGCTCGGCGACCAGCGCCGGCCGGTCGACGGATCGCCTGCGCTGCCGTCACCACCGGCGTTGCCGGGACCAGTTGCAGGTTCGCCACCGGCCACCGCCGGTGCCGAACCGGCCAGGAACCTGTACCAGCCGGGTGGCCGGGGCGCTGCCGCGGCACAGACAGAGTCCGGATCCGGTGGCCCGTTGCAGGACTCGACCCCGATTTTCGATGACGTGGCGTCGTCGTGGTTCCGTGAGGACCGCGCGGTGCCGGTGCGCTGGGCGACGACGACCACGACGACTGAGCAGCCGGTGCCCAGCCCACAGACACCGTCCCGGCAGCTGCCCGGGTCGCCGGCTCAGCCGCCGGCCGCAAACCCTGTGCCAGCCGCAAACCCTGTGCCGGCCGCAAACCCCGCGCCAGCCGCAAATCCCGCGCCGCCCGCCGCGGAGGCACGGTCGGCCGAATGGGGCGCGGCCGCCGACGAGGGCTGGCGGGCCGCTGAGGCGTTGGCCAGACCAGTGGGAACCGATGTCACCGCTGCGGGACTGCCCCGGCGCACGCCACAGGCGCTGCTGGTACCCGGCGGGGTGGGCGGGCCGGCGCAGGGCGTACCACCGAGAAGGCCGGTGCGCAGCGCTGAGCTCATCCGCGGCCGGCTGGCCAGCTACCAGCGGGGCATCCGCGAGGGCAGGCAGACCCGTCGCAGGGCCGGCCGAGCCGGCGAATCGGGCAGAGCCGGCTCGAATGCCGGTGGGTCTCATCAACAGTCTCATCAGCAGCAGATCGCAGAAGCAGAACAGGAGACGGAGTGACGGTGCCGCAGACACTGCCGGATCGTTTCGGATGGTTGGTGGACGACTTCGTCAACCGGGTGCCCGGGGTGGCGCATTCGGTGATCGTCTCGGCCGACGGATTGCTGCTGAGCGCCTCGAATCAGCTGCCGAGAGACCGGGCCGACCAGCTCGCTGCGGTGGCCTCCGGATTGGTCAGCCTGACCCAGGGCGCGGCTCGTTGCTTCGAGGCGGGCCAGGTGGTCCAGACGGTCGTGGAGATGGAGCGCGGCATCGTGCTGCTCATGTCCATCGGGGACGGCTCGTGCCTCGCCGTCCTGGCTGCTCCGAACTGTGACATCGGGCTCGTCGGATACGAGATGACCTTGCTGGTCGACCGGGTCGGCCAGCAGCTCACCCCGCAGCTTCGCGTCGACCTGCAAGGTTCACTGGGTCGATGAGGGGCATGGGTAGACGGAGGTGACGAACAGTGAGTAAGCCAGCTGGATCGCAGGGCCACGACCAGTCGTTTGCCGACGTGCTGAACAGCCTCAGCAACGGGGCCAGACGTACCCAGGAGCGCCAGATACCCATGGAACCGCCGGCTGAGCAGCTGGCGATTCCGTGGCTACCCGCCTCGCGGACCGCCGCGGAGTCAGAAGGCGAGCCGGCTCAGTGGCCGGCTGGCCCTGCCGGATTCGCCGGCCCTGCCGGATTCGCTGGCTCGGCCGGCCCTGCCGGCCATGAGGAGTGGGGGGAGCCGGAGGACTTCGCTTCGGCGGTGCGGCCCTACACCTGGACCAGGGGCCGCACCCGGCCGGTGCACGACCTCGCGATAGAGACGCTAGTGTCCACCAGCGCGCAGGGTCGCGACGTGGCGGCGCTGACCAGCGTGGAGCACCGTGCTGTGGCTGAATTGTGTCTCGCGCCGCGGTCGGTGGCCGAGGTCGCCGCACTGCTGGGCCTGCCGTTGGGGGTCGCCCGGGTTCTGCTGGCCGACATGGCGGACATCTGTCTCGTCGTGGTGCACCACAACGCGAGCAACTCCGGTGACGTGCCGGAGTTCGGTTTCATGGAAAGGGTGTTGAGTGGACTCCGCCGACTCTAAGTGGGCCGACTCTCAGTGGGCCGGCTATAAGTGGGTCGACTCTGATCGGTCCGACTTCCGCCAGGCCGGATCGCACCGGGGAGCCCCGGTCGGCTCACGGCAGCCGCAAGCTCCGGCCGGTGGGCTGCGAACGATCTCCGCGAAGATCGTTGTGGCCGGCGGATTCGGTGTCGGCAAGACGACGTTCGTGGGATCGGTGTCCGAGATCGTGCCGTTGACCACCGAAGCAGTACTCACCGAGGCCAGCACCGGAGTCGACGATCTCGCCGCCACCCCCAACAAATCGACCACCACCGTTGCGATGGACTTCGGCCGCGTCTCGCTGGACTCCGAACTGATCCTCTATCTGTTCGGCACCCCGGGGCAGCACCGCTTCTGGTTCATGTGGGACGACCTGGTGCGAGGGGCGATCGGTGCGGTGGTGCTGGTCGACACCCGGCGGCTGGCCGACTGCTTCGCGGCGGTCGATTTCTTCGAAGATCGCGGATTGCCTTATGTGATCGGACTGAACTGTTTCGACGGATTGCTGGGCCACAGCGTCGAGGATGTTCAGGAGGCGTTGGCCATCGACCCAGCGGTGCCGATCGTCCCGTGCGACGCCCGCGAGCGTGAGTCCACCAAGCACGCCCTCATCGCACTCGTCGAGCACGCCATGCGCCGGTCGGTGGCGGCTCGCGCCTGACCTGGATCACGAGCACCTGGAGCGAAATCCGGCTGATGCGCCTACTCCGGCTGACACCGCTTATCGACCCGGCTGGCCCGGGCAGTTGGAGTACCCCGAACGGGAGACACATTGCGCAGGACCTGTTACGGAATGTTTCCAATGTAGCTGGACTCCCTCGCTATGCTCGTAAATCGAAACACTGTCGAGTGATGATTGAGGTTTGTGACGTCACGATGATGTCGAGATCGAACTGGAAGGTGCCCGAGCGTGGCGGCCCAAGAAGGTAGCCCCCGATCCCCCTCCGGTCGATCAGGCAGCTCCGGCTGCGCGACGTCTCGTGACGGGATGACCGCGCTGAGTTTCGGCGGAGCTCCCGGGGTGGCCGTGCTCGGTGGTGATCTCACCCAACTACGCCGCCGCGGTGGCCGGTGGCGGCTGCGTGACTGGCGGTTGCGCACCAAGCTCACCGCGGTGCTGCTGGTGCCGCTGGCTCTCGCCGGGGTACTCGGTGCGCTGCGGGTGGCCGATTCGGTGCGTGAGGCCAACCGCCTCGACACCTTGTCGCGCCAGGTGAATTTCGCCCAGCAGACCAGCGAGCTCGTGCAGGATCTGCAGCGGGAACGGGAACTGACGGTAGTCGACGTCCTGGCCCCTCCCGACGCGGACCGCTCCGCGCTGCCCGCCCAGAGGCAGAAGGTGGATGCAGAGCGCTCCGACGTGCTCTCCACCGACCCCGGGGTCCTCGGCCTGAGCGGATCCGCTCAGGAAAACTACGGGATCGCGTCCGGTCAGCTGCGTACGGTCCCCATCCTGCGGGGGCCCAGGCCGGGGTCCGGGTCACCCCCAGCGCCGTCGTCCGCCGTCGACAAGACCATCACCGGCTACAACAACGTGATCGACTCCCTGCTCGACCTCAACCGCACGGTGTTGGTCGATGCCAGTGATCCGCTGCCCGGGTATGCCAAAGGCATGGTGGCGCTCGGCCTCGCCAAGGAGCAGCTCTCCCAGCAGCACGCGGTGCTGCTGGCGGCGCTGTTCTCCGGCACCCTCACGCCCGCGGAGGAGACCGCGCTGCGTACCCCGGACGCTCGGTTCGACGCCGCCATCGACGAGTTCCACGATTCCGCGTCACCTGACCAGCAGCAACGCTTCAAAGAGATCGCGACCGCTAACGCCTTCACCGACCGGGAGCGGCTGGTGGACAGCGCACTTCGCGGTGCGGTGCGCAACGAACCGCTGGCCATCGTCCCCGCAGAATGGGACTCCGCCTCCAGCGAGACCATCGGCAAGATCCACCAGGTGGAGAGCGGCCTGTTCGGCGACCTGCTGACCGCCACCGAGCGTCAGAGCCGACAGGCGTGGCACGCCGCGCTCCGGGATGCGATCGTGGTCGCCGCCCTGATGCTGCTTGCCGTACTCCTGCTCGTGGTGGTGGTGCGCTCGTTGTTGCGGCCGCTGCGGACGCTGCGCACCCACGCCTTCGACGTCGCCGACCGGCGGTTGCCCGATGTGGTCGAGACGCTGCGGGTCACTGACGACCACGTCGGCGAGACGACCGTCGACCCGGTGCCGGTGTACTCCAAAGAGGAGGTCGGCCAGGTCGCCAGGGCCTTCGACACGGTGCACGTCCAGGCGGTCCGGCTCGCCGCGGAACAGGCCATGTTGCGCGGCACCCTGAACGACATCTTCCTCAACCTGGCCAGCCGGAGCCAGCAGCTGGTGGAGCGCCAGCTGAAGTTGATCGACAAGCTGGAGAGCGGTGAGCAGGACCCGGAGCAGCTGAGCAATCTGTTCCAGCTCGACCACCTCGCCACCCGGATGCGGCGGAACAGCGAGAACCTGCTCGTCCTGTCGGGCGGAGAGTTGCGTCGTGGCACCGAGCGTGGGATTCCGGTGCTCGACATGCTGCGGGCCGCGATCTCGGAGGTGGCGGAGTACCGGCGGGTGACCCTGCGCAGGCCTCCGCCCGCCACCGTGACCGGGCCGGTGGCGGGCGACCTGGTGCACCTGATCGCGGAACTGCTGGACAATGCCACCAACGCCGGGCCGCCCGACACCTCGGTGACCTTGAGCAGTGCGTTCACCGAGGATGGTGGACTGCTCATCGAGATCACCGACTGCGGGACCGGTCTGCCGCCGGGCGAGCTGCACGCGATCAACGAGCGGCTCGCCTCCCCACCGGTGGTCGACGTGTCGGTGTCCCGCCAGATGGGCCTGTTCGTGGTGAGCAGACTGGCCGCGCGGCACCTGATCCGGGTGCGGCTGCGCCAGCAACGGGGGGAATTCGGGATCACCGCGATGGTGCTGCTGCCGTCGTCACTGGTGTCCATCGACTCTGCGGCCGCTGCGGTGCCCGCCGATTCCCCGGCGTCCGCGGATTCCCTGGCGTCCGCGGATTCCCCGGTGTCTGCGGATTCCCCGGTGTCTGCGGATTCCCTGGTGTCTGCGGATTCCCTGGCGTCCGCGGTCGCGGGCGGTCGTGCTTCGGGTCAGGCCTCGGGCCAGCGGTCCCGTTCCGGCACCGCGTGGAGTGATACGAGCGCGGAACTACCGCTCCAGGTGTCGGTGGTCGAAGGTGCAGCCGAGGGGGACCTGTTCAGCGCGTCCTCGATCGGGAACCTCGCGGTGTCGTCCCGGCACAGGCAGCGCTCCGCCGAGGAGGAGTGGCACGAGCTGTTCGGTCGTGACGAGGGCGGCTCCGAGCACCAGCAGACCTCTGCTGCGCCGGGCAGCGCCGATGTGACGGCCGCGCAAGCCCCGGCTTACCCTGTCCCGCCCCAGACCACCACCCGGCCTCCGTTGGCCGGCTCTGCCGGGTCGGCCGACGCTGCCGGGTCGGCCGACGCTGCCGGAACCCCAGCGCAGACCCCTCCGGTCCGGGAAGAGATCTTCGAGGCGGTTTCGGCCTGGTTCCGGGAGAAGCAGTCGGCCGCGGTGGACGAAGAGGCTCGGGCTGCGGAGGCCGACGAGGTGCCCACCCCGCCGGCCGGGTTCTCCGGTCCGGTGGCGGAGCCTTCGCGGTTCCGTGCGCCTGCCGTGCCCGAGTTGGAGTGGCGGTCGGCGGGTGACGCGGGCTGGCAGGCCGCCAACGCGGTACGCGCCTCCGTCGAATTCGAGGTGACCGCAGCCGGGCTGCCCAAACGACGGCCCCGGGCGCATCTGGTGCCTGGTACGGCCGGCCCGAGCGGGCTGAGCCCCACACCGGGTGTGAACGGACCGGCGCCCCGCACCCCGGACGATGTGCGGGGCCGGTTGAGCAGCTACCAGCAGGGGTTGCGGCATGGCAGGCATGCCCGCCGCGGCTCAGATGGCCAATCGGCCAGCTACCCGTGGCAGGGACGCCCCGAGGAGGGTCAGCAGTGAACGCAGCAGCGCCGCAGTCCCCGTCCCAGGTCGGTCGATTCGGCTGGCTGGTGGACAATTTCGTGGAACGAGTGCCTGGCGTGGCGCATGCTGTGGTGGTCTCGGCCGACGGGATCCTGCTGACGCTCTCCTCGGGGCTGCCCCGCGACCGCGCGGACCAACTCGCCGCGGTCACCGCCGGCCTGGTCAGCCTCACGCAGGGCGCCGCCCGCTGTTTCGAGGCTGGTGGCGTGGTACAGACCGTGGTGGAGATGGAGCGCGGCATCGTGCTGATCATGGCGATCAACGACGGCTCCAGCCTCGCTGTGCTGGCCTCACCCAGCTGCGACATCGGCCTGATCGGTTACGAGATGACCTTGCTGGTCGACCGCGCCGGCCAGTTGCTGACCCCCGAGTTGCGCGCGCAGCTACAGGGCATCCTGCCGCACTGACCCACCCCCACCCCCACCCCCGGCGTGTCCTGCGCTCTTGCCCGGTGTGT
>DASXOV010000005.1:0-3003 GCA_036494005.1 Pseudonocardiaceae bacterium | reverse complement strand
GAGCAGCGTGCTCGGTAGCGGCATGGACCGAGCACCAGGGTGGATCAGTACCCGTCCGTCGGGCTGCCTGTTCAGCTCACACCTCGCTTGCGGCCCCAGACAGAGATCATCGGCGAGGTGGCGATATCGAGCAGACCAGCGGCGACGTTGGTGAGGTGCTGGTCGATCTCCGCATTGGTAGCGGTACCGGCGGCCACCAGGTGCTCCCGGATCTGCGCAACGGTGGCCTGCTCCAGCAGCGTGCAGGCGGGGTTGGTCATCGGGAAGAAGGCATCCGCTTGGACCTCTATCAGTCCCGCGCCGCGGAACAATCGGGGCAGCGTCCGTCCGTAGGCCACGTCCACGCCTCGTTGTGTCATCAAGGCACGGAATCGGTGTTTGAGCTGGTTGGCCAGTTGTTGCTCGGGGCCATGTTCGTCGGGGCAGACGAGGGGTTGCAAGGCAGGATCGGCCTCTTCCACTAGCAGCCAGCCCCCTGGTCGCACGGCGCGGACCATGGCCGCCAGCGCGTCGTCGCGCTGGGGAACGTGCACCAACACCAGGCGGGCGTGCACCAGGTCGAACCCGCCAGATGGCGGTCTCTCCGTACCAACGTCGTGGCGACGCACCTCATAGGTCCGCTGGTCGGTCCTGGTCATCCACGACACGTCGATGTCGGTCGCCAGCACAGACCCCTCGGAACCGACCTGCTGGGTGAGCCAGCCCGGCACGCTGGGTCCACCCGCACCGACTTCCCAACATCGCCAGCCCCTTTCGATGCCCAGCGCCTCGATGTGGCGGAACGTCGAGGGGTTGAACAGCGTCGACAAAGCATCGAACCGTGTTCCAGCCGCCGCATGCTGATTATCGAGCAGGTAGCCATCGTCTCCGGTCACGGCCCCGATCATGGCCCGCACCGCCGTCTGGTGGGAGGTCCCCCTTACCGCTGCTCGGCACACCAGCACCTACGCACAGAAAGCGCATGTGCGGACGTCCGCCGCCGGGACACAGGACGGAGGGCGCGGCACCCGGCTGTGGCTGCTAAAACTGCGGATTGAAGCCTCGGAGATCATCGCGCGCGCAATCAGCAAGAGGTACAGGCCGCGTTGATCTTGTCGTTGCGTGGCCGGGCCACCGGGGCGCCGGTCCGGCGATGTGCGGGGCCGGGTCCGGCCGGTGACGCGGCCGGCGGCGTACGGCACCGGACCGCGCTGACTCGCCGGAGATAGGTCCGACCCTTCGAGTCCCCACTGCGCGCTCAGCTGACGGCAGCGCCGAACCACTTGGGCAGCCGGCTGAGCAGATCTTGCTGATCTTCACCGACCCACGCCACGTGACCGTCCGGCCGCAGCAGCGCCGCGGGCGCGTCCAGTTCCTCGCTGACGTCGACGACGTGGTCGACCCGATCTGCCCAGCCCGCCACCGAGAGCCGGCCGGTCTGGTCGAGCAGTAGTCCGCGACCGCCGCGCATCAGCTCGTAGAGGCGCCCCCGCTTCAGTCCGACGTCCCGCAGCCGCCGGCCGAGCAGCTCATGCCCCTCGCCGAAGTCGTAGCGGATCCCGATCGCCGTGATCTTCTCGATCAGGTACCGGGTCACCTCCTCGAAGTCCATCAGCTCGGACATCAGCCGACGCACTGCCTGCGGACCCGGCTCGAGGGACGTCAGCTCGACCTGCGCGCGGGTGTTGTCCAACACGTCGGCGGCCACCGGATGCCGTTCGGTCTGGTAGCTGTCCAGCAGCCCCTCCGGTGCCCAGCCGTCGACCTCGGCGGCCAGCTTCCAGCCGAGGTTGAAAGCGTCCTGGATACCTAGGTTGAGCCCCTGCCCGCCCATCGGCGGGTGGATGTGCGCCGCGTCGCCGGCCAGCAGCACCCGACCGACCCGGTACCGCTCGGCCAGCCGGGTGGCGTCGCCGAACCGGGAGAGCCAGCGCGGCGAGTGCACGCCGAAGTCGGTGCCGGCGACCTCCCGGATCTGTTGCTTCAGCTCGTCCAGGGTCGGCGGGACCGTGCGGCCCTCGGCCACCCCGGCGGCGGGCGCGACGGCGCGGTACACCCCGTTCCCGATGGGCCCGACGCCGAACCCCTTGTGGGTCTCGCGGGCTTCGGCCACCACGGCCGCCACCGTCTCCGGCGACGCGGTCAACTCCACCTCACCCAGCAGCCACTCTTTCCTGGCGGGCTCGCCGGGGAAACCGACGCCGAGCAGCCTGCGCACCGTGCTGCGGCCGCCGTCGCACCCGACGAGGTAGCGCGAGCGCAGCCGCGTGCCGTCGGCCAGCTCCACGGTCACCCCGTCCGCGTCCTGGCTCAGCCTGACCAGTTCGCAGCCGCGCCGGATCTCGGCGCCGACCTCAACGGCGTGCTCGGTCAGCAGGCGGTCGGTGGTGGTCTGCGGAATGCCGACGGTGTACGGATGCGCGGTGTCCAGCCGGTCCGGCGAGGGCTTGATGATTCCGGCGAAGAAACCACCGAGCGGGTACTGCTGGCCGAGCGCGAGGAACCGCTCCAGCAGACCGCGCTCGTCCATCAGCTCGACGCTGCGCGCGTGCAGGCCCAGCGAGCGCTCAATCTTGGTCGGCTCCGCATCCTTCTCCAGCACGACCACGCGTACGCCGTGCAGCCGCAACTCACCGGCCAGCATCATGCCGGTCGGTCCGCCGCCGGCCACGATCACGTCAATCATGAAAATCCTCCATTTAACGAGATGGAATCTCGGCCAGCTGCTCCGCGCAGTCCGGCGGCGCGCACCCCCGCACCTCCGCGCCGAGTGCCCGCAACCGCACCGCGAGTCCCACTGGCGGTTCGACGTCCCCGCGTCCCCCCTACGTCGACAACAACACACGCACGTCGCGACTCCCATTTCCAAGTACTGGCTTCGGCCGGCGAATTCTGCGGCACGACCCGGGTCTTGCCGCAAGGCCCCCGGTGCGCTATATGTTGAGAGTGGCAGGGAGTGGGTGCTCTCCTTGCCTTTGGTTGTCCGTTGTGGGGTAAGCTCCTCCCGAAGCGGTGACGTGCCGC
>DASXOV010000004.1:0-7165 GCA_036494005.1 Pseudonocardiaceae bacterium | reverse complement strand
CGGCCGATGTTCGGCGCCTCTCCGGCTGCCGCGGCGGCCACGTCGGTGCACTTCGTGTCCCCGCAGGCAGTGGAGGACGGGCTGGCTGACCGGCTCGCCGTCAACCGCAGGCTGGTCGCGGTCAAGGATGTCCGCAAGGTCGGCAAGGCCGACATGCCGCTCAACGACGCGCTGCCCCGTATCGAGGTCGACCCGGAGAGCTTCACCGTCCGCATCGACGGAGACGTGGTGGAGCCCGCGCCTGCCGAGCAGCTCCCGATGTCCCAGCGCTACTTCCTGTTCTGATGGTGAGCTCGGTGGTGCTACTGCTGGCCGACTCCCGGCTGCCGACCGGTGCGCACGCGCATTCCGGCGGGGTGGAGGCCGCCGTCGAACGCGGCCTGCTGCGCGACGCGTCCGACCTGGCGACGTTCCTGGTGGGACGGCTGAAAGGCAGCGGCGCTGTGGTCGCGGCGGCGGCCGCCACCGGCTGCCTGCTGGCCGCGCCGGCTGATCAGGAGCCGGACTGGTCCCGATGGGACGCCGCGGTGAGCGCGCGCACCCCCTCGCCCGCGGTGCGCGCCGCGTCCCGTGCCCAGGGCGCGGCGTTGCTGCGCACCGCACAGCGCATGTGGCCCTCGCCCGCGGTGGCTTCGCTCTCGCGGCTCGGCAGGCCGCATCATCCGCTGGTGCTCGGCGTCCTCGTCGACGCTGCCGGTGACGGGCCCGGCGCGGCGGCGCTGCTCGCGCTGCACCACCTGCTGGGTGGGGCGTGCTCGGCGGCGGTCCGCCTGCTCGGCCTGGACCCGATCACGGTGGCCGCGGTGCAGGCGGGCACCGGCCCAGCCGCCGAGCAGGCCGCGCGGCGGGCGACCCAGGCGGCGGTCGAGGCGGTCCGGCGCGCTGACCCTGCGCTGCTGCCCAGTACCGGCACGCCACTGCTGGACGTGCTGGCCGAACTGCACGCCCGCGCGGAGGTGACCCTCTTTGCATCGTGAGGACCAGATCGACCGGGTACCGATCCCGGCAGCGCCGCCGCGGCGGGGCACGGCATTGCGGATCGGCATCGGCGGGCCGGTCGGCGGAGGCAAGACGGCGCTGGTCGCCGCGCTCTGCCGGGCGCTGCGCGACGACGTCAGGCTCGCCGTGGTGACCAACGACATCTACACCACCGAGGACGCCGACTTCCTGCGCCGCCACGGGGTGCTGCCGGACGATCGGATCCGGGCGGTGCGCACCGGCTGCTGCCCGCACACCGCGATCCGCGACGACATCACCGCGAACCTGGACGCCGTCGAGGAGCTGAGCGCCCGCCACCACCCGGATCTCGTGCTGGTGGAAAGCGGCGGCGACAACCTCACAGCCACCTTCAGCTACGGCCTGGTCGACGTGCAGGTGTTCGTCCTCGACGTGGCGGGTGGCGACAAGGTGCCGCGCAAGGGCGGTCCCGGTGTCACCCGGTCGGATCTGCTGGTGATCAACAAGACCGACCTCGCCCCGCTGGTCGGCGCCGACCTGGACGTGATGCGCCGCGACGCGCTCGCGGTGCGCGGGGAGCGGCCCACCGTGCTGATCTCGTTGCGGGAGCAACCCGACGCCGGACCGGTGCTCGACTGGGTGCGCGACCAACTGGCCCTTCGGTGAGGACACCGGTCGTTGAGAGCAACCGCTGAGCTCGATGTCGACGGTGGTGGCTGCGCGCCGCGGCTGCGGTGGCGTTCGTCGCCGCCGGTCGTGCTGCGCCCGACCGGTCCCCGTCAGGTGCATCTGGTGCAGGCCGCGGGCGGTCCGCTCGGTGGCGACGAGCTCGCGCTGACCGTGCGCCTCGCCGCTGCGGGCCGGCTGCGGCTGCGCTCCGCGGGGGCCACGGTCGTGCAGGCGGGCCCGGCGCCGGCCCGCTGGTCGCTCGCCGCCGATGTCGCCTGCGGCGCGGTGCTCGACTGGCACCCGCAGCCCACGGTGGTCTGCGACGGCGCCGAACTGCGCAGCAGCACCCGACTGAGGTTGCGGCCCGGCGCGGGGGCGGTGCTGCGTGAGGAGGTGGTGCTCGGCCGCGCCGGTCAGCTCGGCGGGCGCTACCGAGGCGAGCTCACGGTGGAGCTCGACGGCGACCCCGTGCTGGCGCACGACATGGTCCTCGACGGTGCCGACCCGGTGCTCACCGGGCCGGCAGGCAGCGGGGGCGCGCGGGTCGTCGGCACCCTGCTGGTGGTGGGGGAGCAGCTCACCGGGCCCCCCGAGGGGGCGGGCGAGTCGCCGGGGTTGCGCTGGGCCTGCGGCGAGCTGGACGGCCCGGGCCGGTTGCTGATCGCGCTCGGCGACCACGCCGACGCCGTGGCCGGGCTGCTCGATCGGGCCGCCGAAGAAATAGCGCATCGATAAACGCAGGGAAACGGATTGGTCTCGCTGGGTGAGAACTGTATGTAATCGATTTGTCACGCCCAGGCACAGAACCGCGGGTTATCGCGAATTATTACGGATGGATTCACCTTCCTCCGGGTCGGGATCGCGACTGTTTAACGGTTCGGGATTTTCCGTAACGGGCGATACGGGACCGGCGAATTCCGACTTATCCACGGCCGCTCCGGCCGTCAGGCACAAGGAAGTGTCATGTCAGCGAAATCCGTGTTCCGGAGAGCTGTCGCACTTATCGGGATGGTGGCGCTGGTAGCAGGCGCCACCGCGCTCGGTGCGGCGCCCGCCGAGGCGATCACGCCTGAATCGCAGATCAGTGTCACACCGTCCACCGCGCATCCGGGTGATCTCGTCACGGTCACCCAGACCGTCACCAACAACCTCGGTTCCGCTCTCCTGCAGCCGGTCGCCCGGCTGGTCAGCTCACCGAGCGGGCTCACCTCCTACACCACCCTGGTGGGGTGCTCGGGCGCGGTCAGCTGCTCGGTGCTGCGCGACGGTGGCGGCCAGCCGATCGGCTACCAGGCTGCGCTGCCGGGAGTGCTCGGCGCACTCGGCGGCAGTTCGGTCGTCACCTACACCCTGCAGGTCCTGCCCAACGCGCCCGATCTGACCCAGACCCTGCAGGGACAGCTACTCGGCCTGAACTTCCTGTCCGGGCTCATCGACGGCGCCACGCTGATCATCGACGCGCTGCCCGGCCCGCCGCCTCCGCCGCTGGTGCCGGTGTCGCAGCTGAGCGTGTCCCCGGCGACGGCGCATCCCGGCGACGTCGTCACGGTCACCCAGACGGTCACCAACAACCTCGCCTCCAGCCTGCTGCAGCCGGTGGCCCGGCTGCTCAGCGGCCCGGACGAGGTCCCGCTGTACGCCTCGTTGCAGAGCTGCACCGGTGCGGTGAGCTGCTCGGTGCTCAACAACGCCGGCGGCCAGCCGATCGGCTTCGAGGCGGTGCTGCCGAGTGCACTGGCCGCGCTGGGCGGCAGCTCGGTCGTCACCTACCAGCTGAAGATCCTGGACGGGGTGCCCGACCTGCAGGAGACCCTGCAGGGGCAGTTGCTCGGGCTGAACTTCCTGTCCGCGATCATCGACGGGATCCTGCTCAGCGTGGACGCGCCGATCGGGCCGCCGGTGTCGCAACTGAGCGTGTCCCCGACCACCGCGCACCCCGGTGACGTCGTCACGGTCACCCAGACCCTGACCAACACCGGCCTGCGTCCGTTGCTGCAACCGGCCGGCCGGCTGTTCAGCAAGCCCGCCGGGCTCAACTCCTACGCCGACCTGCTGGGCTGTGATCCGCCGGTGACCTGCTCCATGATCAGCAATTCCGGGGTGATCGGCTACCAGGGCCTGCTGGCCAACCCGATCAGCCCTCGGCTGGGCACCTCGTCGCTCACCTACCGGTTCAAGATCCGGCCGGAGGCGCCCGATCTGGAGGAGACGCTGCAGGGACAACTGCTCGGGCTGGGTGTCCTCTCCGACATCCTGGACTCGGCCACCCACCTGGTCGTCGATGCCAACGCCGATGCCGCGGTGTCGCTCGTCGTGACTCCGCAGCCCGGCTTGCTGCAGCGGAATCTGGACGTCGCGGTGACGGTCACCAACAGCGGCCCCGGCTTGGTCCGCGCCGCCACCATCACCACCGCGCTGCCCTCGGGTGTCACGGCCACGGCAGGCGCACCGTGCCTTCCGGTGCTCGGTCAGGTGATCTGCACGGTGCCGACCCTGGCCAAGGGCGCCGCCACCACCATGCACTTCACCGTTCCGCTGAAGTTGCTCAGCATCGGCCTGCCGTACACGTTCACGAGTTCCCGCACCGCGTCGGTGTCCAGGGACCTCAATCCCGCGAATGATTCGGCGAGCCGGAGCTGCACGGTGCTCACGCCATTGCTGGTGAACTGCGCATAACTGCACCGCTACTCGGTCCTTGGCCGGAATCGCACCCGGCCGAGGACCGATAGTGGCGTGCGCGCCGGCGGATTTCCGATTCGAGGAATCGGTCGAAATTATGCGTAACGGAATTGCCGGGATAGGCGAGTGGAGAGTTACACGCGGCCGTTCCGACCGCCAGCTGCAAGGAAGTGCCATGTCCGCGAAATCATTGTTCCGGCGGGCCGTCGCGCTCGTCGGATTGGTGGCGCTCACCGTCGGCGTCACCGCGCTCGTTGCGGAACCCGCTCAGGCGGATGTCCCCGCGTCGCAGTTGAGCGTGTCCCCGACGACGGTGCACCCCGGTGACACGGTCACGATCACCCAGACCGTGACCAACAACCTGGTGTCCACCCTGCTGTCCCCGGCCGCCCAGTTGGTGAGCGCGCCGAACGACCTCACCTCCTCCACCACCCGGGTGGGCTGCACCGGTGCGGCGAGCTGCGGGGTGCTGAACAACGGGAGCGGCCAGCCGATCGGATACCAGGCCATCCTGCCCAGCTCGCTCAACCCGCTGGGCGGCAACGCGGTGGTCAGCTACACGCTCAAGATCCTGCCCAACGCCCCCGACCTGACGGAGACGCTGCAGGGCAGGCTGCTCGGCCTGAACTTCCTGTCCGACCTGCTGAGCGGGCCGCTGCTGATCGTCGACGCGAACGCCGACGCCGCCGTGTCGATCGCCGCCACGCCGAGGCTCGGCCTGCTGTCGCCGACGCTGGACGTCGCGGTGACGGTCACCAACAACGGTCCTGGCCAGTTCCTCGTCGGCACCTTCACCACCACGGTGCCCGCCGGCCTCATCCCGGTGGGGGTGCCGCCGTGTGTCGGGGTTCCCGGTGTCGGCATCCCCGGCCAGGTGACCTGCCTGGTGCCGCTGCTCGCGAAGGGTGCCAGCACCACGCTGCGGTTCAGCATCCCGCTGAACCTGCTCACCATCGGCCTGCCGTACCAGTTCACCAGTTCGCGGACCCTGTCGCTGTCGCGGGACCTCAACCCCGCCAACGACACGGCCAGCACGAAGTGCCTGGTGGTCTCCAGGCTGCTGGTGCTCTGCTCGTAACCCCTGCCCGCTGATCGCCCCCGGGGCTGTGGCGCCACACGGCTACAGCCCCGGGGGACACTTCTTTCCGTACGCGGCACCTCGCTCGTGACCGTGCCGTGGCGGATCATCCCTGCGGTACCGGAGCCACGACCAGGTGGCACGAACTACGCGCCTGACCGACCAGGCTGATTGGTTCCGGGTGGATGCACTCAGTGACAGGCGCTCACGACCGGGTGGCGTCGTGGCGCACTGTGTAGTGCGGTTCGGCCGAGGCCGAGGAATTCGGGTGGGGTGAATTCGGGTAGTCGGTCGTGGATGCGGACGTGCCAGTCGGTGTGGTGGATGAGGTGGTGGTGCCATTGGCACAAGAGGACCAGGTTGGTCAGGGAGGGGGTCTGTAACAAGATCGGTGTTTTCGGCGTTTGCGGTTAGTACTTCTGGGCGCTCGGCCAGCGGTCACCGAACGTGGTGGCGAACGCGTTGAGGGCGGGTTTCCACCGCATCGTCCACCTGGCCTGCCCCTTGCCGGTCGGGTCGAGCGATCGGGTAACCAGATACAGGCACTTTAACGCAGCCTGCTCGGTGGGGAAATGCCCTCGTGCCCGCACGGCCTTACGATACCGCGCGTTCAACGACTCGATGGCGTTTGTGGAGCACAACACGCGCCTAATTTCCGGATCATAGTCCAAGAACGGCGTGAATTCTTCCCACGCGTTACGCCACAGCCTGATCATCGCGGAATACTTGCCACCCCACTTCTCCTCCAGGTCGTCCAATGCCGCCTCCGCGGAACCCGCGGTGGCGGCCGCGTAGATCGGCTTCAGATCCTTCTTCAACACGTCCCAGTCCCGCTTGGACGCGATCCGGAACGAATTCCTGATCAAGTGGATCACACAGGTCTGCACCCTCGCCTGCGGCCACACATCGGCCACCACGTCCGGCAGACCCTTCAACCCGTCGCAGACCACGAAGAACACGTCACGCACCCCACGGTTCCTCAAGTCCTGCAACACTTGCAGCCAGAACTTCGCGCCCTCACCACCGGTGCCGGCCCACAACCCGAGCACGTCCTTACGCCCCTCGAGCGTCACCCCAATCGCCGCGTAAAACGCGCGGTTGGAGACCTGACCGTCCCGCACCTTCACCACAATCGCGTCGATGAACACCGCCGCATAGACTTCATCGAGCGGACGCGACTGCCATTCAGCCATCTCCGACACCACCGTGTCGGTAATCCTCGACACGGTCTCCTTCGACACCGACGCACCATAAATCTCGTCGAAATGCGCCGAAATCTCGCCCGTCGTCAACCCCTTCGCATACAACGACAACACGATCTCATCCACACTGCCCAACCGCCGCTGCCGCTTCTGCACAATCACCGGCTCAAAACTGCCCTCGCGGTCCCGCGGCACCGCCACCTCAACCTCGCCGACCGCGTCGGAGATCACCGTCTTGGTGCGGGCGCCGTTGCGCACGTTCGAGCCCTCACGGCCAGGCTGATCAGCATGTCTGGCGTGACCGAGGTGCTCGGTCATCTCCGCTTCCAGCGCGGTCTCCAGCACCGTCTTCGTCAGCTGGCCCAGCAGCCCGTCCGGCCCGGTCAGGGCCAGCCCCTGCGCCTGCGCCTGCCTGATCATCTCCGCGGCCAGCTGCTCCTGCACACCCAGCGCCTCGGCCCGGCCCGTCTTCTTCGATGCCCGTGTCGTCACGGCATCAACAGTCATCACACTCCGTACCCATCCCGCCAGACCTCAGCCCGGCGTGTCGGGCCGAACCCACCGATCTTGAGACAGTCCC
>DASXOV010000003.1:0-4762 GCA_036494005.1 Pseudonocardiaceae bacterium | reverse complement strand
GATGGGCGCCAGTTCCGGCCTCTCGCAGCCCTGACCGCGGCGGCGCTCGACCAGGCACAGACCTGCCCGGCCTGCAATGGGAGGAGCCGCCGTCCTGGCGCACCCGAGCCGGAACGGGGTGGTGCCCGATGAGTCATGACAACCCGGACCTGGTGATCGCGAAGCGACTGCTCGACCATCTCAAGCTGCGCGGCTTCCGGTTCCAGCGGACCGCATTGGGCGCTGACGCCCCACTGGTCGGAAACCGAGTAGTCGGCCATTGGCGAGACACGATCCGCATCGAGGGATTCAGCCGCGACTGCTTCGCATGGCGCAAGCGAACATCGTCGCTCATCGTGCCGGGCGAGGGACTGGTGGAGCATCGGGTGCAAGGTAGTGCGCTCACCGTGTTCAACGAGGTGCTCACGTGGGAAGGAGGAGCGTGACCCGCAAGACCATTGTGATCCCCGAGGGTCAGCGGATTGAGTTTGACCTCATCCCGAGCGACGGCCCTACCGCCGCAGTGCGGCGCGGCCGTCGACCAGGATCTTGCGTAGCCGGCCGACCTCGGCCATCCGCTGCTCGGCCAGATGGTCGGCGGCGACGGCGGGGGGTACCCCGTCCTGCTCGGCCAGCTCGAAGATCGACCGGGTGGTGGTGAAGATCCCGGCGACCCGGGCCCGGGCCCGTTCGAAGTCGAAGCCGCCGATCTCGTCGGCGACCTGCACCACGCCGCCCGCGTTCACCACGTAGTCGGGTGCGTACAGGATGCCCCGTTCCTCGAGCAGTTTCTCCACGCCCGGGTGTTCGAGCTGGTTGTTCGCCCCACCACAGACGATCTTGGCGCTGAGCGCGGAGACGGTGGCGTCGTCCAGCGCCGAGCTCAGCGCGCACGGCGCGTACACGTCGATCGGCTCGCGGATGAGCGCCGCCGTGTCGGCTGCCACCGCCACCTCGGGGTGCTCGGCGCAGACCCGGGCGATCGCGCGCTCGCTGACATCGGACACGATCACCTGCGCCCCGTCGGTCAGCAGGTGATCGACCAGGAGCCGTCCCACCTTGCCGACACCGGCGATTCCCACCCGGCGACCGGACAGGGTGGGCTCACCCCAGACATGCTCGGCGGCCGCACGCATCCCCTGGAAGACACCGAGCGCGGTGAGGATGGAGGAGTCGCCGGCACCGCCGTGGGCCAGTGAGCGCCCGGTGACGAACTCGCATTCGCGGGCCACCACGTCCATGTCCTCGACGTAGGTGCCGACGTCGCACGCGGTGATGTAACGGCCGCCCAGTGACTGCACAAAGCGTCCGTAGGCGCGTAGCAGCGCCTCGGTCTTGTCCCGGCTGGGGTCACCGAGGATGACGGCCTTGCCGCCACCATGGTCCAGCCCCGCCAGCGCGTTCTTGTAGGACATGGCGCGGGAGAGGTTCAGCACGTCGGCGAGTGCATCGTCCTCGTCGGCGTAGGGGTGGAACCGGGTGCCGCCCAGCGCGGGCCCGAGTGCGGTGGAGTGGATGGCGATGATGGCGCGCAACCCGGACGCCTCGTCCCGGCAGAACACGATCTGCTCATGATCACTTGATCGGAACACGTCTGTCACGGTGGTGACTCCCCTCAGCTCGGTGACACATGCTGGTGACCCCGGCACATGGTCGAGCGTAGGACTGTCGCGGCGGCGGGGACCCCGCGCCCACGCGGACAGGGGGATGGCACCATCTGGTCGGGGGTACTGGCCGGGGACGAGAGAGCGGGGTAGGAAGAGCATGCGGGTCACCGGGGTCGGGCACGCTGGGTTGTTCATCGAGACGGGGGCGGGCAGTGTGCTGTGTGACCCGTGGGTCACCCCGGCCTTCTTCGGTTCGTGGTTCCCCTTCCCGGACAACAGCCACCTGGACTGGGACACCTTCGGGCAGGCGGACTACCTGTACGTCTCCCATCTGCATCGCGACCACTTCGATGCCGATCTGCTGCGCAGGCATGTCCGCACGGACACCACCGTACTGCTGCCCGACTACCCCACCGACGAACTGGAACGCGAGCTGGCGGCGATCGGCTTCGGCACCTTCCTGCGTACCCGGTCGGGCGTGCCGGTGGAACGTGACGGGCTGCGCATCATGATCACCTCGCTCACCGGTCCCAGCGACGGTCCGATCGGGGACTCGGCGCTGTCCCTGGACGACGGCCGCACGGTGATCCTCAACCAGAACGACGCGCACCCGCTGGACATCGAGCAGCTCCGCGAGTTCGGCGACGTGCACGGCTACTTCACCCAGTTCTCCGGGGCGATCTGGTGGCCGATGGTCTACGACCTGCCCGAGGCCGCGAAGAAGGAGTTCGCCCGGCGCAAGCGTGCCGGGCAGAGCGACCGGGCGCTGCGCTACATCGACGCCGTCGACGCCGCCCACGTGTTCCCCACCGCGGGCCCGCCCTGTTTCCTCGACGAGGAGTTGTTCGACGTCAACGGGCTCGGCCGCGACGGGGAGAGTATCTTCACCGATCAGGCGGAGTTCATCGACGAACTGCGCGAAGCCCGCCCCGCGGTGTCGGCACATCTGCTGCTGCCGGGTACCGTCGCCGAGTTCGACGGCCCGGACTGCACGCTCACCCACGCGCACTCCGCTGCCGAGATCGAGCACATCTTCACCGAGAAGACCGCCTATCTGCGCGAGCTGCAGGCCAGAAAGCAGCCCGAGCTGGCGCGCGAGCGGGCGAGCCGCGCCGCGGTGCCCGCTGACCTGCTCGAACAGCTCAAGGCCTGGTGGGAGCCGCTGCTCAAGCGGGCGGAGCACATCTGCACCGGGGTGGGCGGCCCGGTGCGCCTCGATGTGGGCGAGCGCCCCCTGGTGGTCGACTTCACCGCGCGGGAGGTGCGCGACTACGCCGGTGAGCACTGCCGCTACCGGCTGTCCACCTCGGCGGACCTGGTCGCCACCACTGTGGCCCGCCGGGAGGTGGACTGGTCGAACAGCCTCTTTCTGTCCCTGCGGTTCCGGGCCGGCCGGGTCGGCCAGTACAACGAGTTCGTCTACATCTTCTTCAAGTGCCTGTCCGAGGAGCGCATCGACTACGTCGAGAATTGGTACGAGGAACAGAACGATGACGGCGGCGACATCGAGATCGGCGGTTGGCGGGTGCAGCGCCGCTGCCCGCATCTGCGGGCCGACCTGGCCAGGTTCGGCAGCGTCGAGGACGGCGTGCTCACCTGCGCCCTGCACGGCTGGCGGTTCGACCTCGGCAAGGGCCGCTGCCTGACGGCGGCAGGCCATGAGATCCGCGCCTCGCGGGTCGTGAGCGAGTGAGAGCGTTCTGACGGCGGGTGGCGACCGGCCAGGTCAGCGACCCCGCTGTTGCCACCACCAGCGGATGAGTACCGCGAGGGCGGCGAGCATGCCAAAGAGCATCACCAGCTGTCCGGCGGTCGACGACAGGCCGGTGGGATCGCCCGAGGAGAACACCCTGCCACGATAGCCGCGAACCCATACCTACCCTGGAGGGGTGCGGATAACCCATTTCCGGCAACGGATGGACGACGAGTTCGGCCCGATCCGGGCTGCTGCGCTCGCCCACGACCACGTGTTCGCCGATCTCGGTGGCCGAACGGTGGACGCCGCGCTGGAGGCCGGGATCGACACCAAGCGGGTCTGGGCTGTCGTCTGCGCCACTTTCGACGTGCCCGAAGCCCGGCGCTGACCTCGGATGTCCGCGAGGCCAGCAGGCTTGCCTAGAGCAAGATCAACTATTCTGGTCTGTAGGGGAGACTCGTCTGTAGGGGAGAGTTGCGCACCAGAGCGTGAGGGCAGGGGAGATCTTGGCAATGGACCTGCTCAACCGGGAGGTTGTCGTGACGATCACTGCGTCGTTGCGCTCGATGCCGCGCATCACGTCATGAGCGACCTGATCAGGACGGCATAGTCGACCCTGCTCGAGTATGGCCGCCTCACGGGTACATCCACCAAGGCTCGTCTGGGGGAGGCCGGGATTGACGTTGTCGAGCAGGGGCGTCTCGACGTATCCGGGGCATATGACACTGACCTTCACGCCAGTTTTCGCCGCCTCATTGCGCAATGCGAGGCTGAGCCCGACCACGGCATACTTCGTGGTGACATAGGCGATCTTGTACGGCACGGGGAACAGACCGGCGAGCGAGGCCGTGTTGACGATGTGCCCGAAGCCTTGTTCGAGCATGATCGGATATGCGGCGTGCACCCCGTGCACGACTCCGCGCAGGTTGACGTCGATGGCCCGGTTCCAGTGCTCGAGGCTGTGCTCGTCGGCAGGGCCGCCGACGCCGATGCCCGCATTGTTGAACACCAGGTCGAGCCGTCCGTGCTGGTCTTTCACCGACTGCATCATGCAGGCAACTGCGGCTGCGTCCTGTACGTCCAGGCCCGCCCCGTCGGCCTGGCCCGGGTAACGAGACGCCAGATGCTCGGCGCAGCGCGCGGCTCCCTGCTCATCGATGTCGGCCACGGTCACGATGTCCCCGCGCGCCATGAGGGCGGCGGCCAAGGCGTAACCGATACCAGAGGCACCGCCGGTCACCACCGCCACTCGGGGCAGCGTTTCTGATTTCTGCCGTCCGGCCCGGACTCCGCTGCGCTCCGCTCGCGACGCACTGTCGCCCTGCGGCGTGGTGACACCTTTAGGCATTGGTCGGTCCCTCCCATTGAATCGCGCTGGCGGCTATCCAGTCGCCGTCGCGGACGGTGTGCACAATCAGTGGCTCGGGTTTGCGGGCTTCGGAGACCGTCGGTGGCGGTCCGGCGTCCAGCTGAACGACAC
>DASXOV010000002.1:0-14859 GCA_036494005.1 Pseudonocardiaceae bacterium | reverse complement strand
TTTGACAGGGATGGCGGACGTGGAGACCTATAGCGAGAGCGAATCCGATCGTACTGTGCTCGCGTTCCGTGACCCCGATGGGCACCCCGCCACGGTGATCGTCATGCGTAAGCACGGTCGGGTGTGGGTGGTGTTCCAGGGGGCTGTCAAGACCACGGTTGCGATGACCGATACGCAAGCCCCGCAGTTGGTCGCGGCGGTAAGTGCGGCGTCTCGGGGTCGGTCATGAGTATGGACCCGGGCGGCCCCGTCCACTCCAATCCTGGCCGGTCGGTGGTGCTGGCCCGGCATCACCCGGGCAGTGCTGAAGAGGACACCGACCGCACCGTGCACGTGGTCCCGCTTCCTCTGACCGGCGAGGGGGGTGACGTTGCCGCGCTGTGCGGCGCGCGGATGCGTCCGGACCGGATGCGGACTGTTCCCCCTGGTGAGGGGGGTTGGTGCCCGTTTTGTTACGTCACGCACGTCACCGGCGTCGACCCAGGTCCCGGCAGCGCGGCCGGTAGTCGCAGCACCGGGGCGCAGCGGCTGGCGGCGGTGCCCGGCTATCGCAAGCTGGGCTGGCCGCTCATCCTGCGCCACGAGGATGTGGTTCTGGATCTGGACGTCCTCGGCGCCGTGGCGGTGATCATCCCAACCGACCTGGCCACCAGGGTCGCAGCCTTACTCACCCGCCGCCGGTGTCCGCCGACAGTGTTGGGCCATCCGGCCCTGCCGCACTATCAGGTGCTGCTGGCGGGGGAGCGGTATCCGGTGCCGCTGGGCTGGCCTGCTGGGGTGCACCGGATCACCGGCACCGTGTTGTTGCCCCCCACCTCCACTGCCCGCGGACCGGTGTGCTGGGTGCACCCACCCGAGCCCGCCGCGCTCAAGCTGTGCCGCGAGTTCGACCTGTTCGCCGCCCTGCGGGCCGCCCTCACCGACCGGCCCTGTCCCCTCCCCGGCTCCCGGTCAGAGCGTGCGCTCTGGTCGTCGTCCTCGTTCGGGGTTGCGGCGTGAGGTTGCCACGATGTCGTCGATGCGCATCAGGAAGCGGTGGATGGTCGCCCGCTCCGCATCGTCGAAGTCCTGCAGCGCGCCCACCACGCCGGTGATCAACGGGCCGAAGAACGACCAGCCCAAGGACACCGCCTGCTCTTCGACCACGAGGTGGACCCGGCGCCGGTCTGCGGTGTCGCGCTCTCGGCGCAGAAGCCCGCCCCGCTCCAGCCGGTCGATCAGCCCGGTCACCGATGCGGAATTGATCCCGAGCTGTTCCATGAGCCACCCGGGCGTCGCGGCCTGGTTCGCGCGGGCCGCGTCCAGGATGGCGATCAAGGCCCGCAGGTCGGTGGCATTGAGCTGGCGCGCAGCGGCGAACTCGGCACCGAACAGGTCCAGCTGGACCGTGATCGCCCGCAGCAGATGGACCATGCGGAGACCGGCGTTATCGTCCACGAACCGCGCTTCCCTGAGTGAGGATATATCTCGCTAGCCGAGAGTATCGTCAAGCGAGACGATACGCCCAGCGACCCGCACGGGAGGCGTCGGTGTCCACCCATCCCCGGCCCACGGTCGCGTTCGCCAGCCCGGACCGGCAGGCCGAGTTCTTCGCCGCCTACGACGCCGTTCTCACCCGGTGGCCGGTGCCCGTCACCGGAGTGGACGTCGACTCGCCGTACGGCACCACGCACGTCCTGGTCTGCGGACCGGAGGACGGCGAGCCGATGGTCCTGCTGCCGGGCTACGGTGCGACCGCGACGGCCTGGTTCGCCGCGGCCGGAGCGCTCGCCCGCGACCATCGCGTGTATGCGGTGGATCCGCTCGGTCAGGCCGGCCGGAGCGTGCCGCACGGCGAGCCGATCCGGGCCGCCACCGACCTGACCGCGTGGCTGGGCCACCTGCTCACCGCGCTGGGTCTGGAGCGGGTCCATCTGTGTGGACACTCGTTCGGCGCGTGGACCGCCATGACCTACGCCCTGAACCACGCCCTGGAGGGCGGGCATCGCCTCCGCTCGCTGAGCCTGCTCGATCCCACCCGCTGCTTCGCCGGCTTCCGCCCGAGCTACCTGCTGCACGCGGCACCGATGTTGCTACGGCCCACCGACGGCCGAGTACGGGGCTTTCTGCACTGGGAGACCGGCGGGCGGGCGCTCGATCCGGCCTGGCTGACCCTCCACGCCCTGGGCTCCGTGCACTTCCCGGCCGCGAAAGTCGTCCCCAACCGGCCTCCGCGGCCGGCTCGGCTCGCCTCCTCGACCGTCCCGACGCTGGTGCTGCTCGCCGAGCGGAGCCGTGCGCACGATATCCGGGCCGTCGCCGCCAACGCCCGCGCTCGCCTGCCGCGGGTCGTCGTCGATGTCCTCCCCGGCGCGATGCACCACTCGATCCCCACCGAGCAGGCGCCCGAGCTCACCCGCAGGCTGACCGCTTTCCTCGAAGGGATCGACGACGAGTGAGCCGGCACCGATCCGGCTCACGAGATGCGGAAGCCCCGACGGGCGAGGGGCCGTGAGCGGGGGGCGGACCTCGTGGGGGGTACGTCGGGGCTTCCGCAGGTCAACTTAGGGCGCCTCTGCAATTGCGAAGGAAACTCCACGTGACCGCCGGTTTCGTTCGGCTCACACCGGGTCGGGGTGACATGCCAGGACTGCAGTTCCACGACCGGGTATCTACAAGATCGGGAGCGGTCCACGCGTGGACCGGCTCGCGGTACGGCGTTTGACTGACGTCATGAACTTCACACGCAAGAACCGGGGGGCGTGATGATCGACGTGCTGCGCAGTGCCGCCCTGGTGGCGGCCACGATCGCCATGGGACTGCTGGCGGGCCTGCTCTACGGCTTCGCCGTGGGCGTCATGCCGGGACTCGGCCGCGCCGACGGCCGGACCCTCGTCGACACCATGCAGCAGATCAACGTGGCGATCCTCAACCCCTGGTTCTTCCTCAGCTTTCTCGGCGCCCCCGTGCTGACCGCCGTCGCGGCAGCGCTGCACCTTCGTGCCGAGGGGCGGGCGGTGCTGCCCTGGATCCTGGCGGCGCTGGCGTTCTACGCGGTGGCTTTCGTCATCACCGTCGCGGGCAACATCCCGCTCAACGACGCGCTCGCCGCAGCCGGTCCGCCGTCCCGGATCGCCGACCTCGCGCAGGTACGGGAACACTTCGAGCAGACCTGGGTTCGCTGGAACGTCGCCCGCACAGTGGCATCAACCGCCGCGTTCGGCTGCCTCGTCTGGGCCTTGGTGCTCAGCGGGCGCACCACGGCGGGCGCGGGGTAAGAGTGGTGCCCACCTTCGGAAGGACAGGCCGGTGCTCTTTCGTCCCGAACTCCACGGTATTGACGGAGCCGTCTCGGCGACGCACTGGCTCGCCTCGGCGGCCGGAATGGCGATGTTCGACCGGGGCGGCAACGCGTTCGACGCCGCGACGGCGGCGGCTTTCGTGACACAGGTGGTGGAGCCGCATCAGAACGGCCCGGGTGGCGACGTCCCGATCATGGTGTACGACGCCGCGGCCGGGCAGGTGAAGGTCATCTGCGGCCAGGGGCCTATGCCGACCGCCGCGACCATTGCGGCGTTCCGCGAGCGGGGCCTGGACGTGGTGCCCGGCTCCGGTCTGCTCGCGGCGTGCGTGCCGGGCATGTTCGGCGCGTGGATGCGGCTGCTCCAGGAGTACGGCCGGCTGCGGGTCGAGGAGGTGCTCGAACCGGCGATCACCTACGCCGAGCGCGGGTACCCGCTGCTACCGGCTGCGGTGACGATCATCGAGGCACTGGCCCCGCTGTTCCGCGACGAATGGACCGAGTCCGGACGCACTTATCTGCGGGGCGGCGTTCCCCCGGCGTCAGGGGCACGGATGCGCAACCCGGTGCTGGCGCAGACGTTCCGGCGGATCTGCACCGAGGCCCGCGCGGCCACCGGCAGCCGGGAAGGTCAGATCGACGCGGCGGTCGCGGCCTACTACCAGGGTTTCGTCGCCGAAGCGATCGACCGGTTCCTGGCGACCAGCGAGGTGCTCGACAGCACGGGCCGGCGCAACCGTGGCCTGCTGACCGGCGACGACCTGGCGTCGTGGCGTCCGGGTGTGGAGGATCCCGTGGTGCTGGACTACCGGGGTCACCTGGTGCACAAGCCCGGCCCGTGGTCTCAAGGCCCGGTGTACCTGCAGCAACTCGGGTTGCTGGCGGGATTCGACCTGGCCGCGATGGGCTTCGGCAGCGCGGATCACCTGCACACCGTGGTCGAGTCGGCGAAGCTGGCCTTCGCGGACCGGGAGGCGTGGTACGGCGACCCGGACCACGCCCCCGTGCCCCTGGCCGCTCTGCTCGACCGCGGGTACGCGGCGGCCCGCCGGGCGTTGATCGGCGCCGAGGCGTCCGGCGTATTGCGGCCCGGCTCACCTGACGGCCGGCCGGCGTGGATTCCTCCGGCGCCCGATGCCGGGTCGGCGTGGCGTGAGCCGGGCTGGTTGTCCCAGCTGGAGAGCGGGATGCCGACCGTGGTCGCGGGCAGCGGCGACACCTGTTGTGTCAGTGCGACCGATCGGGACGGCAACATGGTGGTCGCGACGCCCAGCGGCGGTTGGTTGAAGAGTTCCCCTGTGGTGCCCGGGCTGGGTTTCCCACTCGGCACCCGTGGCCAGATGGCCTGGTTGATCGAAGGGCACAACAACTCGCTCGCCCCGGCAAAGCGGCCACGCACCACGCTCAGCCCCACGCTGGTCCTCCGGGACGGCCACCCCTATCTCGCCTTCGGCACCCCCGGAGGCGATCAGCAGGATCAGTGGACGTTGAACTTCTTCCTCAACCACGTCGACTTCGGGATGAGCCCGCAGGAAGCGGTGGAGGCGCGCACGTTCCACACCGACCACGTGCCGTCGTCGTTCACTCCGCAGCGGGCTCGGCCGGCCGGGCTCGTGGTGGAAGGTGGCGCCGACCCCGCGACGCTGGAGCAGCTGCGCCGGCGTGGGCACCGGATCGACGTGGTGGCGCCGTGGTCGCTGGGCAGGGTGTGTGTCACCGGTTCGGAGCCGGATGGCGGGGTGGTCGCGGCCGCGAGTCCGCGAGGTGAGCAGGCCTACGCAGTCGTTCGTTGACTGCAGTTGTTCGTTGACCGCCGTTGTCCGTCTCGACCCGGCCCGGGCCTAGGGTGAGCGGCCATGGGCAGGTGGCCGGCGGCGGTGTGGGAGTGGTGGTCGGTCACCCGGCATGATCCTCAGCAGGCTCGTTTCCTGACCCGGGACTCACTGCGCTGGGTGCTGCGCCACCGGGCGCTCACCCCGTGGTATCTGGTCCGGTACTGGCGGCTGCTGCGCCTGCGGGTGACGCAGCCGAACCTGGTGCTGCGCGGCATGGTGTTCCTGGGCCGGGACGCCGAGGTGCACTGCCGTCCCGGGTACGGACGGCTGGAGCTCGGCGCCTTCACCCATATCGGCGACGGAACGTCGATCCGCTGCCATGAGGGGTCGGTGCGGATCGGTGACAAGGTCGTTTTCGGCGGCAGTACGGTGGTGAACTGCTACCTGGACGTGGAGATCGGCGCGGCCTGCCTGGTTGCGGACTGTGTCTACATCGTGGACTTCGACCACCGCACCACCGACCTGGAGCTGCCGATCAAGGACCAGGGCATCGTCAAGAGCCCGGTGCGGATCGGGCCGGGCACCTGGGTGGGTGCCAAGGTCACCGTGTTGCGTGGCGCCCAGGTCGGACGTGGGTGTGTGCTGGGCGCGAACGCCGTGGTGCGCGGCCGGGTGCCGGACTACGGGGTCGCGGTGGGCAGCCCGGCGCGGGTGGTGCGCAACCGGCGCGACGACTACGCCGCAGCGGAGCAGGAGCGGGCCGCGGTGGCCGACATCGCGCGCAAGACCGAAGCCGCGGTGGCCCGCAGGCTGCGCGGCGGCACCCCGTGCGCCCCGGAACCACCCCCGGCGGGTGAGTCCACCCGATCAGGCCGGTAGCCGCTGGGAGATCAGCAGGGCGGACACCGCAGTGACCAGGCAGGTGAGGGTACCGAGGATCAGCCAGGGTTTGCTGGCGTCGCGCCGCTCGGTGGTGTAACCGATCTGGTGGCCGATGGTGTCGTAGACCTGGTGGATCTGCTGGTTGCTCTGGGCGGGGTAGAAGTCACCGCCGGAGAGCTGCGCGACCCGGGTCAGTGAGGCGTCGTCGACCGGGACGGTGATCTGCTGGCCTTGCAGGTCCACGGTGCCGTAGAGGGTGCCGAAGGAGATGGTGCTGATCGGGATGCGCTTGGTGCCTGCCTGGGTGGCGACCGTGAACTCGTCCCGGCCGACGGTCTGTTTCCCGTCGCTCATCAGCACGATCCGCGCCGGTGGGGGTCCCCCTTGGCTCGTGGTGGGAATGAGCTGGTTGACCGCGTCGATGGCGTCCAGCGCGGCGGCGAGTGCTTCGCCGGTGCCGGTGGCCTCGGCGAGTCTGAGGGTCTGGATGGCCTGCACCGCCTGGGCGCGGTCGGTGGTGGGGCTGACCAGCACGGTCGGGGAACCAGCGAAGGACTCCACGCCGAGGTTGATGCCGGGGGGCAGACCACGGACGAACGATGTCGCGGCGTCTTCCGCGGCGGCCAGCCGGGTGGGGGTGACGTCGGTGGAGTTCATCGACATCGACACGTCGATGACCAGCATCACGGTGGCCCGGTCGCGAGGGACCTGGGCGTTCGCGGTGGGGCCCGCCAGCCCGAAGGTGAGCAGCAGCAGAGCAAGCACCAGCAGCACGGCGGGGATGTGGCGATGCCACCCCGGCCCGCGGGGAGCGACGCGATGCAGCAGCTCCAGATTGGCGAAGCGCAGCGTGTAGCGGCGGGCTCTGCGCTGGACCCAGAGGTAGCCGACGATCACCGCCGCGACCACGGTCAGCAGCACGAACCAGCCGGGCGCCGCGAATCCACCGAAAGCCATCCTGATAGTGAACCCAACTTCTCATGCGGCCCTGGTGAACCGCCCACGACGAGGGACGGGCCCGGAGCGAAGGTCAGCCGACGCCCTGTGCCCTGCGGGCGTAATTCTGCGCGAACCCGTAGACCAGTTCGGCGTACTGCACGGAGTTGTTGTACGACAGCACCGCACGCACCCAGTTGTTCCCGCTGTTGAGGTTCCCGCCACCCGCGCAGAGGTAGTTGGCCGCGGCCAGTGCGGCGTCGTCGATGTTCTGCGGGTCGGTCCGCCCGTCGCCGTTGCCGTCGGCCCGCCACGAGGCCCAAGTGGACGGAATGAACTGGAACGGCCCGACCGCGCGATCCCAGATCTTGTCACCGTCGAGGATGCCGTTGTCGGTGTCCCCGATGGCCCGTACGGTCGGCACGCCGTTGAGCGGTATCCCGATGATCGGCGACGACGGCATCCCGTTGGGCAGCAGGGTGCGTCCCCCGTAGGTTGCGTTGCCGGACTCCACGGTCGCGATGCCGGCCAGGGTCACCCAGGTGATGTGGCAGCCGGGCCGGCTACTGGCAAGGAGGGCGTGGGCGTTCGCGTAGGCCTGCAACGCCCGGGGTGAGATGCCGACGGCCCGCGACATCCGCGAGGCCCAGGCCGCGAACGCCTCCTCCCGGGAACCCGGTGGCTGGGCGGGCGCGGGTTGCTGCGCGGAATTGGTTGGCTGGCCTTCGGTTGGCTGGCCTTCGGCGGGCGGGGCGGCGGGGATCGGCACCGCGGCCGGTTCGGGGACATCGGGCAGCGCTGCGGGTATCGCGATCTCCGCTGCGGGGGCGGCCAGGACGAGCCCGCGATCAGGCAGGGGGGCGGCCACCGCGCTCAGCGTGAGCATCGCCAGACCGGCGCAGGCCAGCGCACCGGCGGACAACGTTCCCCGGAGCAGATAGTGGGAGAACCGGCTCAACCAGAGACCACGATCCCGCGATAAGTCGCCGGTAGGTTCCTCGGTTCGCACGCTGGGCTGCTCGTCACCACTCACATAACAGGTCAACGATCGGCCGGGCAGCCGGACACGGCTGAACGAAGAACTCTGGACACTCCGTTAACCGGCGCGACACGCGCGCGACCTCCCGGCCAGCTAGAGCCAGTCCTTGCGCTTGAAGGTCAGATACAGCCCTCCGCCGATCCCGGCGAGCAGGGCGGTACTGGTGTAGAAGCCCCACGGTTGCTGGAACCCCGGGTAGGGCACGTTCTGCCCGTAGAAGCCGGTGACCGCGGTGGGCACGGCGATGATCGCGGCCCACGCGGTGAGGTGCTTCATGATCTCGTTGAGCCGGTTGCCCTGAATGGTCAGCCGGGTCTCCATGATCGTGGTGACCAGGTCGCGCAAACTCTCGGTCCATTCGCTGGCCCGCAACACGTGGTCGTAGACGTCCTGGTAATAGGGCGCCATCGCGTCGTCGACGAGCTTGAGGTCGCGGCGCATCACGGTGTTGACGACCTCGCGCATTGGCAACACTACCCGGCGGGTGAGTACCAGGCTCTTGCGGAGCTGGAAGCTGCGCCGTTGCACCTCGGTCCCATTGGTGGTGCTCGCGAACAGCCGGTCCTCCAACTCCTCGATGGCGTCGTCCAGCGACTGGACGGCGGCGAAGTGTCCGTCGACCACGTAGTCGAGCAGGCCGTACAGCAGGTAACCGACTCCGGAGCCGGCCAGGTCCGGGTTCTCGTCCCAGCGCGCGAGCAGGCCCTGGACGTCGAACCCGTCGTCCTTACGAACGGTGATCAGAGCCTGCGGGGTGACGAACGCCGCGAGCTCAGTGCTGGCCAGCTCGCCGGTGCTGGGATCGAGGCGCACGGCGTATGCACTGAGGAACAGATGGTCGCGGTAGCGGTCCAGCTTGGGGCGTTGGTGCTCCTGTACGGCGTCCTCCACGGCCAGGGGGTGCAGTCCGAACTCTTCGGTGAGCACGTCGAGGTCCGTGTGGTCCGGCGCATCCAGATCCAGCCAGACCGTGGCTCCGGCTTCCCCGATGTGATCGCTGATGTCGGCGACCGGGAACCCCTCGGCGGCCAGCTCGCCGTGCCGGTACAACCGGGTGCGGGCCGGGCACCTGGTAGGCGTGATCCGGCACAGCGTCGGCACCGCCCCGTCGCCCGGCTCGTGTCCCTCACACGTCAGCCCGGACATGCCCCGTCCTTCCTACCTGCCACGGCCGGTGAGCCTAATGGCGGCGGGTATCTGTGCCCGGTCAGCCCGTTGCGTGGTCAGCGGGGCGCTCGCGGCGGCGCCAGTTGACCGGCATGGTCGCCTCCAGTACGTCGTCGACGTGATCACGCCGATCGGGTGGTCACCAGGCTGGCAGTACCGCGCAGGCGCCCTCCGTCATCGAGACTGAACACCGTCGTCAGGGCATGTCAAGCGCCCGCGCAGCCTTGACCGAGCCCACACACGACGCGGCTCACAGCCGACGCCGTCCGGAACGCGGTGCCCGTCGGGGTGC
Organism: Pseudonocardiaceae bacterium; assembly: GCA_036494005.1. GTDB lineage: Bacteria > Actinomycetota > Actinomycetes > Mycobacteriales > Pseudonocardiaceae. The sequence continues at coordinate 5,488 of DASXOV010000002.1, read as the reverse complement.
ATTCTGGTGCGGTGCGCATGCAACCGCTGACCGGTTATCCGGGTCCGCCACCGTTGACCTGGGAACGGCTGGTGACCGCATGGACGCCCAGCCCGGCGGTACTGCTGGCGGTGGCTGCGCTCGGGGCGGTATACGTCGCGGGGGTGCACCGGCTGCGCCGCCGGGGCGTGGCCTGGCCCGCGGCCCGCACCCGGTGGTTCTTCGCCGGCTTGGGGTCGATCCTGCTGGTGACGGTGAGCTTCGTCGGGGTCTATGCGAGCACCTTGTTCTGGGACCGTGCGGTGCAGAACATCGTGCTGCTCATGATCGCCCCGATGTTCCTCGCCCTGGCAGCCCCGCTGACGCTGTTGCGCGAGACCCTCCCGGAGGGAACCAGACGGCGAGCGGGCCGGCTGCTGCACAGTCCGGTCGCCCGCGCGCTGACGTTTCCCCTGGTGGTGACCGCGGTGCTGATCGCCCCACTGTTCGTCCTCTATCTGACCCCGTTGTACGAAGCCGGCCTGCGGTCGGCGGTTGTGGGCGGACTCGTGGGCGCCGCACTGGTCGCAGCCGGGTTCGGCTACTTCTGGACCCGGTTGCGCATCGACCCCACCCCGCGCAAGGACCCGTACCTCGTGAGCGTGGGAATCAGCGTCGCCGAAGTGATCTTCGACGGGGTGCTGGGCTTGGCCCTCTGGCTGGGCCCGCTGGTCGCCCTGCACTACTACCAGGCGCTACACCGGGCGTGGGGACCGGACCTGCGGACGGACCAGATCATCGGTGCCGGGGTGCTCTGGATCGGTGGTGACCTGGCGGGACTGCCCTTCCTCGGCGCGGTCGTGACCCGGATGATGCGTGAAGACCAGCAGCAGGCTGAGACCATCGACGCCGAACTCGATGCCGCCGAACTCGATGCCGCCAAACCTGGTGCCGCCGGCGCCGCGACCAGCAGCGCCCTCGAGTCGTCTACCGCTCGATCCGAACCGGGCCGGCAGCGATTGTGGTGGGAGGACGTCCCGGACATCGCTGCGCGCTTCCGCGACGGTCGCTGAACTACCGGCCGGTTACTTCAGGACGTTGACGGCGCGGGCGATCACCAGGGCGAGTGTGACCAGGGAGACCGCCGACTGGGCCAGCATGATCAGCTTCGCCCATCGGGACAGCGGCATCACGTCGGTGGGGCTGAACGCGGTGGCGTTGGTGAACGACAGATACAGGTAGTCGACGAACTCCGGCTCCCACTCCGGGTCGGCCAGCTCCGGGTTCTGCATCTGCACGAACAGGAAATCAGGCACCGTGTGCCGGGCGTTCGCGCGGGCGGCGGGCCCGCCCCGGTCGAACTCCCAGTACCCCAGCGCGAAGACGATGATGTTGGTCAGCCAGATCGCGGCGCCGGTCGCCAGCAGCGCGACGGCGTCCTGGCTCCCGCGGCCCTCCACCAAGCCGAGCACGAGCAGGATGGCCGACCATGCGTTCGCCAGCGCCAGCACCCCGGTGAGGGTGAGGCCACCGGCCCGCAGCGTCCGGGATTCCCGGTTGAACCGCGTCGGGTTGACCACGATCAGGACCACCAGCAGGGCCAGTTCCAGGCCGGGCAGCAGCCACCGGGACTGCAGCACCAGCTGGTCGGGCAGCGCCACCTGCAGTGCGATGGCGATCACGATGACGACGGCGACCGGCCAGCGGCTCTCCCCCCGGGTGGTGCGTAGCCAGGCGGGGACATGCACGTTGTGCGCCGCGTCGCGGGTCCGGTCGAAGCTGGCGCACAGTGCTTCCTCCAGGTGGGCGAGCTCCTCGCGTACCGCGGCGAGCGCGCGCAGGTGATGTTGCTGCACCTGGCCCGGTTGGTCAGCGGGCCGGCTGCCGGTGGGCGGCCCGGTGGTAGCCCGTTGGTCGGCGGAACCGGGCCGGTAGCTCTCGGGGCTGCTCATCACTACCTCCCGCACTCTGGCGTCCGCACCCTCTGGCCGCCACGCTCTGGCGGCCGCGCTCTCCGGCCATATCCGGGGAAAGATCGACGGTCGCAGCGTACGCAGACTTCGCTCAGCGGCTCCTCTTCAGCGGCGGCGGAGCCGGCCCGCGTCGATTCAGCGGCGGCGGAGCCGGCGCGCGTCGAGCCCGCCGAACGGTGTCTCGGCGTGCCAGCGGGCCAGCCGGTCGCCGGCCCGGCCCCTGACTCGGCCCCCGACTCGGCCCCCGACTCGGCCACTGAGCAGCGCCCGGGTCCGGGCGAGGTGCTCGGCGGCCCGGTGGCGGGCGTAACCGGCAGCGGTGTCCTTGCTCACCATGAACGCCCAGTCGCTGGACAGCGCGAGCAAGGCCTCTCGGACGGCCTGGTCGGCCACCGGATCGCGGGCCGGTCCCGGGGCGGGCAGCCCGTCGAGCAGTTCCCGCTGCACTGCGTCGTTGCCCGCCACCAGGTCGGCCACCGGCTCGCCGTTCCAGACCCGCCAGTCCTTGCCTGAGCCCCATGAGGTGGCGGGCAGTGTCACCGGGGGACCGAGCACGCACTCCTGCGCGCCGCCCAGGGTGCTGACCCCCACCCCTGCCTCCGGCAGCCGCCGCAGCACCCCTTCCAGCCAGTCCGGGCCCTCGTGCCACCAGTGACCGAACAGTTCGGTGTCGTAGCCGGCGACGATCAGCGCGGGCCGTCCGTGCCGGTCGGCGAGGGTCCGCAGCCGGTCGTGCACCACCATGACGAAATCGTCGACATGTTTCCCGACCGCCTCGCGCGCGAGACCAGGGTCGTAGGGCTGCTTGTCCGGCCCGGCGACGCGCTTGCCGGTGACCCGGGCCGGTTTGAACCCGGTCGGGTGGTCGAAGGTGTAGAAGTCGCGGTAGGCGGGGTCGCCCGGATATCCGGCGCTGGGTGACCAGACCCGATAGGTCACCTTCAGATCGCGCCCGAAGCACACCACGTCGGAGCTGCCCACCGGATGGGCGAACGCGGTGTCGCCGTGCAGCGCGGGCCCGTCCACCAGGAACCGGCGCACTCCGGCCTGGGAGTAGCCGTCCTCCATCCCCGCCGCGTAACCGCACTCCGGTGCCCAGATCCCCGCCGGGCGCTGCCCGATGCGCAGCGCGGTGTCGGCGAGCCCCTCGGCAAGGGCGAAGGCACGCACCTGCGGGTACAGCAGCGGTTGGAACGGATGCGTCAGCGGCCCGCTGAGCGGTTCCACCACCCGGGCGTCGACGAGTTCACGCAGCACCGGCGAGGCGCCGTGGCACCAGTGCTGTTCGAAATCGTCCAGGGCGGCAGTGGCGGCGCGGTACTCGCGGGCGGCGAGCGCCCGCATCCCGGCCCGGCCCGCGGCGAACTGCGCGCGCAGCAGCCAGCCGCCCAGCCAGTCGTGCATGCCGCGCAGGCAGTACGGGTCGTCGAGCTGGGCGGCCAGCACCGGGGTGACGCTCAGGGTGAGCAGGTCGCGACGGCCTTCGGCGGCCAGCCGCCGCAGCACCTCGACCACCGGCAGGTAGGACTGCGCCCAGGCCTGGTAGAGCCACTCCTCACCGACCGGCCACCGTCCGTGGTGCGCCAGCCAGGGCAGATGAGAGTGCAGGACCAGGCAGAACGTGCCCACAGGCGGCGCGGTCACGGCGCGGTCGCCACCGCGATCAGGTCCAGACAGGCGTCGATGTCCCGGTCGATGTCCCGGTCGTCGTTCCGGTCGCCGTCCCGCACCGTGAAGTCCTCGACGCGCACCGCGGCCACGTCGGCGAGCAGGTGCGGCGGCCATCGGCCGTCCAGCGCGGCGGCGATCTGCGCGTCGACCACGGAACCGCCGTGCACCAGGTCGAGCTGCCGCAGCCGGGGGCCGTGGTGCAGACCCGCCAGCACCTGCACGGTGAAGCCCGCCCGGCCGAGCAGATCGGTCAGCTCGGCGGCGGCCAGCTCCCGGGTGTGGAACGGGTTGAGCGGGGTGGCCCGGCCTGGGGAGAAGGTGATCCGGTTCGGGGTGGTGACCAGCAAGCGGCCGCCCGGACGCAGCGCCCGGGCGCATTCGGCCAGGAAGCCCGGCTGATCCGGCAGATGCTCGATCACCTGCAGGCTGGCCAGCACGTCGATGGTGGACCTTCCGCATGGCAGCGCGGCCAGGTCGCCCCGCACGGTATGCAGCCCCGGATAGCGGCGCGCCACGTGCCTGGTGGTGGCCCGGTCGCAGTCCAGTGCCAGGACCCGGTCCGCGGTCCGGTCGAGCAGGGCCGCCCCGTAGCCCTCCCCGCAGCCGGCCTCCAGCACCACCGCGTCCGCGCAGTACCGCGCCAGGCGCAGGTAGGCGGCCTCGTGCCTGCGGAACCAGTAATTCTCCTCCGGGATTCCCGGCAGGGTCCGCTCACCGGTGAGCGTCAGCCCGGTGTCCTGGTCTGGGTCCTGACCTGCATCCTGGCGTGCACCGACGCGCGCCTCATCGGTCGTCTTCCCGCTGATCGGTCCTCCGGTACGTCCGTCGATGGGCCACCAGCCTCCCAGCTCGCCCCGGTACGACGGCCGACGGGCCGACGGGTTCGCCCACTCGGCCGGGTGGTCAGCAGCAGGAGCCTTGTGCAGACGTCGCGTTGCTCCGAGAGGCGCCTGCATGCGCCGAACTCAACAGCGGAGCCGTGCGGGCGGCCGGCAAGTCCACCCTCATCGAGGCGCTAGCAGTGGCGGCCGGCCACGCCGTTGCACCACAACCCGGGGTCACGCATGACCCTCGACGAGTGGACCGCACTGCCAGAGGACAACACTTATCGGTACGAGCTCCAGGAAGGTGTCCTGCGGGTGTCCCCCCGGGCCGCTCGTCGCCATCAGCTTGCCGCCCAGCGCCTGTTCCGGCGCTTGATGGGCAGCTACCGATGGACTGGGAGAGCGTCCTGGCCAGGAAGGTGGTCGATCGCGCGGAGTATCCGCCGACCGTGCGGGTGCCCGACGTCGTCGTTACCCGGGTCGGTGGACCCGAGGACCGGCTCTCGGCGTCAGACGTCCTGCTTGCCGTCGAGATCATCTCGCCGGGATCGCGCAACGTCGATCTTCACCTCAAGCCGTGCGAGTACGCGGAGGCGGGAATCCCGCACTACTGGATCGTCGACCTCGATCCGCCTGCCCTCTCGATCACGGTGTTCCACCTGGGCGCGCCGGATATCGGGTACGTCGAGACTCCAGCTGCCACCGGCCAGTTCGTCACGACCGCGCCGTTCAGCCTGCGTATCGATATCCCCGCGTTGGTTGTCCCGCGTTCCTAGTGGTCACGGTGGTCACTGCATGGTGATCACCATGAACAGCCTGGTGTTGATCCGTTCCATCAGCTCGCCAGGCACCTCCCCGATGATGTCGCCGAGCAGAGACTTGGGCACGTTGTCGAGGCGGGTGTAGGCCACTCGTAGCCCGTCTGGCAGCTCTACGTCCATCGGATCGGGTTCGGTGGTTACTTCCATGGTGATCACATACGGAACGTCAGACAGCTCGTTGAACATGTTGCCGGAGTAGATCAGCACCCGACGTGGCGAGTTACCGGTCACCGTCCACACT
>DASXOV010000001.1:0-2550 GCA_036494005.1 Pseudonocardiaceae bacterium | reverse complement strand
CTGCGCAGGGTGTGTGGGGTGACGACGATGAGTTGGCGGGGATCGCGTCGTGACCAGGTTCGTGGCGCTCGGGGACTCGATCACGGTCGGCGTCGGCGATCCCCAGCCGGACGGCACCTGGCGCGGATGGGCCGAACTGCTGGCGACCGCGCTGCCCGACGCGCGGCTGCACAACCTGGCGGTCAACGGCGCGCTCACCGGTGACGTCGAACGCGAGCAACTGCCCCATGCGCTGCGGCTGCGCCCGGACATCGCGTCGGTGGTGGTGGGCGTCAACGACACCCTGCGCCGCACCTTCGACGTGGCCCGCGTCGCCGCGTCGGTGGAGCGCACCCTCGGCGCGTTGCGTACCGAGGGTGCGGTCGTGCTCACGATGCGGCTGCCCGATCCCGGGCGGATGTTCCGGCTGCCCGACGGGCTGGCGCGGCCGCTCGCCCGGCGCATCCGGGCGGTCAACGCGGTGACCGACGCGGCGGCGGCCCGGTTCGGCGCGCTGCACGTCGACATCGCGGGGCACCCGGCCACCTACGAGCGTCGCATGTGGAGCGTGGACCGGCTGCACCCGAGCGAGCGTGGGCACCGGCTGCTGGCCCGTTCGTTCGCCGACCTGCTGGGCCTCCCGCCGACCAGGTGGCCGGACGAGGAGCCGTCCAACCCGCCGCCGACGCTGCGTTCGGAGCTGCGCTGGATGGCCACCAAGGGCGTCCGGTGGGTGGTGGACCGCTCCACCGACCTGGTGCCGTACCTGTGCGGGATGATGGTCGCGGAGTGGTGGTACGGGCTGCGGGGTCTCGCGTACCGGCTCGACGACTCGATGGCCCGGGAGGTCACCGCCGCGACGTGTGCTCCGCTGGCGCGGACTAGGCTGGCGGCATGGCCCGACCCGATGGACGTACCCCTGACCAACTGCGACCGGTGACTCTGACCCGCAACTGGAGCATGCATCCGGAAGGCTCCGTGCTGGTGGAGTTCGGCGCGACCCGGGTGCTGTGCACCGCGAGCGTCACCGAGGGGGTGCCGCGCTGGCGCAAGGGTTCCGGCCTCGGCTGGGTGACGGCGGAGTACGCGATGCTGCCCCGGGCCACGACCACCCGTTCGGACCGGGAGAGCGTGAAGGGGCGCATCGGCGGGCGTACCCACGAGATTTCCCGACTGATCGGCCGCAGCCTGCGGGCCTGCCTGGACCTGTCCGCGCTCGGTGAGAACTCCATCATGGTGGACTGTGACGTGTTGCAGGCCGACGGGGGCACCCGGACCGCGGCCATCACCGGCGGATACGTCGCGGTGGCCGACGCGGTCGCGTGGTTGGGTAGGAAGCGCGCGCTGTCCGGCAAGCCCGAGGAGGCGCTGCACCGGTCGGTGGCCGCGGTCAGCGTGGGCATCATCGGCGGCCAGCCCCGGCTCGACCTGTGCTACGAGGAAGACGTCATCGCCGACGTGGACATGAACATCGTGTGCACGGGCGCCGGTGACTTCGTCGAGGTGCAGGGCACCGGTGAGCAGTCGGTGTTCAACCGCGCCGAACTCGACACGCTGGTGGACCTCGGCGCGGCCGGCTGCGCGGCGCTGGCCGACCTTCAGCGCAAGGCCCTGGCTTCGTGAAGATCCTGCTCGCCACCCGGAACACGAAGAAGCTCGTCGAGCTCCAACGCATCCTCATCGATGTCGCGCTGGTCGGGCTCGCCGACGTGCCGGCCTACGAGGAGGTGCCGGAGAGCGGGCTGACGTTCGAGGAGAACGCGCTCATCAAGGCGCGGGAGGGCGTGGCGCGCACCGGGCTGCCGACGGTCGCCGACGATTCCGGGCTCACGGTCGACGTGCTGAACGGGATGCCGGGCGTGTTCTCCGCGCGCTGGGCCGGCCGGCACGGCGACGACTCGGCCAACCTTTCGCTGGTACTGGCGCAGATCAACGACGTACCGGACGAGTCGCGGAGCGCGTCGTTCGTGTGCGCGGCGGCGCTGGTGCTCCCGGACGGTCGGGAGTGGACGGTCGGTGGCGAGATGCCGGGCCGGCTCATCCGCGCACCGCGGGGGACCGGCGGGTTCGGGTACGATCCGATCTTCGTGGCGGACGACGAGACCCGCACCAACGCCGAACTCCCGCCGGACGAGAAGGACGCGATCAGCCACCGGGGCAAGGCGTTCCGGGCATTGGCCGGCATCATCACGGCCGAGCTCACCGATCCGTCCACTGCGGACACCTGAGTCGCCGGGCCCAGCGCCCGGCCCCCCAGCCTCAGCCCCAGCAGCCCCCAGCTTCAGCAAACCCCGAGCTCACAGCAGCGGGCCGACCGCCTTCTCGACCGCGGTACGCAGGGCGGTGCCGCGCACGAGGTCGCGGACGGACTCCAGCACCGGGGCGAGGAAGACGTCCGGCCCCGGCTCGCCGGCGAACTCGGCCACCGCGGCCATCGCGACCCGGCCGGCCGGCGACGCGGTCAGCGGGGCGCGCAACTGGAGCCCGCGGACCCCGGCCAGCAATTCGACCGCGAGCAGGCTGGTCAGGTTGTCCAGCACGGTACGCAGCTTGCGGGTGGCCGCCCAGCCC